>CAKKRM010000262.1 GCA_919902735.1 Anaerolineales bacterium | reverse complement strand
TGTTTTCCAACGCCACAGTTTGAGAGGTTGAATCGTATGGGCTTGCGCGCCCGGAGAAAATGGTTGGGCGGCCTTCGCGCAGTGAATTGACCAGCGCGCCGCGATAGGCAGAGGATGCGCGCAGGATGATGAAACTTGTGATCGCCGCAGCGGCCAGCCCAACCATGTAAAGTTGTTGCGTGGTAAAGTTTTGCTCGCCCACGATCAGAATGCCGCCAGCCAGAAATACGCCCGCCTGTTCCGGCACGCCGTTGAGAAAGGCATTCACCTGGTCTCGCTTTTCGGGCGGCACCGCGCTGAACATGGTTTGCCAGGCCGCATCTGCGATGCCTGAAAGCCAGAGTGTTTGCGCGAATCGGAATGCAACGATGACGGAAAAAATATTCAAAAACGTGAGCGCGCCGAAGCCCAGCAAATAAATAAGCGGGAACACCAAAACCATGTTCATGATGCCGAAGCGGGCATACAGGCGGTTTGCAAAAAATATGGAAGTGACGAAAGCGGCGGCTGTGCTCAGGCCGTTGAACAAACCCAGGAAGGCGGCGAGTTCGTTTTCGTTGGGGTATTGCGCGGCGGCAGATCTTGAAAAAGGCAGGGCGATGGAAAAATATAAAACTGAAAAAAGAACGGCCGCCGCAGAGGCCCGGCGCATGAGCGCCGACCCGCGCACGTAGCGCCAGCCTTTTTTCATTTCTTCGATGAAGGATGGGGATCGCCGCTTGACGCGCGCCGCATCCGAACGCCGCTTTGGGCTGTTTGCGGTTAAATTGCTTTTTCCGCCCATCAGCATTCGCGTCATCCCAAACGCCGCTCCCATGCAGGCGGCCCACACGAGCACAAGGTTTTGCGTTCCGATGAAGTTGACCAGTGCGCCGGCGCTGATTCCGCCAAGCACAGCCCCAAGAATCCGCGCGGCGTTGAAAACCGGGAACAGCCTTTTCGCCTGCCGCGCATCGCAGACTGCGCCTGCGGTATTCCATGCGATCATGCTGATGATGGTGTTGAGCGATTCCTTGCCGAGCCACAACGCGGGATAAACAAGTTTGGATGCGCTGAACAGCAGCGCCCAGGCGGCCACGAGAAATATCGCTGCGGTCAAAGGGATGAGCGTGTACATCCGCTCGCGTTTGACCCTGCCAAGCAGGCCTGTGATTAGCAGGGTGGTGATTAATGAAAGGATACCCAGCCCCATGTAAAGATAAGGCAGCAGGTCTGTGCCGTAGCGCGCGAAATACAGCGCCTCGATGCCCGTGCCGCCGAGGCTGTACCCTGCCGCACTCAGAATCATGATGCCAGTGAGCAGGGCGGCGGTTCTGGTCTCTTCGCTGCGGATGTTGAGGAGGGAGGCGAGTTTGTTGATCACGAAAGGCTGGGGCTGTTTGCTTTTGTGAGCAGTTCTTCGATGATTTCAAACCACATTTTGTATGGATTTTTCTTGCGGAATTCCATCTTCATCATGAAGCGAGCCAGGAATACAGGCTTGGGCTTGAGCATTTTGATGCGGACTTCCAGTTTTGTGCGCCTGCCTTCATCCATTGGTTCAAACACCAGCATTTCCCGGAACATTGCCTGGCCATCCACTGTTTCGACGGTGGCATATTCAAAGGGACGCCAATCCAGTATGGTTTCCTGTGAACTGCCTTTGCCGTGCGCGCAGTGATTGATCGAACCGACCCCGGAGCGGTTGCCTTTGCCGCGCGAGATGGCCGTCCAATGCCCCATGCCGCCCATGGTTTTGTTTCGGTTTTGTACATCCATCATCCAGTCCCACAGGCTGGCGAGGGGTGCGTTGATTTCGTGGCTGGTAATCACATCTGCTTCGTCGCGTGGGATGGTGACTCTTTGGGCGGAGGTCAATGCCTGATGGCGGGGAATCAGGTCAAAGGTCCAGGTGGGAACCGTGCCGATATGTTCGTAAGTTTCATCCTGTGGATGGAGTCCCTCGAATTGCATATCGAGGCATTCCATTGCTACCTGCGTGAAAAGCGCGTAGGCTTTCCAGCCCGTGTTTTCGGTAATGTGGTTTTTTGTCAGGCGGTGGATGAGGTTGATATCCGAGCCGACGAGTTCGCGGATGCCTGAAATACTTTGAACGATGTAATCGCCGTGGTGGAGGAAAAATTTCAGTTCAAGAGCGTTGATGTTTTGGCAGGCGCGGCAGGTGCAGGTGGTGGCGCGTTGGGACGAATCTCGTTTGCGGCGAAATGCAATGTATGTATTTTCGATTAACTCAAGCAGGGATTCGGGGCGAATGACTCTCTCTGCATCCACGATTGCGAAGACGGCATCGCCTTCGAGTTTGGAGATGGTGAGAATGGTTTTGAATTGTTCGACGATGGTTTCCAGCAAATCGGTGAGGATCTCGTGGGCGTGTTCCAACTCCACCTGCGCGAGGTAGCTTGTGTAGCCGCTGATATCTGCCAGTAGGAGATAGCCGTGTTTGGTCTCTGTCATGGATCAATCCTGATAGGAAATGTCCAAATTAGTATAGCACAGGCAGGGCGAACTTAATCGTTACGATTGTATGGGTGTGCATGCAAAGGTTGTCAGCGGTTTACGCTGAAGCCGCCGTCTCCGGCGGCGTTTGACGAGGGAATTCCTGCGCCGAGGACGGCGCAGGGAGCAGATTACCTGACATGTTTTGCATGCACACTTGTATGGTGGGTGTCAGTATCTTGGGTGAATCTTTTTTTAAACACAAAGTACACAAAGGTCACGAAGGAAAAAAAAGCGCAAAAGCATAAATTCGTCCCTCTTGGCGCCTTTCGTGTTTAGCGGTTTTTCAAAAAACTGACGCCTACTCATTGTATGGTGGGTAGGCGCGCAAAAAGTACAGGCTCATTTATGGTTTCCAGCTTTTATACAGTTGATAGGCGGACGGCGGTTTTAATTTGTTGTCACGTTCGCGTACCCGTTCCGCCAGCCATTGAAACCACTCGAAAGCAGACTCGCGATTCCATGCCGCGCGGATCTCTGAAACATAATTTTCCAATTTGCTCCATGAAAGCAAAATAGGGCCGCTGTAGGCATCTTCCACCATCGAGATTTCGATCTCGCGGCGGTATACAAGAATGCCCAATCTTTCCCAGGTGCCCAACAGCATGTAGAATGCCAGGTATTGATCCTGCGGAAGATTGTCTATTTCCTCTTTGGCGGGGTTGTGGTTTAGGTCGAGAACGTACAACAAGCCTTTGATAAATTCATTGGTCTGAAAGGAATTAAGCATCAGAATGGCGGCTTCGCGTTTTCGCATGGCCTGAAAATTTCGCAGGTTCAGAATGCCAAAGATAATACCGAGAATAACCGCGCTGGTGGAAATGATCTGAAAAATAAGAGTCAACGCCATCGAGCAATTCCTTCCACATTGAAAACTGTTATCGTGTATGTTGCGCGAGTATAGCACGCGGAATCAAAATGCGGCAAAACGCCGCATTGATTCGAAAGAAGGAAAGAAGGGAGGGAGGGAACCCTTTTTACTTTTGATACTGTTTCAACCACCAGTCTGCGCCTGGCAAACCGCTTTCCTTTACGGTGTTCACCAATTTATCTATGTCAAAAGTAACGCGGCGCAGGTCTACATCAAAGGAATCACCGGATTGCCCAATGATCGTATATTCGGCCCAGGGCAGCAGGCGGGGAGGGTTGCCCGGCGAGAAGGAAAACTCGAATGCATTGCCGATACTGCCGGAATTCAGGATCAGTTTTTTTCCATACCGCCGATGCATTTGAATGTGCGAATGGCCGCCAATGAAAACAGATGCGGTTTGCCCGGCAAAATATTTATCCAGCATTTCCGGGGGCGTGGTGGCCTGAATGATATCCGTGCGCGAGAGCGGCGACCCGTGAAACGCCAGCAGCTGCACCCCGTTTGGAAATATCAATTCATGCGTGTTCTTAAAAGATTTTATAAATTCCAAATCGTCCGAAGTGAGTCGCTCGCGGCACCAATACAGGTCTGGAATCAAGTGCTGGGTAATTTCATGCTGCCCGGCCTGCTCCGGCGCCAGAATGGCTTCATCATGATTGCCTTTAATATAAATTCCGTTAAATGACCGCAGAGCCTCCAGCGCTTCCCGTGGCTGCGGGCCAAGGCTCACCGTATCCCCAAGGCAGATGATTAGATCAACGCCCTGGGTTTTAATATCTGCAATAACCGCTTGCAGCGCTGTGAAATTTCCATGAATATCCGATATAAACGCAATGCGCATCAGCTTCCCTTTTCTTTCACCATTGTACACGAGACCGCTGGGTAATTTGAGATTTTTGACCTAAATAGAACTTTTGGGTGATGTTTCATTTCTTGACATCGCTTCGCATCCTTGTCCGCGCCCATGCCTGCCTGCCGACCTACAGACATTTTTCACGCTTCAGGCGAGTGAATGAAAACCTCGCTGGTATTCACTTCGATTTCGATTGCATCCCCGTACTGAATTTGCAGAATTTCACACGCAATGACTTCGATCAGCGCGGGATTTTGGAAATGAGTTTTCTTCGTTTCCAGATGCGGATAATACACCCAGCCTGAATATTCAACATTCTTGAAGAAGACCTTGCAGCGAGAAAAGGAAAAGGTCTCCGGTGGATGCAGGTTTGTCCATTCAACCAGCTCGAAGGTGAGTTCGGGATGGATCATCTTAAACTCGAGCGGCGCAATGGAAATGTTCAGCGTGCCGTTGAAGTACTCGTACAGATCGAGACCGAGGGCTTTGAAATATGGCTTTTGTTTTTCCAGCGAACTATACGGGTACTCCCTGGATGGACGCGAGGCAACTTGATGTCCGCGTGTGAGGATGCCCTGCAGGCGTTTGCGCATAATGCGGCGAAGTAGTCTTTTTCTACCAATCCCCGGCATATTGAATATTGAACGAACCAACCATTCTTTCGATGTATTTCCGCCTGAGTTCCACAAGCTGCCTGCCGTGCAAATTGTCGTGTGCCACCCAGCAGGCGAACATTTCCCCTGCTTTTATGGAACCAAACTCGGAAGTGTAGGTAGTCTCCAAATCTGTATTGGAAATTGACTTTAGCCATTCCAGAGATTTCCTTCTTTCGTCGAAGAATTTTCCCTGCATTTCCGCAAGATTCTGTTGGTTGTATTTTCGTTCCGTTACCCAGCCTTGCGGATCGATCCTGTGCCATTCTCCATTTTGTCTGTGCAGGCTCGCATTGAGCGAAGTCGAAATGATGAAATCCAGATGCTCGCGAAAATCCTCCCGCTCTTCATCATATAAATGACAGACGACTTCCAGAATCGACCATGAGTCTGCACCTGGTTTGATCTGCGCCTCTTCCTGGCTGATGCCTGCCAGCAAAGCCCGAATCATTTCCGTGCTCTGGGAAAGTTCCTGATAAAGCGTTTGGAATTCCATGGTTTCCTCTTATATTTGTCTCTCAGACTTTATGGCGCTGGCGTGGACTCTGCCTCGATCGGCAAATTGGGACATACTGCCTGATAAGGTAGCGCATCCCCGATAAATGTTTTCCACTCTGTGCGAGTCAAATTACGAAGCGTATATGAGCAAGCAGTATCTATCAAGTCTTTTGGAAAGTATTCCCATGCGCGAGCGGTATCATCCCAACTTGCTGAAACTACGTAGCTGCTGTCCGGACTGAAGATAGCGGTGATCACATGATCATCATGGGTCATGCGAGCAATTTCCTCCCCGCTTGCCACCTCCCAAACACGGGCGGTACGATCTGCGCTTCCCGATACAATATATTTTCCATCTGGGCTGAAGTTGACAGAGTTTACTTCATAGTCATGGGTCATGCGGGCAAGTTCCTTTCCACTCATAACTTCCCATACGCTTGCGGTGCCATCCCAACTTCCCGAGACCACATATTTACCATCAGGACTGAAGGCAACAGAAGATACTCTACTAAAGAGAGCGGAAGATACTCTACCATGCGTCATACGGGTAAGTTCCTTTCCAGTTGCAGCTTCCCATACGCGCACAGTACCATCGCTGCCTCCCGAGATCACATGCTTGCCATCCGGGCTGAAGGCGACAGAGGCTACAATACCCGGACTATGATGGGTCATGCGGGCGAGTTCTTTTCCAGTTGCAGCATCCCATACACGGGCGGTGTTATCACGACTTCCTGAAATCACATACTTACTGTCTGGGCTGAAGGCAACAGATGTCACTTCATCCCCATGAGTCATGCGAGCGACTTCCTCTCCGCTAGTGGCGTTCCATACTCGAGCCGTATGATCCAAACTTCCCGAGACCATGTACTTCCCATCCGGGCTAAAGGCAACAGAGATTACCTCGCCATTATGGGTCATATGAGTAAGTTCCTTTCCGCTCACTGCTCCCCATACGCGGATAGTGTAATCATCGCTTCCTGAAACCACATATTTTCCATCCGGGCTAAAGGCAACAGACTGAACTGCACCACCATGGGATATTCGGGCGATCTCTTCCCTAGATCTGGCTTTCCACACACGGGCAGTACCATCTTCACTTCCAGAGACCATATAACTGCCGTCTGGGCTGAAAGCAATGGAGAATACAGCACCCTTATGCGTCATGCGGGTAAATTCCTGCCTATTCACGGCTTCCCAAACACGGGCGGTATTATCGGAACTTCCTGAGACTACATATTTACCGTCCGGACTGAAGGCGACAGAGTAAACCCTGCCTTCATGGGTCATGTGGGCTAGTTCCCTGCCAGTTGAGGCCTCCCACACGCGAGCAGTATAATCCCAGCTTCCTGAAACGATGTACTTTCCATCCGGACTGAAGGCCATAGAGGTTACTGGAGTATCATGGGTTGTGCGAGCAAGTTCCTCCCCGTTCTCCACCTTCCACACATTGGCAGTCCGATCCATGGCTCCCGAAGCGACATACTTGCTGTCCGGGCTAAAAGAAACCGTGGTTACAGCACTAAGGTAGGTCATGCGAGCGATTTCCTCTCCGGTCGCCGCATCCCATACACGAGCGGTAGAATCCGAACTTCCCGAAGCAACGTATTTTCCATCTGGACTAAAGTCAACCGAAGAGACACTGTCGCCATGAGTCATATGGGCGATTTCCTCCCCAGTAAAAACATTCCATACAAAGACAGTGTGATCATAGCTTCCTGAAACTGCGTACTTCCCATCCGGACTGAAAGCAATGGAAGACACAGCACCGCCATGGGGTATGCGGCTCAGTTCTTTTCCTGTTTCCGCCTCCCACACACGGGCTGTGTTATCGTAACTTCCGGATGCTATGTATTTTCCGTCCGGACTGAATGTAATGGAAGATACTGCAGCGCCATGGGTCATACGACTCAATTCTTTTCCTGTTTTAGCCTCCCACACACGGATGGTGTTATCGCTACTCCCAGATGCCACATACTTGCTATCTGGGCTGAAGGCAACCGAAGAGACAGCGTCACCATGGGTCATGCGGGAGATTTCCCGACCACTTGCTACCGCCCACACACGGGCAGTGTGATCACCGCTTCCCGTGACCACGTACTTGCTGTCCGGGCTAAAGGCGGTGGAGTACACAGCATTATCATGGTCCATGCGAGCAATTGGAAGTGTGGAGTGATTATCATTAATTAAAAAACGGGCGCCCTCCCCAGTTGGGATCAATCTCATGGATTGTATGGCAAGCAGGGATGCGATCATTTGATTTGCGCCCCGATCTTTATTAAGAAGGTGTGCTTGGGCGGCTAATTGACGGGCAAGGGCGATTTCCGCCTGCTCATTCGCCTCATTGCTCTTTAGCCACCCAAAACTGCCCAATACGAAAAAGATCACTGCTGCTACTATCGAAGAAATTACTGTATATCGCAACCTTCTTTCACGATCTCGCTGTTCTTTGCTTCTTAAAGACACACACGCGTTCAAATATCCTTGCTCAATGGGATTCAACTGGTAGCGCGGTAGTTTGCTCATCGCCAGCGCGAGTTCCAACCTCCCGCCGCGATGGTTGAGCAGGGAGTCGTCGTGCTTGGAGTTCTCCCACTCGCGCGCGCTTTCGCTCACGCCTTCGCGCAGGCGTAGATTGTCGCGGTCTTCGTTGAGCCATTCGGTCAGCCTGCTCCAATGGCGGATGAGGGCTTCGTGCGCCACTTCCACATCCCTGTCGGTTTTCACGATCAGGCGGGCGTCGGCGAGTTTGTTCAGCAGGTTGATGGTGACGGAACTGTCGCTGTTGACGGGGATCAATTCCTCGATCAGCACACGGCGGCGGGTGTCGCGTCCTTCGCCGCTCTCGTCGAGTCGGGTCAGGCGCAGAAAAATGTCTCGTACGCGAGCCCGCTCAAAGTCCGAGCAGGAGGCGTAGACTTCCTCCGCAGTAGATGCGATGGCCTGCTTGACTCCGCCGAAGGCTTGATATTCCTCCGCCTTGATCCAAAGTCCATGACGGCGATTCCATAACTCCCACAGCGCATGTTGCAGCAGGGGCATGGCGCCAGGCTCGCCTTTGACCTCCGCAAGAATGGATTCGCTCAAGGTCGGGTCGAAGCGCAGACCGACGACCGCGGCTTGCTTCTCCATCGCGGAATGCAGCTCGTCCACAGTCATGGGCGCGATCAGTTCCTGATGCTCCTGCATGGCTTGTTTGAGATCGGAGTAAATGGCGACCTCGCCCCAAAAATCGGCGCGCATAGTGACGACCACGCGATTCGTTTGCGTGAGTTCAAGCAGGGCGTGGATGAAATCCGCGCGCTCGGCGGCGTCATGCGGGTGCGTGAACAACTCTTCAAATTGATCAATGACGAAGACTGTCTTGTCGCTGGCTGATTCCTTTGCCGCAAGCAATTGATACAACGGGACAGAGGACGGCGTGAGATAACTCATCTCCGCTTCAAGCGCGGGAACGAGACCTGCCATGACCAGCGACGATTTTCCCGACCCTGAAGCGCCCAGCACCGCCAGGAAGGGATGCGCCTTGATGCGTGCGACCAGCTTCTGAACGAGCGCATCACGCCCAAAGAAGAATTCCCTGTCTTCGGGGCGAAAGGCAAACAGACCGAGAAACGGCGGACGTGAATCATAGGGCGGGGAATTTTGTCCGAGGCATATGGCGCGGAAGGAAATATCCGTCACTTCCATGCACATCAACTTCATGTGGTTGACCCCGTCTTCGCGTTGGGCTTTCAGAGCAGGGCTGAGCGAGTTCTGATCCGCGCCGAGGGTGGCGCGCAGTTTCTTCGCAATGGATGAAAATGAATCTTGCAGAACAGGCGCGCGCTCGGGGAGGTATTGAGCGAAGCGGGTTAATCCATTTTCGATTTCGTCACTGGAAAGGGGAAGATCATCTTCGGGTGTTTGATATACGTTTCCGATGTGGATGTTCCCGCTGATGTCACCGCCCGCGGAGATACTTCCAACAGCGTTGCTGTTGTTCTCGGCGTTGACGCTTGGATTTTTGGGTTCGTCGGTTGGGTCGGTCATTTTTGTATCCATCAATCAAGGTGTTGCTTTTGGTGTAGCTATGGCTTCAGGTTCGATCGGCAAATTGGGACAAATCGCTGATTTAGATCATCTGGCTTTTTCTAAATCGCTTGCTTATCTTTCGCCACAACCAGAGAGTTGATTTGTAAAATGCCCATAAGATTCCAGCAAGAATTGCAAGTGGTATAAGTACAAGCCCTATTAAAATTGCGCGACCTTTCCATGTAATAAAAAATCCTTCAATATCAATACCAGTTGGCGTAAGAGTTGTTGATGATATATCGAAAGTTGGAACATATAAATTAGGGCAGGCAGGCTGATAAATAAAAAACTTTCCTAGATAGGAACCCCATTCATATAATGTCATATTCCTTAATATCCAACCACATGACTTGCCTTGCGTTAGATCTGTTCTGGCAATTTTAACTGTGCTGTCACTTGAACCAGCAGTCAAGCGGCCATCGGCTGACCATGCTACACTGGTAACAAAACTGTGAAGAAGATTGTGAACAAAACCTGTGTGTCCCTTCAAAGTCTGGGCAGGCTGGCTTGTGGCAAGATCCCAGAGAATGATGGTGTCATCATATGAACCAGAAGCCAGGCGGCTATCGGCTGACCAAGCCACACTGCTAATATAATTTGTATGACCTTTCAGAATTTGAGCAGGTTGACCTGTGGCGAGATCCCATAGAATAATTGTGTCGTCACTTGAACCAGAAGCCAGTTGGCCATCGGCTGACCAAGCCACACTGTTAACAGAACCTTTATGACCTCTCATAATCTGAGCAGGCTGGCTTGTTGCGAGATCCCAGAGAATGACGGTGTCATCATATGAACCAGAAGCTAGGCGGCCATCGGCTGACCAAGCCACACTGAAAACCCACATTGTATGACCTTTCAGAATTTGAGCAGGCTGACCTGCGGCAAGATCCCAAAGAATGACGGTGCTATCACTAGAACCAGAAGCTAGACGACCATCGGCTGACCAAGCCACACTGAAAACAAGACCTGTATGACCTTTCAAAATCTGAGCAGGCTGGCCTGTTGCGAGATCCCAAAGAATAACTGTGCCGTCATTTGAACCAGAGGCCAAGCGACCGTCGGCAGACCAAGCCACACTGGAAACCGAATCTGTATGACCCTTCAAAGTCTGAGCAGGTTGGCTTGTAACGAGATCCCAAAGAATGACTGTGCCATCATCTGAACCTGAAGCTAGGCGGTCATCGGCTGACCAAGCCGCACTGGAAACAGAACTTGTATGTCCTTTCAAAATCTGAGCGGGCTGGCCTGTCGTGAAATCCCAAAGAATGACTGTGCCGTCATTTGAACCAGAAGCCAGGCGACCATCAGCTGACCAAGCTAAACTGGAAACAAAATTTATATGTCCCTTCAAAGTCTGAGCAGGTTGGCTTGTTGCAAGATCCCAGAGAATGACGGTGTCATCATATGAACCAGAAGCCAGATGACCATCGGCTGACCAAGCCACACTAGTGATATCCTCTGTATGACCTTTCAGAATCTGAGCAGACTGACCTGTGGCGAGATCCCAAAGAATGACTGTACGATCCAGTGATCCAGAAGCCAGGCGGCCATCGGCTGACCAAGCCACACTGTAAACAGAACTTGTATGACCTTTCAAAATCTGAGCAGGCTGGCTGGTTGCAAGATCCCAGAGAATGACGGTGTCATCATATGAACCAGAAGCTAAGCGGTTATCGGCTGACCAAGCCACACTGCTAATATAATTTGTATGACCTTTCAGAATTTGAGCAGGTTGACCTGTGGCGAGATCCCATAAAATGATTGTGTTGTCATGTGAACCAGAAGCCAGATGACCATCGGCTGACCAAGCCACACTGGTAACAGTAACTATATGCCCTCTCATAATCTGAGCAGGTTGGCCTGTGGCGAGATCCCAGAGAATAACTGTGCCGTCATTTGAACCGGAAGCCAGATGACCATCGGCTGACCAAGCCACACTGTTAACAGAACTTGTATGACCTTTCAAAGTCTGGGCAGGCTGATTTGTAGCGAGATCAAAAAGAATAACTGTTCCGTCATTTAAACCAGAAGCCAGACGGCCGTCGGCTGACCAAGCCACACTATTAACAAAACTTATCTGTCCAAATAACACTTTACCTAACACAAAATTTTCATACGGCAAAACACCTAATACTTGATTGGCCGCGTCATTTGGACGAATTAGGTTTGACTGATAAGCATATAAACCAGCAGCATTGTAGTTTTGTTCCGCAAAGGCAACTTGTGCCTGGGCGCCGAGTTGGAGAGCGCGCGAGATGTTGAGTTGTATTAGCGAGAAGATTAGCAACCCTAGTACGATGGCTGAAAAACTGAGTAATCCTGTGATAACCCTGCGTTGTACGAGTTTGCTTCGCAAGCGTGTATCATCTTCAACTTTTACGCCTGCTTTCAAATAGGCTTGCGCATTTTCACTTAGCACCAGATTTTTATTTTTTTCCTGTGCTGTTGCCAAGCGTGCGCCGCTATACAAGTAACTGTTATCACGTTTGTGTTCGTCCCACTCCTTGGCGTTTGCTGAGATTTCGTTCTGTAAGGCGATCGCATCGCGGTTCTCGTTGACCAGTTTCTTCAACCAGGGCCAGGCATCGATCAATTTCTCATGCGAGATCGTGACCGTGTCTTTTCCCGCTGTTTCATCGGTAGTGATTAGGCGCGCGTCTGCCAATTTTTGCACAATAGTTTCTACATCTGAGGCGTTTGTATTGGCAGGGACCAATTCATTGAATAATGCCGTGCGTTTGGTGTCCTGTGTGCCGCGCCCGATCTCGATCAATCCGCTGAAGATAGAGCGTGCCAGTTCCTGTTCGTTCTTGCTTAGTTTTGAAAACGAATCGTCAGCATGGCGTTCCAATGCTTTATGAATCCCGCCGCGCTGCAAATAATCATTGAGAGTCAAAGCGATCACGCCGCTTTTCTCTTGCTGAGAATCAAATAGGTCCTTGAGCGCAAATTGCATCAAGGGAAGAGCGCCTGGCTCGCCTTTCATTTCATTAATGATCTGTGCGATCAGGTCGGGGTCAATTCGTAGTCCGACGCGTAAAGCAGGTTGTGCGATGGCGCTCACCAATTCCTCTGGCTGCATCGCACCGATCTGGACGAATTGTTGATTAAGCAGTGCATTGATTTGTGGGTAGGTTGCGCAGTTCGAGACGAAGTCCGAGCGCATGGAGAACAGAATGATCACGCGTCCGTTCTCGACTGTGGCGGCATTTGTCAATAAATTGAGAAATGCTACACGTTCTGCTTCGTTGCTGATCTGTGTGAAGACCTCTTCGAATTGGTCAATGAAGAGCATGACGCGTTTATCACGTCCCTCTTTCAGGGCGATCTCACACCAACGCGCGAAAATGGTCACATCCGCAATTGCCTTGGCGCGGATTTCATCTTCTGCATTGGTTGAACCTGCCAGGCTGGAAACTACCCGTCCGAGTTCACCGATTGGGTCACGCCCTGGTTTCATGGTCGCATACAACCAGCGCTCGCTGCCTTTGATGGCTCCCTGCTTTAAGGCGTGGATCAATCCCGCACGAACAAGGGATGACTTTCCGCTGCCTGACGGGCCTGTGACAAATACGGTCCGCGAGTCCTTTACGCGGCCCACGAGATCATCCACTAATTTCTCGCGCCCGAAGAACAATTCGGCGTCTTCTTCTTCGAAGACATCGAGTCCCTTGTAGGGACAGCGTCCGTCAAATGGCTTGGATTGGAAGGTGGACGAGATCTGCGCGATCAGCACAGAGACTTGCTCGGATGTATACCCAGTGGTATGACCGATCTGGATATTTCCGCTGACATTACCTTCAATGTTTATCCCACCGACAGCGATCCCGCTGCTGTTTGCTTGTATTCCTTGTTCATCTGTTTTGTCATCACTATTCATTTGTCCACCAACCTTTAAGATAAATGGTTACTTTTTCTTGGTGTTATTGGCTTGATTGTTATTCCCGATCACAATATTTCCGTCCACATTCCCACCAATGTTGATTGAGCCAACCGCAGTGCCTCCATTTGAGGCAGATATGTTATCTGCTGAGGCGGCCTTGCGGGCGCTTTCCGCGTCTTTCTTCGGCGCGGCTGCCGGCGTTTCCTTCATTCTTTTATCAATCGCTTCAAATAAATGGCTGAAATTCGAATCCTGATGCATTTCCGGGGTGAGAGTGTTCATATCCTTCAATGTGCTTGCCAGCCCGGAGATTTTGTCACGGATGCGGTCATATAGATCCATGTCATCCCGAATGCCTTGTAAGTTTGCAGGGTCCAGGGTTTTCATGGCTTCGGCCAGTTCTGCCCTTTTTTCCTCCCAATGTTTTACATAGCCAATTCTTTTGACGGGATCGTAAATATCTGCATCTGCGAGAACGATGGGGAAGATGCGGTCATGGAATTGCTTATTATCGGCAATTTCCACCAGTTCGAACATGCAATTTGGGGAGCGCAGGTATTTGTCGCTGACAACCACGATTACACAGTTGCCCTGCCCGATGTGCTCCATGAATTCTTTGATGGAACCCTTGTATCCCAGGTCACGTTTGTCGCGGGTGATCTTGATGCCGCGCGTTTGCAAGGATTCATCGATCTTATTGACGATTTCTTCGCGTTCGTCGCCCCAGGCATACGAAATAAAAACGGTCTGTTCGTGATTATCCATCCTGAATCTCCTGGTGAATTATGCGACTCTACTTTCTTTCATTATATATGGTTTTTAGATCCTTATATGTCAACAAACTGTTACTCCTTGCATAACGATTAATAACGGGAGCACTCAAAGTTTGTTAGGAAGCGAGTGATAAATTGAAGTAAATTGGCT
>CAKKRM010000261.1 GCA_919902735.1 Anaerolineales bacterium | reverse complement strand
ATTTTATTTTCCCTCGCTGTATTACTTATTCCGTTTGCAGACATTTTATTCTCACGTGGAACAGTCATATCTCGCACTTTGATTGCCTTGCCGGTTTCCATCGCCGGTATTTTTATTCTAGGATTGCCCACAACCCCACGAATTATCCGGTTCTTTATGTTGACGCTGGCGTTATTCAGCGTATTTCAGTTCATTACTGCAAATAATCGGTTATTTTCATCTTCTCATCTAGCATTACAGGCAGACCGTCTACTCGCTGCGCGTTTGATGGACAAGATAGATGAAGCCAAAGCTAAATCAGGAATTCTGAATCCAAACTATGTAGATGTCATTGGGGATATATCTAGGCCTGAGACACAACCTATACTTAGGCGAGAAACTTTTGGTATTTCTTTTTTTGAATTGAAAGGAACGGGCGGGCAAATTTATAGAATATCTCTTTTTCTGCAAATTTCGGGTTATAGCTCCTTAAAGGCCCTACCTGAAATACGACGAATAGAATTTATGGATCCGGTAAACAAGATGCCAGTATGGCCAGCAGAAGGCAGCGTCATAGTTGTCAAAGATACAGTATTGATAAAATTTAGTGATTATGCATATAGACAAAGAGTGCAGATATGCAGTGACTTGGAAACTAATCTTCATTATACAAAACTTCCAAAGGACTTTTGCCCCAAGAACCTGCCCCAACAGTAGTTTTCTATAATATCGCCTAACAAGTAGTAATGAACCAGACTTCATCCAAATGAAACCTGCCCAAGGACATAACCTGTCAACACTTCTTACCCCTGGGGATTCTCCAAAACTATATGACCCTACGATCGGCATATAAATCATTGTTCAAGAGAAACTATGAAAAAAAATTTTGGCCAAAAAAAGTTTACAATTCTTGCCTGGCTGCTTTTATTGATTTATTTATTTTTTGCCCATGATTTGTATGTTAAACTTTTTATGTCTGAAGCGGATGGGCAACCTGTTATCTATCACGAGAAGATTCCCCCTCCGGCCCAAGAACTTACAAGCGATTTTGAAAAACTGTCGGATCTAGGGAAAGGTTTATACAGTTTAAGCGGATGGGCAATTTTTCAACCCAATCCCGATAACATTCAGTTTCAAAAATTTATCATTTTACAATCTGATAAAAGGACCTATTTGTATTCTGTCTATTCATCATCACAAAAAATTCTATTTTTTATGTCTAAAGACTTTATTCAACCAGGGTCGTATCGTGTTGGCGTATTGTTTCAAGATAAGGAAAAGCTCACCATCTATTATGGAATTACCAATAAAATAATTGTTCGAACACCCAACTATTTAAAACTTGAGAGTGATAAAAGCGACTAAACACAGATTGCAACAGCCTTGTTACAGGTAAATTTGGCAAAAGGTCAATTTCCCTCCATATTTCGATGAATCAGGCCTGAAGACGTTCTGAATAGCAGAAGAGAAAGATATGCAAAAATTTATCAATCAAAATAAACTTTACCTATTGACCTGGTGCCTTTTGTTTGCCTACCTGCCTTTTGCGCATACAGTCTACGCCAAGTTTTTTCTACCCCTAACCGATGGGTACCCTCTTGTCTATGAAGAAAAGCTGCCTTCTGAGACGAAAAATATAGGAGGTGGGTTTGGCAAATTAACCCATGTTGAAAAGGGTCTATATCGTTTGAGTGGATGGGCTTTTTTCAAACCCGACCTTGATAATACTCATTTTGAAAGATGGGTTGTTCTACAATCAGATGTCAAGACCTATCTTTTTCCCGTTACGATGCCAACACGGCAGATTGAAGTTAATATTTCCAAAGAATTTATTCAACCAGGGTCATACCAGATCGGCGTATTGTTCAAGGATAAGCGGAATCAAGCCGCGTATTACAGAATTACCAACAAGTTGCTCGTCCGAACCCCTAATGACTTGAAAATGAAAAACGCGAAAAAGAATTAAGTCTTAGCGTTTCCAACCAATAGACATTATCCGAAATAACTTCCAACCACCGTCCCGAAGGTTTTTTGAGAGCAATTTTGACCTTTGAAGGCAGCCTTCGGGACGTTTTTCTAATTACGGATAAAGTCTAATGTTCAAAATCCTTTACCTCAAAGGCTTAAATGAATTCATCAGATAAGACAATATTACAATTCATAAAACCATTCCTGTTGCCATTTCTTGCTGCAGTTTATCCGGCGTTTTTTCACTATGGAAACAACTCCAGATTATTGCTGATACAAAGCCTGATTCGAGCAATTGTATTTTACAGTTTAGTGGCCACAGTAATCTATGTGGTTTTATTTATTTTAGGAAAACGAGCTATTGAAGCGGCGAATGCCTCCTTTGTTTTTCTTATCTTTTTCCACACTTATGGAACAGTCTACGATTACTCGCTCCGATTGGATATTTTCCAAGTAGAACATTATACATTCCTACCCTTTTATATACTGCTCGCAATGCAATTTTCTTGGTGGATACTGAATATAAGCCCTTCTCGTTCCGTTAGTATTTGGAAAAATTTGAGTTTTACAGTGAGTGCGCTGATCATTTTCAACATCATCAAAATAATTCCTGTGGAAATTAATAAATTGGAAAAATCAGATGTGGTTTTACCATCGGCCACAACTGCAAATTTAGCGGCGCAAAACTATCCGGATATTTACTTTATTGTATTTGACGAGTTTTCCGGTTTTGAACCAATGAGAAAATACTGGCACAATCCGAACGTGGATGATTTTATACAATTTCTGGATTCCCATGACTTTTTTATTGCGGAACAAAGCCATAGCAGCTCCATCTATTCTCTTCATCAAATGGCGACTAGGTTGAATTATGAAGAATTTCCCTGCTGTGAATCTGGAGAGTACCTCGAAACATATTATGAAAACGTGTCTTATAATAAGGTTATGAGGTATCTAAAATCGAGGGGATACTCAACCGCAGTATTTGAAGAGTTGACCATACCGCGCGCATATCCAGCCCTGGACCCAATCGTTGCTGATTATTCCTTTGCCGATGTTCCGGAAACCCGCATGGCTATAACTAATTCAGAAACAATATTCGATGAGTTTGGAGTGTTTGTTGCGAATGGTTCAATGTTAAAAATAATACCGGCGACACATGACAAAACTCTTTCAGGCCATAGAGACAAGATTCTTTATTTAATTAACAAGATTGGAGATGTAGATCAAGTTTCAAGTCCTAAATTTATATATGTGCATCTGCTGCTCCCTCATTTTCCCTTTATGTTTGACGAAAATGGAAATGTTCTTGACGAAGAGCTTCACGGAAACTGGAATTATTATCTTGGGCAGTATAATTATTCAATGGAAGTTGCAAAAAAATTGATAGAGAATATTTTGGCAAATGCGGATCCAGAGCGTCCGCCGGTGATTATCCTTCAATCCGACCACGGGGCTAGAAATATTGATTACGGAGGACCGTTGCTGGAAAACTTCCCCGAAGAATATAAAACGCAGATTTTATTTGCGCTCCATATGCCCGGATACGACACGTCTAAACTATCCCAGGATATAGAACCAATCAATACGTTTCCCATTGTATTTAATTATTTATTTGACGACGACCTTCCATTAAAGGAACAAGGGCAATGATATGACATGGACTTCAGAGTATCTCCAAAAAAAACTGCCAAAGACCTATAAGAGATGAAGACTTTTTCGATTGTCATCCCTGTTTACTACAACGAATTAAACCTGCCAGATACCATCCCGCAGCTTCTTAGTTTAGATGATAAGCTTCCTAATTATCGTCTCGAGCTTGTTTTTGTGGACGACGGTTCCCGCGACCATTCGCTTGAAATTCTTCTTGATTTTCAATCACGCTTTCCTGAAACGATTAAGGTCGTCAAGATGACACGGAACTTCGGCTCCATGGTGGCCATTCAGGCCGGGTTTACTGTTGCAACAGGTGATTGTATTGGGATGATCTCCGCCGATTTACAAGATCCGCCTGAATTGTTCCAAGAAATGATTAGCTATTGGGAGAAAGGGATTAAAGCTGTTTTTGCCGTCCGCCAAGATAGGGAAGATCCGTTTATGCAGAAACAATTCTCCCGCGCCTATTATTCTTTAATACGTAAATTTGCTATCACTGAATATCCCGATGGTGGCTTTGACTTTTTTCTAATAGATCGTCAAATAGTAAATGAGATTAACCATATACAAGAAAAAAACACAAATCTAATGACATTGATCTTTTGGCTTGGCTTCAAACCGGTAATGCTCCCCTATATCCGTCGCGGTCGAGCAAAAGGAAAATCGCGTTGGACGTTGTCGAAGAAAACCAAGTTGTTTATTGATACCTTTGTGGCGTTTTCATTCTTCCCAATTCGCATACTTTCCATCATTGGCTTTGTCGTGGCATTAAGTTCTTTTATGTATGGGGCGTTTATTCTCTTTTACTGGTTGTTTTTTGGCATCGATGTTAAGGGATACGTCCCTATGATGTTGATTATGACATTTACTTCCGGAATACAGATGACCATGCTGGGCGTCTTAGGAGAATATTTATGGCGTACTTTGGATGAAGTCCGCCGCCGCCCACATTTTGTAATTGACCGTATATATGATTCTGTATTGACACAAAACAGCAATGCCAATCGTACAGCAGGATAAATAATGATAAATTTTTTCGCTCATCCAAATGCTTTGGTGGAAACGAAAAACATTGGTAAAAATACTCGGATTTGGGCTTTTTCCCATGTTTTACCTGGTGCAAGTATTGGTGAAGACTGCAATCTGTGCGACCAGGTTTTTGTCGAAAATGATGTTGTAATTGGAAATCGTGTAACAATAAAGAGCGGTGTACAATTATGGGATGGAATTACCCTCGAAAACGATGTTTTTATCGGCCCCAACGCCACTTTTACGAACGATCCATTTCCTCGTAGCAAACAATACCCTGCAACTTTCTCACGTACCGTTATTTGCAAAGGTGCCTCTATTGGCGCCAATGCCACTATCTTACCCGGTTTGACGATTGGACAATATGCCATGGTAGGGGCCGGTACAGTGGTTACTAAAGATGTTCCGCCGTTCGCGATAGTGAAAGGTAACCCCGCACGAATTACTGGTTATATCCACGCAAACAATGACCATTCGATAAGTCCCGTCACGCTGGATAATGAATTTAAAATAGACGGTCGTTTGGAAGTTAAAGGGGCACGGCTGTATGAAATGCCCGTTATAAAGGATTTGCGCGGCAGCCTTACATTCTCTGAATACGATAAATCCCTGCCTTTTGTCCCTCAAAGATTTTTTTTAGTGTTCGACGTACCGAGCCAGGAAGTCCGCGGGGAACATGCACATCGTGAATGTCATCAATTTTTAGTGTGTATAAAGGGCAGTTGCTTTGTGGTTTTAGATGATGGTCAGAATCGTGCAGAAGTTTTGCTAAATCGCCCGAATCTTGGGATACATATTTCCCCCATGGTATGGGCCATAGAATATAAATATTCATCAGACGCAGTACTAATGGTTCTTGCATCAGATGTTTATAGAGCGGAAGATTACATTCGCGATTACAACCAGTTTCTGAATGAGGTCAAAAAAAGATGAATCAAAGAATACCCTTCCTTGACATGAAATCCCCTTATAGAGAACTTAAAGATGAATTGGATCATGCCTATCATCGCGTCATGGAGTCTGGTTGGTATATTTTAGGGGAGGAAGTGGAAGCTTTTGAACAGGATTTTGCCGCATACTGTGGGGCAAAACATTGCATTGGGCTTGGGAATGGACTGGAAGCCTTGCATCTGATCCTGCGGGCCTACGGCATAGGCCAGGGGGATGAGGTGATCGTCCCATCCAATACCTACATCGCCACTTGGCTTGCTGTTTCGTATACCGGCGCCACCCCCGTGCCGGTGGAACCAGATCTTCGTACATATAATCTTGACCCGCAACGGGTGGAGTCTGCCATCACTTCCCGAACACGCGCAATATTGCCGGTTCATCTTTACGGGTTGGCTGCGGATATGGACCCGTTAATGTCTCTTGCTGATAAATACAACCTGCGGGTAATTGAGGATGCCGCCCAGGCACAAGGAGCCCGCTACAAGGGACGATTGAGCGGCAACCTTGGTCATGCGGCTGGGTTTAGTTTCTACCCAGGGAAAAACCTGGGGGCGTTAGGGGATGCGGGGGCGGTAGTAACAAATGATGAATCATTGGCAGGGCAGGTTCGGATGTTGCGTAATTATGGCTCCAAAGTGAAGTATTTCAACGATGTGAAAGGTTACAATTCACGCCTTGATGAAATGCAAGCCGCCTTTCTACGAGTTAAGCTGAATCATCTGAACGAATGGAACGAGCGCCGCTCTACCCTTGCATCGGCTTACTTGAATTCCCTATCCAATGTAAATGACCTCATTTTGCCTTTTGTCCCTGATTGGGCATCTCCTATTTGGCACATATTTCCCATACGGCATCCAAGGCGGGACGATCTTCAGAAATATTTAAAAAATGGGAACGTGGACACGTTGATTCACTACCCGGTGCCCCCGCACCTCTCTAAAGCTTATGTAGAGATGGGCATTCCTAAAGAAGCCTTCCCCGTTGCGGAAACCATCGCTTCAACAGAGTTAAGCATCCCCATGGGCCCGCACATGGATTTGGATGCTGTGGAATATATCATTAATCTCTTAAAGGAATTCGATTAGTACACACGGCGCGCGGGAAAATAATCGGGGTGGGAATGTAGGTAGTGCGGAAGCCGCTGTCGGTTAAGGCGGAGGCGTTCATCCATTTGCAGGGACACAGCGGCGCTGTGTCCCTGCTGTATTACATGGATTTCGCGCGGTCTGCCATTTGGTCGCGCAGGTGCTTTGTATCTTTATCGATGGTGAAGATCGCGCCAAGATAGAAGAAGAAGCACAAGACCCACGCCACGGTGCAAATAAGCAGGATGGCGGTTTTCAGGTCATAGGCATCTGCGATGATGCCGGTGATGATGGGCGCGAAGGCCGCGCCTGCGTTTTCGATGAAGTATTCCGATGCCTGGGCCGTGGAGCGGACTTCCGGTACGGTGATGTCGTACACGGTGGCAATGACGTTCGCAGAAGAAAGCGGCATGAAGATGGCGGTGAGACACATGAAGATAAAGAATTGATTCTTCGCCTCGATGGGCGTGGTGATGGCAAGATACATAAAAAGCGCGCCCATTAGAACGCCGACGCATGAAACAATGATACGGCCTTTGTTGGTGCGTTTGAAGGCAAAGTCACCGAGCGCGCCGCCGACGAAATATCCGCTGGCGAGGATGAGGATGACGGGGGCCATGGTGAAGAGAATGCCGTTCGCATCGTAGCCGCGTTCTTTTTCAAGATAGGCAAAGAAGAAGAAGGTGATCACATTCCACGGGAAGACGCCCGCAAAGCCTTGCAGGAACACGAACCACATGGTCTTCTTTTTGAAAATCTCTTTGGCCTCGGCCCACGAGAACTTGAAGGTTTGCATTTCGGCCATGTTCTCGAATTCGGGTTCGGCCTTGCCGCGCGGCATTTCTTTTACGAAGAAGTAGATCAGCACGGCGATCACCAAGCCCAATGATCCGGTGATGTAGAACACGCTTCGCCATCCACCGATAGCTGGAGCCACCATCAAAGCAAGTATCATCCCGACGAGATAGCCGATGGGCTGCGCAAGTTGTAGAACGCCATAAATTTTTCCGCGCAGATTCGGACCAAAATAATCAGCGATCAAGGTATACAGACCGGGGTAGGAAGAATCATCGATGCCGGTGGAGGCGCGCGTGACCAAAAATCCGCCAAAAGATTTGACGATGGCATTCAGCCAGGTGGTGGAGCCCCACACAAGGGATGCGAAGGCAAGCAGTTTTGTGCGTGAATAACGGTCGTATAAATATCCCCAGATCGGGTAAAGCACCGTAGCCACGATCAACGCGCCGGAGTTCACCAGCCCCCATTGGGTATTATCAATCTTGAAGTCTTCGCTGATCTGCACTTGCAGCGAACCGATCATCAATTTATCGGTCTGGTGCAGGAGCATGAAAAAGAAAAAGATAACGACCACAACCCAACGGTTACGCGCTTGTTCTTTGGACATGACGACCTCGCTAGTTATGAGATGCCCAAGTATCAGGGGGGAAGGTGGAAGTGTCAAGTATTGAAGTTCTTTCAATAGACATTTATACTCGCCAAATGCTAAAACTCCCCGGCCTCATTGACCCGCACGTCCACCTGCGCGAACCTGGCGCAACCCATAAAGAAGATTTCGACTCCGGCACATCCGCCGCGCTGGCAGGCGGATTTACGATTGTGCTGGCCATGCCCAACACCAAACCGCCGATATTCGATGCCTCGACACTCAAACTTGCATTGGATGCCGCGAAACAAAAAGCCCGCTGTGACTATGGACAATACATCGGCGCAGGCCCGGAGAACGCAAAATCCGCCGCCTCTCTCTCAGGGACAGTTGCCGGGCTAAAGATGTACCTTGATTCCACCTTTGGGGAACTCCGCCTCGATGACATGTCGCTCTGGATGCCGCATTTCGAGAAATACCCACGCAGCCAGCCCATCGTGGCGCATTCCGAAAGCCGCACGATGGCCGCTGTGATCCTCTTCGCCGCCATGTACGACCGTCCCATTCACATTGCGCACGTTTCATTGAAAGAAGAGATTCTGCTCATCAAAGCCGCAAAAGAACGCGGTATCAAAGTGACTTGTGAAGTCTGTCCGCATCATCTGTTTATGGTTTCGCAAGTCTCAAGTGAAGAAAGAGGAAAGAGGAAAGAAGGGAGAAGGGAGGTGCGCCCCAGGCTGGCAACTCAACAGGATGTGGATGCTCTCTGGGATAATCTTGACGTGATTGACTGTTTCGCCACCGACCATGCCCCGCACACCCTCGCAGAAAAGGATTCGGATAATCCTCCGCCCGGATTCCCCGGCTTGGAAACTGCATTGCCTCTTTTACTCACCGCCGTGGACGATGGAAGACTGACAATGAACGACATCATCACAAAGATGCACTCCAACCCGCGCAAAATATTCAATCTGCCTGAACAGCCTGAAACCTGGGTCGAAGTGGACGAGAGCACAACCTACGAAATCAAAGCCTCCGAGCAATTCACACGCTGCGGCTGGACTCCGTTTGAAGACTGGAAGGTGAAGGGCAAAGTCCGCAAGGTTATCTTGCGCGGCAAAACCGCCTTTGAAGATGGGAAGATATTGGTCGAAGCTGGGTATGGAAGAAATGTGAGGGGATCATGAAATCGTCCAATCTCCCTTTCGTTTTACAAGCTCTGACCGCCGCGATATTTTTCGGTGCGAGCGCTCCTTTTGCAAAATTACTGCTTGGCGATATTTCACCCGTCTATCTCGCGGCTTTTCTTTACCTCGGCAGTGGGACGGGGATTTCACTCTTGAAACTTGGGCAAAGGATAACCCGTCCGTCGCAGCAAGTGGAAGCGGGCGTCAAAAAAGCAGATATCAAATGGCTGGCGGGAGCGATTATCTCTGGCGGGGTGATGGCTCCGATTGTGTTGATGGTCAGCCTGCAAAACACACCCGCATCCACAGCCTCGTTACTTTTGAATTTCGAAGGCGTGGGCACAACTCTGATTGCCTTGTTATTTTTCAGGGAAGCCATCAGCCGCAGGGCATGGACGGCGATCCTCGTCATCACACTTGCCAGCATTTTCCTCTCCACCAATTTTTCCACAGGCTTCGGGCTTTCCATTGGAGCGTTGGGAATTATTCTGGCTTGTGTGCTCTGGGGGTTGGACAATAACCTCACGCGCAACATCTCAGGCAAAGATCCGCTTGTGATCGTGGCGTGGAAGGGGCTGGCCGCCGGCACATTCTCCTTCATTCTCGCCACCTTGCTTGGGAATTCCCTGCCATCCTTCACTTCCATAGCGCTGACAATGGGGCTGGGCTTCATCAGCTACGGGATGAGCACAATGCTGTTCATTCTATCCATGCGCGGGCTGGGCGCGGCGCGGACAAGCGCTTTATTTGGCACAGCTCCACTGGCGGGGGTGTTGTTGTCTATTTTTATTTTCAGCGAATCACCGTCTATTTCGTATATTTTTGCGGGGATTTTGATGATTGGCGGCGCGCTTCTGCTTATCAATGAGGAACACTCGCATTTGCATGTGCATAAGGTCTTGTTTCATGAGCACAGCCATAGACATGATGACCCCGCTCACAATCATGATTCAACCGCAACAGGCGCACATTCCCACGAGCACGAGCACCCCGCAGAAAAACATGAGCACGATCACATGCCAGATATTCATCACAGGCATGAGCATAGTGGCATGTAGCGCGAGATAGTATCTCGCGCTACCTTATTGCTATCCGAAATCTCTCATCAACAGGCCACATTTGGGGGTATTTGTTTAGACAAGAAGTTTCAGCAGACCCCAAAACTGTGGATAAGTCCCCTGAAACTGTGGAAAACTCCCCTGCCCTGTGGACAATACCCATCCTTTTCGGAAAATTGGTCTGACAACTTGAAAACCACCACCCCCATATATGGGGGGTGGTTTTCAATAAATCCAATATATGGAAGACTCATCCAAAGCGGGTTTATGGCGTCTATTTTGTGGGCAAGTTATCCAGAATCTCTCCACAGCGGAGGGAATGATCAAAAAGGGCAACCAGCCTTAGGTTTGGTGGGAGGCGTTGTACTTCATCCCGTATATGGGGGTGAATCGTACTTATCCACAGTATCCACAGCCCCTACTAATATTACTAAATCATTATCATACTTATATAATGCTTGAATCTATTAAGGGATTCCTGTACAATCCAAATACAAGAACGTTCATCCCCACTTAGCCAACCTTGGGAGGTTGCCATGGATATTATCAAAGTTTCAGCCAACTCCCGTACCTCTGCAGTTGCCGGGGCTATTGCCGGAGTGATCCGCGAGCATAAACGGGCGGATGTACAAGCCATCGGCGCTGGCGCAGTCAATCAGGCTGTCAAGGCGCTGGTGCTCGCCACCAGTTACCTCAAGAACGATGGGATCGATGTGGTGTGCGTCCCTGAGTTTGTGGATGTGGAAATCGAGGATAAGGTGCGAACGGCCATCAAGCTGGTGATTGAGCCGCGAATCCCGAATCCGTAAAACGGGTGACAGTTCATTTCGAGATGGATTGTCACCTTAACTTATAGACAAGTGAAGCATGGGTGGCGTATAATCTTCGTAGTGGATGTTTCCGCTTCGCACCCCGCCCTAGGCTGGTTCTGTTGCGGGGCAGAATCCACGCCTTTTCATGTCCCATGCAAAAATGGAATAAATTTTCCCGCGTTTTCCTGGTTTTATCCCTGCTGGTCGGCTTGTGCGCAGGGATTTTCGCGCCGCGCATGGGGAAGGTGGAGGCGAGGCCGCTTGCGGCGTGCCCGGGCGGGGTGATTACAGAATGGACGTTTAGTAATGTTACAACTCCTTCAACTGGGTCTGGAACATTTACAAATGGCACTGGTATAAATCCTTCCTTTGCGGCTGATGCTGCAGGAAATGCCAATAGTGCAATAAGTTTTACTGCATGGGCTGCTGCGTTTGATCCAAATGACTATGTAGAAATTGCTGTAGATACAACAATTTACAGCGATATTGGCATTAGTTTTGACTATCGTTCTACAGCTGCCGGCCCTACTACCTTAGAGTTATATTATTCAGCCGATGGAACATCTTTTACACCCTATACATCTGTTTCTTTAACTAGAGATTCAACCTTTTATAATATTTCTTTTAATTTATCTTCAATCCTTACTATTAATAATAATCCTAATACAAAGTTTAGGTTATATGGCTATGGAGCGTCGGGTGGAAATTTACGATTGGATAACGTAACAATCTCAGAAATTTGCCCACCACCTATTGCACTCCTTATCAGTGAAGTTGCATGGGCAGGAACCGCTGCTTTCCCGGACGATGAATGGATAGAATTATATAACCCGGGCGCAATCAATGTAGATATCACAGGTTGGAGACTTGCATCTTCAGACACTACTCCAGATATAAATTTAGTTGGGATAATACCTGCAGGCGGTTATTTTTTGCTTGAGCGGGATGATGACAGCGTTATATTCGATATAACAGCCGATCAAATTTATAGCGGAGCTCTTGCAAATGGTGGAGAAACCCTTACCCTTTACTCCCCCACGAGCGCCGTAATTGATACAGCCAATGGAAATGGTGGCGCATGGTCTGCGGGCAGCGATGTTACGCTTGGATCAATGGAACGCATTGGGATTCTACCTGATAGTGATTCAGCGTGGTTTACAAACGATGGTGTCATGCGAAATGGATTGGACAATAACGAAGACCCAATTTGGGGCACTCCAAAAAGTGGAAATTCCTCTACTCCAACCCCAACTGCGACAATCACCCCATCCCCCACAAACACACTAACTCCCTCCCGCACCGCCACCGTCACCTCCACGATCACCCGCACTCCAACCAAAACCCCCACCTCCGCCGTTGTCCAGTCCATCATCATCAACGAAATCGCCTGGGGCGGCACAGCCTCCGGCCTCAGCGACGATGAATGGATGGAACTCTACAACCCGGGCAACAAATCCATTAATCTATCGGGCTGGCGTTTGAGCGCGGCAGACGGCACCCCGAATATTCTCTTAAGCGGCAGTATCGCCCCTGATGGCTATTTCCTTCTCGAACGCGGCGCCACCCTCACCGATAACACTACTGTAGCCAACATGGCCGCAAGCCAGATCTACACCGGAAACTCCCTCGAAAACGAAGGCGAAACCCTTACTTTGTATGATGGTTCGAACCGCGTCATAGATACTGCCAATGTCAATGCCGGTCCCTGGCCTGCCGGTACCGCCTCCTCCACTTACGCTTCCATGGAGCGGGATGGAACCTCTGCTGAGAACGACGGTTCCTGGCATTCCAACACAGGCGTTAAACGCAACGGAACCACCGCAAACGGCGGAAACATTTTGGGAACCCCAAGAACTAGCAACTCTATCACATTCACCCCAACCCCATCCAGAACGCCTACAAGAACCCGCACAATCACCCCAAGCAGAACCCCAAGCAGAACCCCCTCCGCGCCGCCCCCGCCCCCGCGGCCCTACATCAACGAAATCCTCCCCCGCCCCGGCTTCGACTGGAACCAGGACGGCAGGGTGGATGTCTACGATGAATTCATCGAAATCAAAAATGAAGGCCCCGTGGATTTCAACATGAAAGGCTGGAGGCTGGATGATAGCGCAATCGCAGGCTCCTCCAGCCCATTCTCACTGCCGGATATCACCCTGAAACCCGGTCAACGAATTGTGTTTTACGCTCTCCAAACCAACCTCCTCCTCAGCGACGGCGGCGACACCGTTCGCCTCATCCACCCTAACGGAAAAATCTACGACGAATACACCTACTCCATCGCAAAGGTCGAAGACCAATCCATCTGCCGTCTGCCCGATGGCACAGCATTGGACAAATGGTTCGACGACTGCACCCCCACCCCAAAATTCACCAACACCCGCACAGGCACCGTCCCATCCTTGCCAGGCGGAGAAGTTGAATCCCCCGTCTGCCAGCTCCCCGACACCCTCCCCGCCGATTTCCTTTTCGCCGAATGTCACGGCTTCGGCGCCAACATCTGGGACGCCTATTTTTGGGACCAAACCGGCATCCCAGGCTCGCGGTACATTCCGCAAAATACCAGTAAATGGGAAGCGATTATCGAGTAAAACGCAGACCCTAAAGGCTTCTAAAACCTTTAGGGTCTTACTTTAAAACAAGGACACTCCATGGAAACCTTCTTCACCCTTCTTGAAAAAAGAGTCGAAGACTCATCCTCCCTTCTCTGTATTGGACTCGACCCCCACATCCCCGACCTAAAAGAACCCACCGCCGCCTCCGCCCTCGACTTTTGCCTGACCCTGGTCCGACAGACAGCTCCCTACGCTGCGGCATTCAAACCCAACGCCGCCTTCTTCGAAGTCTTCGGCGCAGAAGGCTGGACCGCGCTCAAGCAGGTTATCGAAGCCATCCGCGAAGAATCAGACCGGATGGGATCGCGCATCCCCGTCATCCTGGATGCGAAGCGCGGCGACATTGCCTCCACAGCCGAAGCGTACGCTCAATCCGCATTTGAATCCCTCGGCGCGCATTGCATCACCTTGAATCCCTACCTCGGCAAAGACTCAATCGAGCCGTTCATCAAAGACCCTGAGAAGGGGATTTTTCTTTTATGTAAAACATCCAACGCAGGTTCCATGGATTTGCAGAATTTACTCGTCCTGCCATCTGGTTCCGATAGCCCCATGCCCCTATATCTTTATGTAGCCTACATGGCCCAGGAATGGAATGTGAACAAAAACATCGGCCTCGTTGTTGGCGCAACCCATCCGCAAATTATGGAAATGATCCGCGCCGCCGCGCCCGATGTATGGTTTTTATCTCCCGGTGTTGGCGCACAAGGCGGCGAACTGGAATTGGCGCTCAAGGCAGGTTTGCGAAAGGATGGCAAGGGTATCCTGTTGCCCGTTTCGCGCGCCATTTCACGAGCCGCCGAAGGCCCAGCCAAAGCCGCGGCAGAAATCCGCGACCAGATCGTGAATATCAAAAGAGATATCTTTGGGCGCGGATAACATGACGCGCAAAAATAAACATCTTTTTGAAAACCTTGGCGACCTTGCGCCTTCGCGTTAATAACTCACCTTACGCAGTTTTGCGTGTTTTAGGGTCATGTCGCCCTGAGCGATAGCGAAGGGTCTCTACGACAATCCCAGAGACCCTTCGCTCCGCTCAGGGAATCATGCGCGGTGCGTAAGGTGAATTAATAACTCACCTTACGCGATTTTGAGAAAAAGTGATGTTGTTCCCCATTCGGGAAAGACATACCATTACTGCGTAAGGTGAGTTAATAATTTTACTTTTTGCAGTGGATTTGTCCGTGCAATCCATGTACAGAAAAAGGTTAACCATGACACAACTCGACTCCCGCCTCGCATCTCTTGCCGATGGACTGCTCGCCGCTGGCTGCATCAAATTTGGCGACTTCACCCTCAAGTCCGGACTCAAATCCCCCATCTATATTGATCTGCGCCGAATCATCACCTACCCCAAACTGCTCGCAGACATCGCGCAAGCCTATCTTCCCATAATCTCCAGTCTCCAATTCTCCCGTATTGCCGGCCTGCCCTATGCCGCCATTCCCATCGCCACCGCCATCAGCCTTGCAGGGAATTACCCCATGATATATCCGCGCAAGGAAGTGAAAGCCTACGGCACGAAGGCCGAGATCGAAGGCGATTTCCAGGCAGGTGAAACGGCCCTCGTTATTGACGATCTCGCCACCACAGGCGGAAGCAAATTCGAAGCCATCGAAAAACTGACAGGCGCAGGCCTGCTCGTGAAGGATGTCGTTGTGCTGGTGGACCGTCAATCGGGCGCGAAGGAATCCCTCGCACAGGCAGGCTATGCCATGCACGCAGTACTGACCATTACGCAGTTGCTGGATTATTGGGAAGAAAGTGGCGAAGTAGCTAAGGATAAAATTGTAGAAACAAGGAATTTTCTGAAGGGACGACAATAATGAAACGGATGTCTCTTACTCTGGTGGCTTTATTGGTCGCGATACTGGCGTGCGGCCCTGGCGTGACAACCAAGGATGTCAGTGTCACTACATTTGTGGATGAGAGTGGAAAAGGAATACTTCCCGAAACCTACCAGCCTTTGCCAAATACCTTGGTTGTCGCAAAGTGGAACCATCATGGAGGCATGTATCGGGAAGTTAAGCTGACAGATCAAAACGGGCAGGTAAATTTTTCTATTGGGTACACACACTTTTTCGATGTCAGCGTGGTTCCTCCCTGCGGGTATTACTCCACTACTCCTCTTTTTCGGGATATGACAAGCGCGGAAAAGGCCGAATTTGGTTTCTGGCCTGCCACCCCGCAGGATCAGTTATCTCGGGTAAAAATTTTAGTGTGGGAGGACCTGAATTCTAACGGGACGCGCGATACTCAGGAAGAGGTGATAAACGAAAAGGTAAGCGTCACGTTTAATATCCCTGGAGAGGTGGAAGGCGCTATTTCCGATGAAGATAATTTCGTTCAAGAATCCGATAACGGCTGGTTTGATATCAACCTGGGGAATTCATGCGGAACCATTTACGTGCTTTGGTTAAAAAGCGCCCTTGCAACCAACTCGGTCAGTGAACCGGGAAGAATCAGCGATGATGAACATGGGAACAATGCGATAGAAATCCCCTATATGCCGGGCGAAACCATAATCTATTGGGAGATAAAATAAGGGCGATAGGAGATGCCATGCCCAAAAAACACACTTTCACAGCCATCATCCAAAACGCGGGCGGAGGCGGCGCGTTCGTGGAAATCCCATTCGATGTGGAAGCGGCCTTTGGCTCGAAAAAGCCCAAGGTCAAAGCCATGATCAAGGGAGTTCCCTATCGCGGATTGCTGGTTCGTATGGGTACAGAAAACCACCTGCTCATCATCCTCAAGGGAATCCGTGAGCAGATCGGCAAAACATTCGGAGACGAAGTGAAGATCACTGTCGAGTTGGATACCGAGCCGCGTGTGATCGAAGTCCCTGCGGAGTTGAAGAAGGCCTTCAAAACTGAAAAGGATGCAAAAGCCTTTTTCGAGAAGCTGGCTTACACCCATCAACGCGAATACGTGATGTGGATCAACGAAGCCAAAAGGGACGAAACGCGGCAGGCTCGTATTGCGAAAACAATCGAGAAGTTGAAGAAGGGGAAAAAAGAAAAATAATGAAATCATCCTCCCCAAAATGGCTGGAGCTTGCCCGCGAGTTATTTTCCATTTCGCAGTCTGGGTTAACGTATTGCAAAAATGAATATGATCTCGAGAGATACCGCCGTATGCAGGAGATTTCGGCGGAAATGATCTCAGACCAAACTAACCTGCTGAAAGAAGATATCACACAGGTTTTCTCCATGCAGGCGGGCTATGCCACGCCCAAAATAGATGTGCGCGGCGCAGTATTCCGCGATGGAAAGATTTTGCTTGTGCAGGAGCGGGCGGATAACAACTGGGCCATGCCCGGCGGATGGGCCGATATTGGCGACCTGCCATCCGCGATGGTGGAGCGTGAAGTGCTGGAGGAAAGCGGTTTGGAAGTCCGCGCGGCCAAGATCATTGCGGTGTACGATGCCAACCGCCTGGAGCCGATGGAATTTTTCCATGCGTACAAAATCATTTTTTTATGCGAGCTGCTCGGCGGTGAAATGCGCACATGCCATGAAACCCTGGCTGTGGATTTCTTCGACCCCACGCAGCTGCCGCCGCTCTCCACTGCGCGAACCGATCAACACATGATCGCTGAAATCCTTGCTCACCTTCAAGATTCAACGCGCCCCTCTTTTTTTGATTAGCCCATGTACAGCCTCCTTCGCCCCCTCCTTTTCCGCCTCGACCCTGAACGCGCCCACGCGCTTACGCTTCACGCATTACGCATCACAGGTTCGTTTGCCCCATTGCGCTGGCTTGTGGCGCAGCAATTCAAAGCGCCGCCCAAGCCCGTGGAAGCCTTTGGATTAACTTTCAAAAACTCAATTGGCCTTGCAGCAGGCTATGACAAGGACGGCCTGGCAATAAAGGGACTCTGCGCTTTGGGCTTTGGTCACGTGGAAATTGGAACGGTCACGCCCAAGCCTCAGGCTGGGAATCCGTCCCCGCGCATTTTCCGCCTGCTGGAAGATGAAGCCGTCATCAACCGCATGGGCTTTCCAAGCAGAGGCTCCGAGTTCGTGCAAATGCAATTGAACCCAGGCCTGCGCTCCAATTGGATCGAGAGGGTGACTGGTTTTTCACCACGTAAAAAGCAGATCACGAAGCGGAATTGGAACACAGTCCTTGGTGTAAATCTCGGCAAGAACAAGGACACGCCGAATGAAGAAGCCGTGTTCGACTATCTTGCCCTCCTGCAAAACTTTGCCGGCGTCGCCGATTATTTAACAGTCAACGTCAGCTCGCCGAACACGGTGGGACTGCGCAACCTGCAGGGACGCGAAGCGCTGGAGAAATTGCTCATTCAATTGCATCAACAGCGTTTGCTCGAACAGACGAATTACAAGAAGCGCATTCCCATTCTCGTAAAACTTGCGCCAGACTTAAGTGAAATGGAACTCGATGAAGCCATTGAAGCCATCATCCATGCGAAGATGGATGGAATCATCGTTACGAACACGACTCTGGGGCGCGAGGGGTTAAGGGCAGACCAAAAGGGAGAATCAGGCGGGTTGAGCGGCAGCCCGCTGACCGTTAAGAGCGAAGCGGTTCTTCGTCAAACATTGAAGTTTGTGAATGGAGAAATCCCTGTGGTGAGCGCGGGCGGGATCATGAATCCCGAAGACGCAAAACGCCGCCTCGAGATGGGGGCGGCGCTGGTGCAGGTGTATACGGGGTTGATCTATCGCGGGCCGGGGTTGGCGCGTGATATCGTGAGGGCGCTTTAAGGCTGGGCAGGGCGCAGTGCAGGCATGGGAGCTTCGTTGCGTTTGGTGAAGAAGTCGTCTGCAAGAAGCGGTTCGAGAATGCGCTGGGAGGAGAGGGAGTCGGAGGGGATGTAGTAGAGGTTGATCGGGCTGTCACTGCCGAGGCGGATATCCTGAAAGGCGAAGAGAACGTAGGTGCCGTCGGGGCTGAAGGTGGCGTCACGATAACAGCAGTTGTTTTCGAAGGGCTTGAAATAGTCGAACTTGTGGGTGAAGGAACTGTAGAAAAGCAGATCGCCGAAGCCGTCGTTGCGCCTGTCGCTATTGATGAAGAAGAGCAGATCGCCGTCCCAGTCGAAGTTGACGATTGTATCGGGGAATTGGAATCTCCCAATGGGGAACTCGTCCAGGCGGGAGGGCGGCAGTCCCTTGCAATCTTTAATTTCCAAAATGCGGATAGCGTCGCCGGTAACTCCGTTGAGGTTGGCATGATACTTGATGGCAACTTGCTTGCCATCGTCGGACCAGAGCGCGTCGGTGACGGCCAGGTCTCGATAGAAAAGACAGCCTTCCGATTCCACATAAGCGAGCAGGGCGCTCTTCTTGCCCATATCTATTAATATTTTGGGTTCGTAGGGAACGATATACATTTCGCGGTTGACGACGATCGCGGCCTGCGTGCCATCCGGGGAAACGCTGAAGGCTTCGAAATATTCGGCAGAGATAAAACTCATGATGATCTCTTCCACGTCGGTTTCGATGTTCACCGTTTTGACGGTCTTGCCGCTCATGTAAAGCAGGGTATTGCCGTCGCCCGGAATCCATTGCAGGTTGAATTTGGCCACGCCATCCCTTGTGACTTGTTTGGCCTCGCTGGTGTCGATGTTCATGACCCATACTTCGTTGTTGCGCAATAATGCGATCTTGTCTGCGCCGCCAATAACGGGGTGGGCAGAGGGGGATGGGCTTTCGGTGGCGGCAGGCAGTTCCAGGGTGGCGGTCTCAGGGACAGATTCAGTTTCGGTTTCTGTGACTTCAACCAGCGGCGCGGATGTCGCTTCCGTTGCTTCTGTGGTGGGCGTGGATGTGGACGCTTCTTTCCCAAACGGGAGCAGGTTACTGCCCAATAAAAAGACTCCACCCCCGAGCACAGTCAAAACCAGCAAGCCCGCAATTACCGCCAGCCCACGGGCGCCTTTTTTCTTTGCAACAGGAGCCTGCACAGCGGTGGTTTTTACGGCGGATGTTTTATTGTACGGTGAGACTTTCAGGGTCGGCTTGCTGTTCTTGACGGTTTCAGGCAGGGGTTCGCCGCGCAGGAAGGCTTTGATCGTTTCCACCATTTCAACGGCGGTGGAGAAACGATCATCCCTGCTCTTTGCCATGGCCGTGGAAATGACTTTTTCCATCCACACGGGCAGGCTTGGGTTTGCCTCCAAAATGCGCGGCACGGGTTCCGTCATGTGCTTGATGGCTACCGCCAGCGGGGTGTCGGCTTTATAGGGCTGTTTGCCCGTCAACATTTCGTAGAGGATGACGCCCAGTGCGTAAATGTCGGTGCGCCCATCCACCGCTTCCCCGGCGGCTTGTTCAGGCGCCATGTACGCCGGCGTGCCGATGATTGCGCTGCCGGTCATGTTGCCGGCTTCCCCCTGGGTGAATTTTGCAATTCCAAAATCTGAAATAAGGGCAACGCTCCTGGTGGTAAATAAAATATTCCCCGGCTTTAAATCCCTGTGGACAATGCCCTTGGCGTGGGCTTCATCCATGCCGGGGGCAATTTGCTCGATGATTTTGACCGCGTCTTCGATGCTGAACAACCCGGCTTTGATTCTTTCGGAAAGCGATCCGCCGCCCATGTAGCGCATGACAAAATACGGCTGGCCGTTTTCCTCGCCTACATCGTAGACCGGCACAATGGACGGGTGTTCCAACTGCGCGATGATCTTCGCTTCCCGTTCGAAGCGCAGCCGAAACTGCGGGTCGGCGTGGATGAGTTCCGGCGGCAGGAACTTGATGGCAACCTCGCGTTCAAAGCGCGGATCGTACCCGCGATAGACGGTTGCCATGCCTCCGCGTCCCAGTTCGTCCTTGATGTCGTAGCGTCCGATCTTGTCAGGCTTCATAGGGCAAGTATACCCATCCAAATGAGCGAGTGCAAGAAAAAAGCGTTGCAATATTAAGACATATATCGAGTGCGGTCACAAATTAAGTAGCTCACCTTACGCAGTCCGCTCTGCAGGGTGGGATACTTGCCCAAAACATCTAACGCAAAGACGCGAAGGCCCAAAGGGAAATAAAACTTCGCGTCTTTGCGGCTTGGCGTTAAAATTTTCGGCAAAGAGTTCTTCCGTGCGTAAGGTCAGTTAAGTAGGTCAGGTTTGTATTGTGACCGTCACGCTGCATACCCGTAAAATCTCATTTTTCTCTGCCGCCTCTGTGGCGAGGCGCTTTGTTAGAAAATACCTCGAAACAGCCCATGCGTACTGTTATGGAATTCTAATGAAACTCTGAAACGATTCCCCTGTGTGGGTGTGGTATATTCCCGCATACAACAGGTAACCTTATGGACGATAAAATCACAATCATTGAAGGACCACCCCCAGTCTTTGAGCACGTTAACGATGGCTGGGCCATGGGCTTGAACGAAAGCCCGACACTATCCGTTCCTGCGCTGACGCGGCTGCGAACCTTTAACGGTCCCGCGCTTGTGCAACGATGCTATACCGCCTGGCACCAAAAGTCATCCATTCATTTGCACTATCGCAACGACATGGGCCTCGAACAGACCGCCCCCATCCTCGCCGCCCGCAACGTGGAAACTTCCGACGGGCACGTTCTGCTTTTGTGGGTTTACCTGGATGGCGATGGCGTGGAATACGAAATGGACGCCGGCGATGACGATCAGATGGACGATTTCCCTGACGAATAGAAAGGATCAGGTGACAGTCACTTCCAAAGTGACTGTCACCTTTTTTGACTCTCATGACAACGCTTCATACCGAACTCAAAGCTGGTTCTGTTATTCTGACACTGAACCGCCCCGAACGCGCCAACGCCTTTAACATCGAAATGACCAATGAATTACAACGCGCCCTTGCCGCAGCGGAGAACGACCCGCAGGTGAGATGCGTGGTCATCACGGGCGCGGGCAATGTCTTTAGCGCAGGGCAGGATATCGGCGAAATGAAAAAAGGCGGCGGCGAGATTTCCTACCGCGAGCATTTGGACAAAACCTACAACCCGTTGATTCTGCAGATCCGCAGCATGGGCAAGCCCGTCATCGCCGCAGTGAACGGCCCGTGCGCCGGCGCAGCCTTTGGTATTGCGCTGGCATGTGATTTGCGCGTCGCAAAATCCAGCGCGTATTTTGTGGTGGGCTTCAGCGGCATTGCCCTCGCGCCTGATTCTGGCATTTCGATCTTTCTTCCAAAATACATCGGCCTCGGACGGGCGCAGGAATATTTTTATTCCAACAAAAAGATTCACGCACAGCTTGGTTATGAATGGGGCATGGTCAATCAGGTGGGTGGATTCAACTATCAGCGGATGGTCATGCAAATTGCGGGCGCTCTGGCCGCAGGTCCGCGGGAGGCGTTTGCGGCAGGGAAGAAAGCGTTCAATAGGGCGATCCTTCCCAATTTGGAGGAAGTCCTCAATTACGAGGGAATCCTGCAAGATGAAGCTGGCAAATCGGCGGAGCATCGCGAGGGGGTGGCGGCGTTCTTTGAAAAGCGCACCCCGCGCTTTGGTTGACGTATCTTTTCACCGCGAACACGGTTAATAAAAGTAATCAAAAAATAATCGGATTTTTGTCATATTGACGCAGAATTTATTATCGTGTAAAGTTTGAGGGCAATTGTGATTTATTGGATTAAGCGTATGGCTCAAATGATTGACATAACTTGTGCTTAGAGCGGGCTTCCCATCCGGGGTGCCCGCTTATATTTTCTCTACCGCTTTCTCATAATCCGTACAACCTACTCAGGAGAATAACATGTCAGGACAGATCAACGCTTTTGAAATGGCGCAGAAACAGTTCGACGCTGTCGCCAAGCAATTGAAACTCGACTCAGGTGTGGCCGAAGTGCTGCGCTGGCCGATGCGTGAGTTTTCGTTCCGCATTCCCGTTCGTTTGGATGATGGTTCGCTCAAGGTCTTTCAGGGCTTTCGCGTCCAGCACAACGACGCGCGCGGCCCCAACAAGGGCGGCATTCGCTTCCACCCCGCTGAAACCATGGACACCGTGCGTGCCCTTGCGACATGGATGACCTGGAAATGCGCTGTGGCGGATATTCCGCTCGGCGGCGGCAAGGGCGGCATCATCGTTGATCCTTCCACGCTTTCGGTTGGCGAAAAAGAAGAACTGTGCCGCGGCTGGGTGCGTGTGATGTGGAAGAACATTGGCCCGCGCAATGATGTGCCCGCTCCGGATGTGGGCACCACGCCTCAAATGATGGGCTGGATGATGGACGAATATTCCCGCCTCGTTGGTCAATACACGCCAGGCGTTTTCACCGGCAAGCCCCTCGGCGGCGGCGGTTCATTGGGCCGCACCGAAGCCACAGGCTACGGCGTCATCTACACTGTGCGCGAAGCCATGAAGCACATTGGCATGGATCCCAAGAAATCCGTTGCGGTGCTTCAGGGTTTTGGCAATGTGTCGCAATATGCAGCCATTGGTTTCGTCGAGATCCTCGGCGGAACGGTCGCTTGCGTTTCCTGCTACGACCGCCACGACAAAACAGCCTACACCTACAGCAAGAAGGGCGGCATCGATCCGCGTTTCCTGCTCTCCATCGTGGATGAGTACGGAACCATCGACAAGAAAAAGGCCATGGACTCCGGTTATGCAGTGGATGACGGCGACAAGTGGATCGAATTCGAAGGCGACGTGTTGATCCCCGCCGCGCTCGAAGGCCAGATCAATGGCGATACGGTTGGCAAGGTCTCCAAGGGCATCCGCATCGTTGCCGAAGGCGCGAACGGCCCCACCACCCCCGAAGCCGACGAAGCCTTCAAGAAAAACAAGGTCTTCAACATTCCAGACTTCCTCTGCAATGCCGGCGGCGTGACCACCTCCTATTTTGAACAAGTCCAGAACGACATGAACTTCTACTGGTCACGCGAAGAAGTGCTCGAACGCCTCGACCAGAAAATGACCTCCGCCTTCCACGGCGTACTCGAACGCAGTGAAAAGGAAAAAGTCTACATGCGCGATGCGGCCTACATGGTCGCCATCGACCGCGTGGTGAAGGCGATGGAATTGCGCGGCTGGTTGACGGGCGCTGCTTAAGAAGCTGTCAGCTTTCAGCGATTAGCTTTTAGAAATAAAGAGGACTTGTCTTTTGGCAAGTCCTCTTTTGATTCACGCTCCTTTTCTGACCGTTTGCCTGATTCTGTTTTCTGATGCAGAAACCAACCCTGAAACGCGAATGAAGCGAATTGACGAATACCACGAATTTTTTATGAACGGCTTTTGATACAATAACCACATACCCAAAGCTAATTGCTGACCGCTGAAAGCTATCAACTACAAACGAGGAATTCATGACCAAACCAACCTTCAAATGGGACGATCCTTTCCTGCTCAACGACCAACTGACCGATGAAGAGCGCATGATCCGTGACACAGCGCGGAGATATTGCCAGGACAAATTAATGCCGCGCATCCTCGAAGCGAATCGCAAAGAGATTTTCCACCGCGAGATCATGAACGAAATAGGCGCGCTGGGCTTTCTCGGCTCCACCATCCCCGAAGAATACGGTTGCGCGGGGTTGAACTATGTTTCGTATGGCCTGATCGCCCGCGAAGTGGAACGCGTGGACAGCGGCTATCGCAGCGCGATGAGCGTGCAAAGCTCGCTGGTGATGCATCCCATTTTTACCTATGGCACAGAAGAACAGCGCAAAAAATACCTGCCCAAACTCGCCAGCGGAGAATGGGTTGGCTGTTTTGGGTTGACCGAACCCAACCACGGCAGTGACCCTGCCAGCATGGAAACCCGCGCTAAAAAAGTGGACGGCGGCTATATTTTGCACGGCAACAAAATGTGGATCACCAACTCGCCGATAGCGGATGTGTTTGTGGTTTGGGCAAAAGCATTTTCCGCCGAGGACGGCGGAAGAAGCAACCCTGCTCATGCCGCCGTCCTCGGCGGCGAGGGTGAGATACGCGGCTTCATTCTCGAAAAAGGGATGAAGGGTTTGAGCGCGCCGAAGATCGAAGGCAAGTTCAGCCTGCGGGCAAGCGTCACGGGCGAGATCGTGATGGACGAAGTCTTTGTGCCCGATGAAAATTTACTTCCAAATGTCAGCGGCTTGAAGGGTCCGTTCGGCTGTTTGAACAAAGCTCGCTATGGAATTTCCTGGGGCGCGTTGGGCGCGGCGGAATTCTGCTGGCACGCGGCGCGGCAATACACTCTGGACCGCCCACAGTTTGGGCGTCCGTTGGCGGCGAACCAGATCATTCAACTGAAGCTGGCAAATATGATGACGGAGATTACGTTGGGGCTGCAGGGCGCGTTGCGCGTGGGCCGTTTGATGGATGAAGACAAATCCACGCCTGAGATGGTTTCGCTGGTAAAACGTAATTCATGCGGCAAAGCGTTGGAGATCGCGCGTCACGCCCGCGATATGCACGGCGGCAACGGTGTTTCAGACGAGTACCACGTCATTCGGCATGTGATGAATCTGGAAGCGGTGAATACCTACGAAGGCACGCACGACATCCACGCCTTGATTTTGGGCAGGGCGCAGACGGGAATTCAGGCGTTTTCGTAAGTACCGACGACAGACCGCTGACGATGGACAATAAAAATAGGGGCTTGCTCAAAAAGCAAGCCCCTATTTTTATGCTTCACATTTCACTCATAGCGCCGATCATGTTGGTAGTTCAGAATCAGGCCAGAGTGAGAGAAGAGGCGGGTTTGTCATTGTTTTTCCATCAGTTCAATTCGATTCCCAAACGGATCAAAAATATGCGCACGAATATATCCGTCAAGAGGAGGTTGGGATGTATCGGTTTCATAACCAGCCTTTTGGGTTTTTGAGACAAATCCCATCAAGTCATCGACTATAAAAGCAGGATGTGCCTTGCGTGCGGATCGAAAATCAGTTTCAATGCCTAGGTGTAGCCGCACGGAGTCTGATTCAAACCAGACTCCGCCGCGTTTGACCAACTCAGCGGGTTTAGGAATTTCGGTAAAGCCCAGCAGGTTAACGTAAAAAGCGCGAGCCTTATCCTCTTCGCCCGTAGGCATCGCAATCTGAATGTGGTCAATCGATAGGATTTTCATGGTTCGATGGGGTATCCTGCATCCACCCAGGCGGCGAGTCCGCCGAGGAGTGCGTTCACTTTTTTGTATCCGTTTTGAAGAAGCAGGAACGCCGCACGGGCGCTCGTGTGTTCATTTTGTCAGGTGCAGTAGGTGATGATCCACTGATTTTTTTCAAGCGAGAGGCTGGCGATGTTGTTCTCGATATTTGCCAATGGGATCGCGATCGCGCCAACGGCGTGACCTGCGGCATATGAGTCTGCGCTTCTCACATCTACGATAATGGCCTGGCCTGAGTCAAATGCGGCTTTGGCGTTCTCCACGTTAATGCGTGGAACATCCGCTTCGGTTTGAGGCAGTGGTTGCGTTGGGATGGCGGTGGGGTTTGCCTGCGGTAGGATCGAGCTGCAGGCGAGGACGGCAAGCGCAAGAATTGAAAATGCAAAAAGCAGTTTATGTTTTTTCATCTCTCCTCAAGATGTGTAGGTCACGCTTGCAGCGTGACGAAAAAATAATGGAATCGTCACGCTTTAAGCATGACCTACACTCTACAACTGGCAATACCGATCCACGCGCTTGCCGATGATGGCGAGGCTGTCGGCCCAGAATTTCTTGGTGCGGATGTTGATGCCGAACTGGTCGGCAAGATCGGCTGCGCGGGCTTCACCCGTGGCGGCGAGCAGCGCCTTGTAGGCGGGGACAAATTCCGCGCCGCGTTTTTGGTAGATGGCATACAAGCCAGTGGCGAAGAGTAAGCCAAATGTGTAGGGATAGTTGTAGAAAGAGAAGCCGCTGGTGTAGTAATGGGGCTTCCAGGTCCACATGAATTTTTGCAGGTATTTTTCGTCGAGACCTTCGCCATAGGCCGCCTTTTGCGCGCGTTCCATGATGTCGTTGAGATCGTCGGCGGAGAGTTCAGATTTGGCGCGGCGCTCGAAGACTTCCTTCTCGAAGAGATAGCGCGAGTAAATATCCACGACCACCTGTGAGGCGTTGTTCATCTGCGCTTCGAGCACGGCGAGGATTTCCTGCGGATCGGTGACCTGCTCCAGCACGGCTTCGGTGACGATGGTCTCGCACATGATGGAGGCGGTTTCAGCCAGGGTCATCGGCGTGGCTTGTTGCAATTCAGTTTTATTGGCTTGATAGGCGCATTCATTGTGGAAGGCGTGGCCCAACTCATGCGCCAGTGTGCCAACCTGATCGAGCGAGCCGTCAAAGTTGGCAAGGATGCGGCTTTCCTTAACCCTTGAAACGCCCATGCAGAACGCGCCGCCGCGTTTGCCTTCGCGCTGTTCGGCGTCGATCCAATTGTTGTCGAAGGCGCGTTTGGCGAAGGCGCCGAGTTCGGGCGAGAATTTGTTGAAATTCTCAGCGATGAAATCACGGGCTTCATCGAATGAATAAACTTTACCGGTCTTGCCCATCGGCGCGGAGATATCCCACCAGGCGAGTTTTTCCTTGCCGATCAGTTTGGCTTTGTGTTTGAAATAACGCTTGAACATCGGGAAGGAATCCTTCATTGCGCCGAGCATGGCATCCAAAGTGGCGCGGTCGATGCGGGCAAAATCGAGGGAGGCGTGGACAGCATCTTCACGTCCGCGTTTTTTATCGAGGATGAGCGTCTCGCCCTTGACCCCGTTCATGCAGGCGGCTAACGTTTCTTTGACTCCCTCCCAGGCAATGTTCTCCGCTTCGTATCCGCGGCGGCGGGTGGCTTCATCGGGATGGGAGCGCAGGTTGATCAGCGCGGGCATGGGCATCTTTTGGGTCTTGCCGTCCAACTCAAAATCAACGGTTAGCTGTGAAGTGACTGTCCCTTGCAATTTGCCAAAGGCGTTGCCCCCGCTCAAGGTCAGTTCGGCGGCGAGGATTTCCTCCGCTTCGCTCATCAAATATTTGGATTGTTCCGCGGCTTCGTTGAGTGCAAACTCATGCGCTTTGGCAGAGTCGCTTGTTTTTGCGGCTTTCTTTATGGCCGCTTTGCCCAAGGTCCCAACCCAGGCTTGGAATTTGGTGTTGAGCACGCTGGCCTGCACCGACATTTGCTCGAATTCCGAGAGGGCGCGCATGGCGTTCTGGTTGTGGGAGTCGGTGGTGACGAAGGAGTAGATGTAGGGATTGATGGTGTTGGACAGCTCAAAGAGCGCGTTGAACCTGTCCACGGATTCGCCGAGGAGTTTGCCGAGTTTCTTCGGCTCGGTCTTTGAATCGGCCTTGCTGGCTTTTTTGAAAAATACTTCCATTTCATCCAGCGCGGATTTGTACTTCTTGATGGCGATCTTGAATTCCTTGGATTCAAGCGATGGATAGACGTTGGTCATATCCCAGCGGGTTGCGGAAACGGTCATGAGGTATCTCCTTATGAAAAGATGGGGCAAGTATACCGTGATTGGTTTGCGGGAAAACCCTGCTCGGGCGTGGATGATTAACTGATGTTACGCAGTTTTGAGAAAAAGTGATGTCGTTCCCCATTCGGGGACGATGTGCGAGCCGCGCACTTGGTTTTAGCGGCGAAGCAATCTCCGAGACGGTTAGGAGATTGCTTCGGACAAAGAACAAGAGCGTCCTCGCAACGACATACCATTACTGTGTAAGGTGAGTGATTAACTCGCCTTACACACTTTAATACCTTTTAGCATGTCACCCTGAGCGCTAGCGAAGGGTCTCAGAGATGATCGTAGAGATGCTTCGCTGCTCAGCATGACACTGCGTAAGGTGAGTGATTAAATTGTCTCCGTTATTTTTTAACGCAAGGGCGTAAAGATGTCTTTTCCTTTGAACCTCTGCGTCTTTGCGTTAAAAACGCCGGTTTTGAGAACTGGCAATAGGGATAATCTATGGAACTTTTCGGCAGTTTTTCAGTCATTTTTGGAGTAAAGTTAACGTGTAAACTGGAGGCACTATGAAACAAGATAAATTTCTGACAGGCATACTCATCGGCATTGGGGCGCTCATCCTGCTGGCGTTGGGGTTGTTCTTCACGCGGCAGGATAAGCGCGAGTACGTTGCGGATAATGTGCCCGAAGGCGTGGCGCATAACTATGTGCTTGCCATCCTCAACAAGGATTACGAAAAAGCCTATGGCTACCTTGCCGACCTGAAATACAAACCCACCTACGAAGAATTCCGCAGTTCATTTTTCAACGGCGCGGTCAACCCCAACAACACAGGTGTGGATGTGGGCGAGTCTGAGATCAACGGCGATGAAGCAATTGTCACTCTCAGCCTGTTCTATTCCTACGGCGACCCATTCTCCAGCGGCTCAGAAAGCGTGGACCGCGCCCTGCTGGTGGAACAGGATGGCGAGTGGAAGTTGAATTCCATGCCGTACAACTTCTGGGATTACAACTGGTATCAGGAGCCGTACAGGCCGTAGCATCATGTCATTGCGAGGGCATTCTTGTTCTTAGCCCGAAGCAATCTCATATGACGAGGAGATTGCTTCGTCGGAAAGAGCAAATGCCCTCCTCGCAATGACGGAAGGTGAATCTTATGAAAACCATTCGACGATTATATTTTTACGCCATTGCCTTCATCAGCCTGGAAGTGGTGCTGTGGGGCGTCATCGGACTTTTGCGTTCGATATTCGATGCTGATAATGTTGTGGACAATGCCCAGGCGCTCGCGCAGGCGCTTTCCTTGATTCTTGTCGGCGTGCCGATCTTTCTTTTCCACTGGCTGTGGGCGCAGCGCGCTTCCGCAAAGGATGATGAAGAAAAAACCGCCAGCCTGCGCGCCGTATATTTTTATGGCGTCTTGCTTGCCACACTGATTCCCGCCGTGCAGAATTTTCTGGCCTTCATCAACCGCACCTTTCTCACCACTGCAAATTTATATGCCTATCGCGCCATCGTCGGCGGCTCGCAAACCTGGATGGATAATCTCATTGCCGTGGCTATCAACCTGCTCATTGCCGCATATTTTTGGAATATCTTAAAAGCGGAATGGCGCACCCTGCAAGAGACTGAAAACTTCGCAGAAATCCGCCGCCTCTCCCGCTTTATCTGGATGCTCTACGGTTTGCTGATGGTGATCTACGGCGCACAACAGGCATTGAATTTTGCCTTTACCTTGCCCGTCAGCGTGCTTGGGGAGATTGGACGGGAGACCGCCGTCAATGCGATTGCCTTGCTCATGGTCGGCTCGCCGATCTGGTACTTCTCCTGGCGCATCTTGCAGGACGTTTTGCCTGATTCTGCTGAAAGGGAATCTTACCTACGCCTCGGCATTCTCTACCTGCTCGCGTTGAGCGGAGTCATCATCGTACTCACCGCTGGCGGAAATTTGCTGTACATGCTCCTCAACCGTTTGCTCGGCGAAGAAATGACAGGCGCACAGTTCCTGCAAAAGATCGGCGGCCCGATTTCGATTGGCTTGCCCTTCGGTGTGATGTGGGCTTATTTTGGCCACTGGCTGAATCAACAAATTGGATTTGAAGAACAGGCTCCCCGCCTCGCAGGCAAGCAGCGCGTCTATTTTTATATCCTTGCGCTGATCGGCCTGGTCGCGTCATTTACGGGTGTAGCGTGGCTGCTCTCCTTTGTCATTGACTTTGGGCTGGGCAATACCTACCTCAGCGGAAGTGGATTTCGTCAGCCGTTGTCTGGCGCGCTTTCCACGCTCGTTGTGGGTTTGCCGCTCTGGTTATTGACCTGGCGTCCCATGCAGGCCGAAGCTCTCGCAGAGGGCAGCTTGGGCGACCATGCCCGCCGCTCTGTCATCCGCAAAACGTATTTGTATCTTGTGCTGTTCGCTGCGGTCATCGGCGGGATGGTGTCTGCGGGCGGTCTGGTCTTTACGTTGATCAACGCGGCGTTGGGCGGCAGCACGGGTGACTTTGCAAATTCCATCCTCAATACTTTGCAGACATTGGTTTTATTTGTCGTGCTGTTGCTGTATCACCTGTCGGCTTTGCGGAAGGATGGAGCGGCGCGTGCAGATGAGTTGGAAACCAAACAGGAGAGTTTTAAACTCCTCGTGTTAGATAACAGTGATGGAAAATTTGGGGAGGCTGTGAAAGCAGTGTTTGCAAAGCGCGCGCCGAAAGTCCCTGTGACCGTGGTAAATGTTAAAGATGGAATCCCCGCCGATGTAAAAGCTGACGCTGTTGTATTGCCAGGTTCGCTGGCGGTGAGTTCACAGGGAAATGCGGCAGCGTGGATCAGCTCCTTTAACGGAAGCAGGCTTATCGTCCCGGATGAGGCGGCGGGCGTTTTCTGGCTGAATGATTTCGGGCAGGCGGCTGATTCAGCGAAGGCGTTGGCCGAGGGGCAGGAAATCCGCCCGCAATCCCCAGCAAGAATGACTTCTGTGTGGACGTATGTGGCCTATGTGTTTGCGGCGCTGTTTGCCTGTCAGTTGCTGGTTGGGTTGCTGGTGTTCGGCGTTTCGATGGTGACGGGGTTTTAGTAATCGTCATTGCGAGCCGCTGTCCTGAGCGGAGCGTAGCGAAGTCGAAGGATAGCGACGAAGCAATCTCCACGCCGAATGGGAGATTGCTTCGGGCGGAAGAACCCCGCCCTCGCAATGACATGGAACTTAATGATATACTTTTGAAAATTATTCAAAGGAAACCGAGGGCGAACAACCATGAAAGTAACTGTCCTTCAAGAAAACCTTGCGCGCGGTTTGAGCGTTGTTTCACGCGCTGTATCGCCGCGCAGTACCCTTCCCGTTTTATCAAATATTTTGATCGCAACTGACGAAGGCCGCCTGCGGCTTTCTGCAACCAATCTTGAATTGGGCATTACGTGTTGGATCGCGGCGCGCATCGACGAAGATGGTTCGACGACTGTGCCTTCGCGCACCTTCTCTGACCTGGTGAGCGCCATGCCGAGCGACCAGGTGCAATTGACCCTCGATTTGAAAACGCAAAGCCTGCATGTAAAAGGCGGCGCGTCGAATAACGATATCAAGTGCATCGACGCGCAGGAATTTCCGCCGCTCCCCACGCCTGATATGGATGGCGCGGTGCAGTTGAATGTGGCTGATTTCAAAGAGATGATCCATCAGGTGGCGTTCGCTTCTTCGACAGATGAAGCCCGCCCGGTGTTGATGGGTGTTTTAATGCATGTTGAAAAAGACAAGGTGACGATGGCGGCGGCGGATGGTTTCCGTCTTTCGGTGCGCAAGGCACAGCTTTCCAATGCAGTTTCACAGCCGATCAATATCATCATCCCGTCTCGCGCGTTGAATGAACTGGCCCGCGTTGCAGGGGATGGCGAGGAACCCATTTACATGGTCGTCCCGAAAAACCGCGGGCAGGTCCTGTTCCGAGTGAAGGATGTGGAAGTGGTCTCGCAATTGATTGACGGCACCTTCCCCGATTATCAGCAGATCATTCCGCGCAGCTACAAGTCGCGCACACTCGTTTCAACTGCTACGCTTCTCAAGGCTTGTAAGCAGGCTGAGATCTTTGCTCGTGAAGGTTCGAATGTTGCGCGTTTGGACATCAAAGAATCCAAAGGCGAGATGCAGCCGAGTGAAGTTGAGATTTCCGCCACATCCGAAGAGACTGGCAAGAACGAGACCATCGTTGAAGCCACGGTGGACGGCGGCAGTGTGTTGATTGCGTTCAATGTCAAATTTCTGCGTGAAGCGTTGGAGGTTATCAGGACTCCGAATGTTGCGCTGGAGACATCCGCATCAAATGCGCCAGGCGTGGTCAGGCCGGTTGGAGACGATAATTTCCTGCACGTCATCATGCCGATGCATTTGGGATAATATAATTTGAAAGATGAATCCGCCAGCGCAATTTGCCTGGCGGATTTTTTGTTATCATTGCTACTTCGACAATGTCACATTTCAAAACCTTTTACCACAAAGTTCACAAAGGGTCACAAAGGAGAGCAAAATGCTAAAACCAAAGGTTTCCTTCGTGTTACTTCGTGTCCTTTGTGGTTAAAAACTTTGGTTTCAGCCTTAATGTGACATTGTCAAACTACAATCTTTTCGCGCAGCGCACGGATTTTACGGATCGCACGGAAGAGTACGGATTTTTTGAATTTGTAAGTGATATTCCGTGAGTTCCGTGTACAAAAAACAAACAGGTGTCCCTCATGACCTTCCCCAGCACATCCATGGACAATGTAATTAAGATATTGCTTGCGCTGAGTCAATATCCCATCCTCAGCACGCGCATCCGTCACCAGATGCGGAAGGCGTTGTTTGCGCGCGGAATTATCACGAAGGATAATTTCGATGAAGAGGCACGCCGCAAGGCTGTCGAGTCGCAGGAGCGCGAAGGATTGCACAATCCATACGTCGAAGAGAAAGCGGATATTTGGGCAACCCGTCTCGCGCGCGTAAGAGACTCTCTCACCGATTTTTATTTTGCCTATAACCTGCCTTATCTGGAATTTGAGAATATCGTTCGCCAGACGTTGACCGAGCGCGGCAGTACCGATTCGGACTTTATCTGGTTCAACCCTGAGCTGGCCCCGCAGGATCTGCTTTTTGAGCAGGCCGAGATCATCGAGTCCATGCCGCTTGAGGAACGGGAAAAATATCAGGCGCGTTTGCAGGAGATCATTGTGGTGCTCATCCGCACCCTGGTCAGCGACCAGTTGAAATATATCAAAATGGCGCGCCAATGGTTTACAGCGGAGGATTTGAAGGAAATCCGCAGGCGCAAGATCGGCGGCGGAAAGATCGGCGGTAAAGCCGCAGGCATGTTGCTGGCCATGCGCATCATCAAAGAAACCGCTCCGCCTGAAGTTCGTGATAGTTTCAGAATTCCCGTTTCCTATTACCTCGGCTCGGATGTGTTCTACAACTTCATGACCTTCAACGGGCTGGTACACTGGAACGACCAGAAATATAAAACCGAAGAGCAAATGCGGGAAGATTTTCCGCATCTCTCCGCTGAATTTCTAAAAGGACAATTCTCTTCCGAGATCGTTGAGCGCCTGGAGGAGATTCTCGTCGAAGCTGGGGATACCCCGCTCATCGTCCGCTCTTCCAGTTTGCTGGAGGATAATTTCGGCACATCCTTTGCGGGGAAATATGAAAGCATCTTTCTGCCCAATCAGGGAACACAGGATGAAAAACTCTCCGCGCTGACGAATGCCATTTCCCGAATCTATGCCAGCGTCATGGACCCTGACGCGCTGCTCTATCGTCATCTCAAAGACCTGGCTGATTACGATGAACGTATCGGCATCCTCATCCAATTTGTGGAAGGTGAAAAATTGGGGCAGTACTTCCTTCCACATGGCGCGGGAGTTGCGTTCAGCCGCAACCTGTATCGCTGGTCGCCGCAAATCAAACAGGAGGATGGCTTTCTGCGACTCGTTTGGGGTCTGGGCACACGCGCCGTGGATTTGGTTGCAGATGATTATCCACGCCTCGTTGCGCTCAGTCATCCGCGTTTGCATTCATCGTCCGATGTCCGCACCACGAAACGCTACTCCCAACAAAACGTGGATGTGATCGATCTCGAAAATAACGCCTTCACCACGGTTCCTGTCCATGGTCTTATTCATGCCGATTATGACCCCGTCCGTTACATTGCTCAGGTGGAAGAGGATGGTTACCTGGCCACGATTCGTTCAAGGTTGGCTGTGCCTGAAAAAATGGTAATCACCTTTGACGGCTTGCTGTCACGCACCTCTTTTGCTGCAAATATCCGCGAGGCGTTGCGATTGTTGGAAACGCATTATGACTCTCCCGTGGATACGGAATTCACAATTGAAATTCTCAACCCTGAAGAGCAGCGTCCGCAGGTTCGCATCACGCTTCTTCAATGTCGTCCGCAGAGTCATATTCAGGAAGTCAACGACGCACAGCTTCCTGTCGACTTGCAAAATGAAAATATTATTTTCTCAACACAGCGCATGGTTCCGCAAGGCGCGGTGCAAAATATTCGCTACATCCTCTTCGTCCCATCCGAGGGATATTTCAGCCTCACATCTCAGGCGGAGCGCATCCAGCTTGAAAGAGCCATTGGTCAACTCAATACTGCGTTGAAGGGTGAAACCTATATCGCGGTTGGCCCTGGCCGCTGGGGTACATCCACACCTGATCTCGGCGTTCATGTTTCGTACAGTGATATTTACAATGCGCGTTCCCTCGTTGAACTTGCGGGCGAAGCCATCGGCGCGTCGCCTGAGCCTTCTTTCGGCACGCATTTTTTTCAGGATCTGATGGAAGCGGATATTTATCCCCTTGCTGTTTTTCTGGATGATAAAGACACCATCTTCAACAGGGATTTTTTCTACACCACGCCAAATCATCTTGAAGAATTTATCCCCGTCGAAAATCCCCGCGTTCTTGCGGCCCTGCGATTGATCGCCGTCGATGATTATCGTCCTTATCATCACATGGATTTGATCATGGATGCAAACAAGAGTCGCGCCGTTGCCTTTCTGGTGGAAGAGAAAAAACCAAAAGCGGAGGATGAAATTACAAACAACGCATCCCCAGCGCAACTGGAATAAAAAAATGGGCGATGATGAGTCGCCCATTTTGTTGACTTAATATACAGAACAAATGTTCTAATTTACTTCTCGCCTCTTTCCTACCTGACGCCTGCTCCCGTTTCCTCAACCCGACTCTGCGCTTCAGCATTTATCATGCCCGCAAATTTTGGCTTGATCCAAAATACAATTCCCAGGCTGATGACAGCGAATACTCCAACGATCCCCTCCACTGCAAGCAGGCTGATATTTTGCCCAAGATAAACAGCCACTGCATCCACAAGAGAGTGCCATGCAACAGCCATCCAAAACCAGCTTTGTTTTTTGGCAGCCAGCCCATACAAAACCATCACAGACAGCGCCACATGCAAACACATGGCGAAGATGCGTTCCACAAATCCGAGAATCGCGAGATACGGCGGCGTTGACCAATAGGCTTCAACCTGCTGCTTTGCCAGCTCAAGCTGTTCTGCTGGAATGCTTGGCACAGTGGACAAGTCAATATAACGATAGGCCGCCATATTGACGAATGCCAGCGCGGCGAAAACACCAAGAAGGATGGCTTCCGTTCCACCGTGCCCAAGCCCGATGTAAACGCCTTCATTCAAGGTTCTGCTTTTCTTGAGAATGAACTTCAACAGAATGTACCGTGCCGTCTCTTCAAAGAGTCCCGCAAGTAAACCCAGAACCACGGCATATGCGATGACTCCCCAGGATTGAAACGTTGGGGTCAGCGCCAGCACAAGCGGAACATGTAACACCTGCGATGCAATAAAGGTCAAACCGCCCGCAAGGAACAGTTTCCACGACAGATTGAGCTTGCGCGCGAAATAAATCCCGGTGAAGATGGGGAGAATGATCATTCCCAAAAAACTGATGACAAGCATGGCTTCCAACATTTTATTATTCTCCGTACTACATGGATGGCAACGAACGTCGGCGGATCGTTTCACGAGTCAACAGGCGTTTGGCGACGATGGTCACTTTGCCGCTTCCTTCGGGCGTGTAAACGTGAGTTATCTCCCAGCCTTCTTCGCCCCATTCGTTTAGTATGTTTTCGATGGCCTCATCTCTTGTGCCGAACATGCTGCCTATTGTTTGCACACGATATTCCCATTTGAGTACTTCATTATTGTTCATTCTGCTTTCCTTTCGTTTCACGTGAAACATGCGTAACCCATTCACGCATCACATATTACGATTTTGTTTCGCTGCGATACAAAATGTAAGAGTAGATCACCAGAAAGAGGGAAGACCCGATCAGCGGAACAAACATCAGCCAGAAGGCCGTCATGCCGCCGAAGAATCCTCCAAGAATGGCGAATGCTCCTGAAAGCATGAACAGGACCGAGCCGAGTTGATGCGTCTTGTCCCAGACCGAATCGCTGGAGAGAGTCCAGGGAGTCCGAATGCCGATGAAGAAGTTGCGCTTGGCCTTTCGCAGCAAATAGCCGATGGCGATGAACAGGATGCCCATGAAAGGCAGCATGGCGGCGCTCATCTTGAAATCCTGATAGCCCAGGCTCCAGGCCAGAGTCAGCCCGTGGATGTAGAGCATGAATGCCACGATTAACGCGATAAAGACATTGAAGGTCCCACGAAATTGTGCGATGTTCGCCTTGAGCGGGTCAATGTTTGGAACCACCAGAAATAACGCGAACATTCCCAGGGTCACGAGCGGCATGAGGAACACGCCCCAAAATCTGGATATGTAACCGTTCACCTGATCATTTACATTCCAATGGGAAGCCATTTGATCGGGGAGTTGATCCCATAATAATGCTCCCGCAAGCAAAGCCAGCGCGATCAATACGAGTGTAATAATGGATGTGGTTTTTGTTGTCATTTTGATCTACCTTTCCAATCACGTTTCACATGAAACTGATTGCTGAACACTGAATTACTTTTCTTCCTTCGGCATATTATTCTGCGCGAGCGCGACCATGCCGCTCAACCCGCCGAGATTCATCGAATCCACTGCGGAAGATGGGACAATCACCAGCGCGCCTTTTTCCTTCAGGCCTTCGAATAACATGTTCATTGCGCGGAGGTGCAATGCGGTGGGATTGTTGATATAAGCTTTCGACGCCTCCGCAAATGAAGCCGCGATCTGTTGCTCTGATTCGCCCAGAATCACACGGGATTGTCGTTCGCGCTCGGCTTGTGCCTGGCGCGACATTGCGTTTTCCAGGTCAGGCGGAATGATCACGTCGCGGATCTCAACGGATTGAACGGTCACACCCCAGGGGGTTGTGCGCTCATCAATGATCTTTTGCAGGTCGGCGTCCATCTTTCCGCGGCCAATAAGAATATCTGCCAGAGACATTTGCCCGATGATCTCGCGCAGCGCAGTCTGCGCCGCCCATGAAATCGCAGAGTTGTAATCTGTAACTTCGAGCGCGGCTTTTTCCGCATCCCACACAACCCAGAACAAAACTGCGTCCACATCCACAGGGACGGTGTCTTTTGTAAGTGTTTTCTCCGCCGAGAACGAAGTCACTGCCACGCGATGATCGACCCACAACACGGCGGTATCAACGATCGGGATGATCCAGAACAGGCCAGGGCCTCTTAGACCCGTGAACTTACCGAGCCGCAGAACAATCACTTTTTCCCATTGCGATGCAACCTTAATCGCAAAAAGAAAGTATGTGGCGATCCCGGCCAGAGCCAGAACGGTTGTGCCAATCACAAGGTCAGACATGCGCATGGAGTCCAACAGCAGCGCAACTTTGATCGAACCGATCAAAATGATCGCGAATACAAACCCTGCAATTGGAGGGATATGTTGATCTTCTTTTTTTACTTTGATTATTGATTTAAGCGGTTTTGTGTTCATTTTGCATTCTCCTGATTAATAACCTATTCATCATCTTTATCATTTTTATCATTCGCTTCTTTCCGCAACGCTTCGACTCGCCTCAAGCGCAGGCTTGAGGCTGTCTCTCACCATCTGGCTGATTTCACGCTGTGAGAAGCCCAACCGAACTGCCTCGCTGACGAATCGCTGTGTGAGCGCGGAAAGCGATTCGTGCCTTAGCTTTTCGCTGACTTCCAGCGGCGGGATTTCGGTGATGTATGTGCCGCGTCCCTGTTGTGTGGATATGATTCTCACTTCATCCAACATACGGTAGGCGCGCGCCACGGTGTTGAAGTTGACTCTCAACTCCTGTGCCAATGCGCGGACGGTGGGCAATTGATCTCCAGGTTTCAAAACCCCATTCGCCAACTGGCTTTGGATCTGGTTGACGATCTGGGTGTAGATGGGCAGCCCGGAATGGAAGTCGAGTTGAAGGGGTGGCTTTTTCTCTGTCATAGGCGTTCCTTGTAATATTGTACTAATTGTATCATTGTGTGAATTGTAGCACTTAAGGATATTTTGTCAATACTCAATCTCCCCTGCAATAGACAAACTGTTACAGCGTGGACTCTGCCTGTTGGGTAGAATCAATTTTCAGTTAAGAAGGAGGCGTTTTGTGTTTACAGTCCTCTTATTATTTTAAGATAATCCGCATGGTAGAATTTGTCCGCAATCAATAAAGGAGTAAATAAAAATGGAAGCAAAGACTGGTACATGGACTGAGAAAAAAGGTTTGGCTCAAATGTTAAAAGGCGGCGTCATCATGGATGTGGTGAATGCCGAGCAAGCCAAAATTGCGGAAGAAGCGGGCGCGTGTGCGGTGATGGCGCTGGAGCGCGTGCCTGCCGATATTCGCGCGGACGGCGGCGTGGCGCGTATGTCTGACCCTGACATGATCTTGAAGATCATGGAGGCGGTCAGCATCCCAGTGATGGCGAAGTGCCGCATTGGACATTTTGTGGAAGCGCAGATTTTGGAATCGATTGGCGTGGACTATATTGACGAATCTGAGGTGCTCACGCCTGCGGATGAGGAACATCATATTTTGAAGCACAACTTCAAAGTGCCGTTCGTTTGTGGATGCCGCAACATTGGCGAGGCCTTGCGCCGCATTGGTGAAGGCGCGGCGATGATCCGCACCAAGGGCGAAGCTGGCACAGGTGACGTGGTGGAAGCTGTACGCCATGCGCGCAGCGTGATCGGTTCGATCCGAGCGCTGCAAGTGATGAATGATGAAGAGTTGATGACCTTTGCCAAGAACAACGGCGCGCCATATGAATTGGTAAAAGAAGTGAAGACTCTCGGACGTATGCCCGTGGTGAATTTTGCGGCGGGCGGAGTTGCAACTCCTGCGGATGCGGCGTTGATGATGCAGCTCGGTGTGGATGGCGTGTTCGTTGGCTCCGGCATTTTCAAATCTGGTGACCCTGCCAAGCGCGCGGCGGCTATCGTCAAATCGGTGACGCATTATCAAGATGCAGCCATTCTCGCAGAAGTGAGCAAGAACCTCGGCGAAGCAATGGTTGGACGCAATGCCGCGCATATGCCCGAAGGCGAGAAGTTGGCGGTACGTGGTTGGTAAATTAGCGTGTAGCGTGTAGCGTTTAGCATTTAGCTTTTGGCTTTTGGCTAATAGCTAACCGCTAACGGCCAAAAGCTAAATTATGAAAATTGGCGTTTTAGCATTACAAGGCGATTTTGCAGAACATATCTCCATGCTGAAAAAAATCGGCGCGGAGACGGTGGAAGTGCGCCTGCCGAAACATCTCGATGGACTCGATGGGTTGATCATGCCTGGGGGTGAATCCACGACGATTGGCAAGCTGGCTGTGGCGTACGGTTTGATGGAACCGTTGCGTGAGTTTGGGAAAATCCACGCGGTTTGGGGCACCTGCGCGGGCGCGATCTTTCTTTCAAAGGATATTGGACGCAACCAGCCCTTGCTTGGATTAATGGATATCAAAGTCCAGCGCAATGCGTTTGGCAGGCAGGTTGATTCGTTCGAGACCGATCTCGAAATTGAAGAGTTGATGAAAGCCACTGGCACGGAGCATCCATATCATGCGGTCTTTATTCGCGCGCCGATCATTGAGTCTGTCAGTGGAAGCGCAAAAGCGCTTTCGGTTTTGGAAGATGGACGCATCGTCGCGGCACAGCAAGGTCATTTGCTGGCGACCTCTTTTCACCCAGAGTTGACAAGCGACACGCGCTTTCACGAATATTTTATTTCGTTGGCAAGTGAAAGTTGAAAGGTTGAAGGTCAAAGGTTCAACCTGCAACTTTTGACCTGCAACCTGCAACCTTCAACCTGCAACCTGCAACTTTTGACCTGCAACCTTCAACCTGCAACTTTCAACCTTTGACCTGCAACCCCATCATGTCCATTCGCTCCCTAGACCTGCTCGACATCCCCACCATTGCACGTTATCGAAACGATGTGTTGACCCTCGATAGCGCGCGTGCCCTCACGCGTGGACATCCCCTGGGGGCAATGGGATTGCTGGCTTACATCAACCCGGCGCGGCATTTGTATGCCGCCATTTCAAACGGCGGTGAGACGGCCCTGCTGGGCGGCATCATCCACACGCATGGCGATACGTTTGCCAAGCTGTTGTATCTTGCGCCATCGTCCCAATTGCATGACCCGCAACTGCCTGCATTGATCGAGCATCTTGCCGTGCAGGCGGGCGAGTGGCAGGCGTTTCACGTCATTGCAGAAGTGGATGAGACGAGCGACGTTTTCCCCGCCTTGCGAATGGCGGGATTCTCCGTCTATGCCTGGCAAAGGGTTTGGGATGCGAGTCTGCTTGAGAAAACAGGAGCAGGCAACGGCGGAGAGTGGAAGCGAATGCAGTCCATCGACCTGCCTGCGGTGCAGAGTCTGCATTATCAAATTGTGCCGCAGTTGCTGCATCCCGTCGAGCCTGCTCCGAATCGTGTGGTTGGTTTTGTTCATGCAGATATGAAATGTTTTGCGAATGTGACGGCGGGTATGTATGGCATTGTGTTGACGCCGCTCATTCATCCCGACGAAGAGCATGTGAGCGAAAAAATTATTTCGCTTGTGACGAATTTACCAGACCGCCGCGGACGCCCCGTATATTTAAATGTCCGTTCTTATCAGGCGTGGCTCGAGCCAGTGCTGGCAGACCTTGGCGCAAAGGCTTCTGCGCGGCAGGCGGTGATGGTGAAACACCTTGCGCGTTTGGTCAGGACCGATCAAACGGTGCGCGTGGTTCCAACGAATGTGGGCGTGCAGCCTTCGCGCATGAGCAGGATGGATGTGGATGAGTAACTGGTTCGCATTCGACGATGGCCGCAGTATTGGAAAAATAAGCGCCGAGGGCGGCGTGATTTTGCGCGACGATGAAAACTCCAGCGGCGCGCGCATCACGCTCAAACGCGGCAGCGGCTATGTTTCGGTTTCCTGCAATATTTATGGCTGGATGGATCACACCCGTTTTTTCGGCACGGTCTCCGATGCCCAGCGCGAATATGTGGCGATGAAAGCCGCGCTCGAAACGGCGTTGGATGTGATCCACACGAGCGGCGTGAAGGAAATAAAAATTTGGGAAGCGATCTCAGAATTCGTAAGGCGGTTTCCGTAAATGTTGAAAGCTTTAATTTTTGATTTTGACGGGCTGATCCTCGACACCGAGACGCCCGAAGTTTTGGTCTGGCAATCGATCTATCGCGAACACGGATTTGACCTTCCAGTTGATGAGTGGGAAAAAACGATTGGCGGATACGGCATCTCGAACTTTGACGCCGCGGAGCATCTCTCGCTTCTTTCTCAGGGACGGCTGGATTCTGCTTCGATGCGCATTCGCTACCGAAGAGAATCCGACCTGCTCATCCACGCCAGCGACATTATGCCGGGCGTTCTCAACCTCATCGAGCAGGCGCGCGAGCAGGGAATTCAGGTTGCCATCGGTTCAAGCTCGCCGCATTCCTGGGTGGATGCGCACGCGAAGCGGCTTGGCATCTTTCATTATTTCAAGCGCATTATTTGCCAGGATGATGTGCCGCCCGGCAGGACCAAACCCAACCCTGATATCTATTTGAAGGCGCTGGCTATGCTCAAAGTCCAGAACACAGAAGCGGTGGTCTTCGAGGATTCGCTCAACGGCGTGGAAGCTGCCCGCCGCGCAAACATCTTCGTGGTGGCTGTCCCCAATCCACTGACTGCGAAGATGGGTGTCACTGGTGATCTGACAGTTTCGTCGCTGGCAGATTTGTCTTTGCAGACTCTGCAAAAACTCCGGAGTCCATCAGCTTGCTGATGGAAAATATCAGCAGCGCCCACAGGCGGCAAGCAGCCTGACTCCAGAGTCTGAAACGGAATAAAACTATATGCCTAAAAAATTTGTATTTGTGATTGTGAGCGTGCTTGCTTTGGCAGGCGCTGCATTTTTTTGGGCGCGGGGCAATCAACCTGAGGTTGTCTCCACACCTGCTGTTCTAAACCTTCCCGCAACTCCTACATTTACCCCTGCGCTTGTCCCCGAAACGATTCCAATTGAAGATAGCCCGCTCAAGGATTCGATCATTGCCGCGGGCGATTATCTTGTGCGCCAGCAATTGGTGAATGGCGAACTTTCCTACCAGGTTGATTTTATGACCGGGGAACGATCTTACACGCCTTCCGATATTCGTCTGATTGCAGGGGCAGGGTCGCTTTTTACCGTGTGCCGCGTTTCAGGCGACACAAAATATTGCGAGGCAGGCGACCGCGCTCTGGATCATTATTTGGAAAAGCTGATCAGTGACCCGCAAAATTTTACTGGAACGTGCCTGTACACAAACGGCGGCTGTCCATTGGGCGGCGTGGCGTTGACTGTGGATGCGATCTACAAACGCTGGCAGGCCAGCGGCGGATTCATCCTCGAAGACCGCAACCTGCTCACCACCGCCATGGATATGGGTTATTTCATCGTTTCCATGCGCAAGCCGGACGGCAGTTTCTATCATTCATTTGACCCGCATCTCAAAGGCGCAGTGAACGTGGATTATTTTGCCGCCTATTTTCCCGGTGAAAGCCTGTATGCGCTTTTGGAATTGCACGAAATGACAGGCAACGAATTCTGGCTGGAGCAGGCGTACGAAGTGAATGATTTTATGATCACCCAGCCTGTCACGGAAGATCACTGGCACAGCTATGCCTTCGCCATGTTTGCCCACCTGGATAAACTGAACAAAGCCGAGCAAGACTATGCCGTGAAAATCGCGGAAACGGTTGTCGAAGGGCAGGTGCGTTCGCTGAACAAAACCAACACCAGTATTTCCACGGCTACGAAGATCGAGTCACTGGCGGCGTTGGCTCAGGCGTTTTATCTTTCAGGCGGAGAATACACCTGGCTGGATCGGGAGATCAGCGCTTTCATCACTTTTGTGCGGGCCAGGCAACTTCCGGATAACGACTGTAATTTCGAGTTCAGCAACGAAATCGTCTTAAGTTATGAAGGCGGCATTTTCAACAGTTGTGAAGACCCGTCCATTCGTGTGGACGGTGTGCAGCATTGGATTAATGGAGTAACTGCCTATCTGGAATATCAGAGTATGATTGGAGCAAGGTAGCATCTGCGGCAGGGCTTCAGGGTTATATATTTCGCGCGGGTACAAATTGCGTTTTTGCCAAGTAGGTTTAACGCAAAGACGCCAAGGCGCAAAGATTCAAATGGTTTTTCCTTTCCCGAAAAACAAGGGGACGATGTGCGACTCTGCGGCTTTGCGTTAAAAAATTAGTTCCAGAAAACCGCAATTAATTACCGCGCTGGGTATGGTTGCAATAAAGAAATGGAGAAAAAATGAGTATTGGAAAAATAAAATGGCAGGCAGTGGTTTCAAAATATGCCTTCCCTGAAACGTGGCGCAGCTTGTGGCAGGTGTTAAATTCAGCCATTCCCTTCTTTGTCCTATGGTATCTGGCATATCGCAGCCTTGAGATCGGATACTGGCTGACCTTCCTGGTTACCATTCCCGCGGCGGGCTTTATGGTGCGGATGTTCATCATCTTCCATGATTGCTGTCACGGTTCCTTCTTCCGAACCCCGCTGGCCAACAACCGTTTGGGGTTGCTCCTCGGCGCGGCAGTCTGGACTCCTTATTACGCCTGGAAGCATTCCCATGCCATCCATCACGCCACCGCCGGTGACCTGGACCGCCGCGGCATTGGCGATGTCTACACCATGACGGTGGAGGAATACCTCGCCGCATCCTGGTACAAGAAATTTGGTTATCGCGTGATGCGCAGCCCCATCATCCTCTTCACCGTTGGCGCATTGATTGTCTTTGTGTTTGGTCACCGCTTTTGGGAAAAGAACGCCGGCACACGTGAAAAGAACAGCGTCGTCTGGACGAACATTGCCTTGTTCGCCTTTGTCGGCTGGACGGTTTATCACATTGGCTGGCAGGCCTATCTGTTGGTTGAGATCCCAATTTTGCTCATGGCTTGCGGCGCGGGCGTGTGGTTGTTCTATGTTCAGCACAACTTCGAGCCGACCTACTGGGAACGCCACCAAAATTGGGAGTTCTTCAAGGCCGGTATGGATGGTAGTTCATTCTACAAACTCCCCAAGGTGTTGCAGTGGTTCACGGGCAATATCGGCTTTCACCACATCCACCACCTCAGCCCGAAGATCCCGAACTATAAACTGGAGGAATGTCACAACGAGAATCCGATCTTCCAGATCGAACCGCTTACCTTCAGGGATAGTTTGAAATCGCTCTATTTTCGCCTATGGGATGAAAAAGAAAAAATGCTTGTCGGCTGGCGCGCAGTCAAAAAATACAAGATGCGAATGCAAAGCGATAAGATGTAACCAAAAAGGACTGGCTCCAAAAGCCAGTCCTTTTTGGTTAATAACTCACCTTACGCGAAACGTCCCGAAGGTTCTCGTAAATCAAGCTGGTTTGTAGCCCAAACCTTCGGGACGGTGCGTAACATCAGTTAATAACATGGGCTCATGTGTAGACTCTGTGCAATAAGGCAAGCCCTTTTTAACGCGAATTTCGCGAAAGGGGCGAATGGCGCGAATTTTTCGCGGTATTCGCTTCCTCCGGAAAATTCGCGTTAAGATTTTCGCTCTTTGCATAGCCACGCATTGCCACCTGCACACTCTTTACACATGAGCCAACTTTATATCGCTTTTTCGCGCAGTACCGAACTGATGTAGTCCATGCTGGCAACCACGATTGCAATGGCGAGCATTTGGGCGCTGGCCGCACGGTAGTTGAGCAGGTTGATGTTCTGCTGCAACAGGAAGCCGATACCGCCGCCGCCGACAAAGCCAATGATGGTGGACATGCGTACGTTGATGTCCCAGCGATACATGGTGTAGGAAATGTATGGGGGCACGATCTGTGGGATGACCGCATAGATGATGGTCTGCAAACGATTGGCTCCTGTGGCCTCAATCGCTTCCAACGGACCTGACAGAATACTCTCCACCTGTTCGGAATAAAGTTTAGCCAGGCTGACGATGGTGTGCAGTCCCAATGCCATCACCCCAGCGAACGGGCCAATGCCCACCGCGATCACGAACACGATAGCCATGACCAAAGCTTCCACCGAGCGCAGGGCGTTGAGGAAGGTGCGGGTGATGGAATAGATCACCATGCCAATGGGCAGGGATTCTTTGGGTTTGGTCAACGTTGCGAGCAGGAGACCCGCAATAGCTCCAACCGCAACGGGCCCCCACAAGGTGTACATGGGTTCGCCAATTTCATACAACCATTCTACGAGCCGACCAAGCAAGCCCATCACTGTGACTCCTGCCATGGTGGTCAGGATTAGGTTGAGGGTTTTTATTGTGGAGCCGGGCAATTTCTCTGAGCCAATCTGACCCAGGCGACCCAAAATACTGCTGAGGGCGCCGCCAGCCGCAAGCCCGCCCAGAGCAGGGGTAATGATGGCTACTATGTCTCCGACTTGGAACAGGAAATACCCGAGGAAACTGAATGAGCCAAGAACTGCCTCAAGGGTTTGTCCGATGCTCATGGCCAGGTTGGCAAGTTGGAACAGCCCATAAAAACTGACCAATACCACCAGAAGAATTACACCCAGGCGGGCGAACCGCATGTTCTGACTCGGACGGGTAATTTCCTCCTGGGGCAATGCCCAGCGCAAACCAACCCATGCCAATGCGGGCGACACGATAATACCCGCGAGGTTAACCAAAACGTTCGAGCCAATGGCAGCGCTGAAATTCCCAACCCCGCGGACAGCCACAAACCCGAGCAGGATGCCGAGCGGCCACCCCAAAACGGAAAGCGAAATGCTGGTCAATGGGCTTTTGACGGTCTTCATCAGGTTGCGCGCGGCGATAAAGCTAAGCGGTATCGCAAGGAAGGTTCCAAAGACCGTTGCCAGCAGCGCAAGAAATACGGTTTCAACGATCTTATTCCAGGTATCGTACGCGGTTTTGGAAAAACGCGGAGCGCCGATATTTCTGCGAAGTGTGGCGCGAATAAACTGGGCATCGTCACTGGTTCGGTCGGGGATTTCCATATCCACGATGAAATGTCCATCTGAATCCGTCTCGGCATTGACGCGGCCAAGGGAAACCACATTGGACGGATCATTGCCGGGGATGAAGCGAATGGGACCCACGGTAAGCGGGGCAAAATTGAACCCCTCCACCTGGATGATTTCACCGGGATTTGCACAAGCCGGGGTGATGACGATATACGGCTCGGACGCGCTTCGCTCCGACGCCGACGCCTGACTCCCGTCCGAAAGGCAGGGGACGTATATTGGGTAGTTCACGATCTCTTCAACCTGCTCGTATTCAAATATTTCAGGTTGTGCCAGCGCGCGCGTTACACGAACCAGACTCTGCTGGCGGTTTTCACTGCGCAATTCCTCCAAATCCACTTTGGTGATCTGAAAGCCGTACGCAAAAATAATCATCGCCAGAAGCGAGAGCAGGCCAACTTTTATGGATTTCCAGGGGGATGTTTTTTTGTTGTTTTTCATGTCGGCTCATCCCACCCGTTCCGCATCGCGGCCATAGATTTCTTTGAACTTGTTGTCGTCAATATCTTTTGGAAGTCCTTCGAATACCAGCCTGCCTTCATTGAGCGCGACTACCCGGTCTGCATAGCGGTGTACCAGATCGAGAAAATGCAAACTGCATAACACGCTGACACCGTCATTTTTGTTGATATCTTCCAAATGACTCATGATGCTGTGCGCGAGGACAGGGTCCAGGCTGGCAACCGGCTCATCGGCCAGGACCATCTTCGGGTCCTGCATGAGCGCGCGCGCAATGCCGACGCGTTGCTGCTGCCCGCCGCTCAATTCATCTGCCCGTTGATAGGCCTTTTCTGCAATCCCCACTCTTTGTAATTGTTTGATGGCTTTTTCCACATCTTCTTTGGGGAAGCGGTTCAACAGACTCCAGGCGGGGTTGACGTAGCCCAGCCTGCCTGCGAGCACATTCGTGATCACCTTCGAGCGATGCACAAGATTGAAGTGTTGAAAGACCATGCCGATCTTGCGTCGGATGCGGCGCATTTCCTCCTGCGAGGCGGCGGTGATGTCTTCGCCGTTCCAGAGGATTTGCCCTGCGGTCGGTTCGATCAGACGGTTGATGCAGCGCAACAGGGTGGATTTTCCCGAACCGCTCAACCCGATGACTGCCAGGAACTGTCCATCGGGCACTTCAAAGCTGACGTTGTCGAGCGCCTTGACTCCACCATCATAAATCTTGGTCAGGTTTTTGATTTGAAGCATGATTGATATCCTGAAAACTGTGATGCCAGCGCGTCGTTGCGCTGAAGGTCTTCAAAGGTATTATAAAATATATCCGTCCCAATCTCTGATCTGAAACCCTAAGAGACTGTTTAATAACTCACTCTCCGCAATGTCATTCTGAGCGCCAGCGAAGAATCTCTGAGAGCATCGTAGAGACCCTTCGCTAGCGCTCAGGGAATCACGGTAGGGTGCGTAAGGAGAGTTGGTAAAATCGAGTTATTAAACAGCTTCTTAGGGTTTTTCCTGTTAAGAAAAATTAGGGGCAGGGATAAAATCCCTGCCCCTAATTTTTTACGAACGGCAGAACTTATTCAGGAAGTGTGTAGCCCGTGGCTTCCACCATGGCGCGAACCATGTCATACTCGGCGTCAGTGGCGGGCGCAATGCCAGACCAGCCGTAGAAGTCAGCGGAGCCGATGGAGGTTCCCCAGGCTTCGGTTGCGGCGAAGGCAACAAGCGCTTCTTCGATCTGGGCGCGAACGTCGGCGGGGAAATCAGGGCCGAAGGACAGGGTGTCATTCGGGATGGCAGAGGATACTGCGAGGATGCGAACTTTTTGCATCACATCCGGAGCTTCCACACGGATATTGGCGCGGGCATCGAGAACGCGGTACCCGTCGCAGAATAATTTCTTGCCTTCGGTATCCGGGGCGCAGTTCGGGATGGCTTCGGCAGGAATTTCGTACTGTTCCAGTGTGGTGATGCCGCCAGCCAGATAATCATCATAGCTGAAGATTGGTTTTCCTTCGGGGCTCAAAGGAACACTGTAGAAAACCGTTCCGAAATCAACTTCGCCATTGTATACAGCGGTGACGGTCTGGTTGTGGCCGCCGGTTTGGAGTTGCTCACCGGGAGTAATGCCCGCTTCGGTCATTTCAACGAAGGGAACCATGTAACCAGAGGTTGAGCCTTGATCGCCATAGCCCCAGGTTGCGCCTTCGAGGTCGGCAAGGGTTTGGAATTCGCTGTCGCGGGCGACGATGTATTCAGCCCAATAGACAGGATAGCCGAAGCGGATGGCCTTGAAGGCTACATCCACGCCGCACAACTGGCTGGCGATGGCGTATCCGAGGCCGGGGATGAAGGCCATGGTGTCTGCGGGGGAGGCGCACATTTCTTCGATGGTGGCGGCATAGGAAGTGGGAACGGTCACTTCAAAGGTCAGGCCGGTGGCTTCGTTCAAAGCGGCAGCCATTACTTCACCACCCGTTGTGATGATGTTCGCATCCACGGAAGGAACGAACAGCACTTTGATGGGGTGTTCGGGGGAGCCGATGGCAACAGGAGCTTCGGTGGCAACAGGGGCTTCAGTGGGAGCTTCGGTTGCGGGGGCTTCGGTTACAACGGGGGCCTCTGTCGCCGCAGGGGCGCAGGCGCTGAGGATCATCGATGCAGCAATGATGAGTGTCAGCAGGACAAATAACGAACGTTTATTCATATCTTCTCCTCTTAAGAGATATATAAGGGTTGATTGGGGTGAAGTCACCCCTGACATGAAGATGATAACGCAAATTATATGTATAAACAAGTACGCTTTTCTTAAAAAATAAGTATCTCCATCACTGTACATGCCCATGAGATACATCGTACTATATTCGCGCACTCCACGGCATTTGAACTCTGCGCGTAATCCTGTTTTCATAAAGACTCATCCAGCCCACCGACCGCTTGCGCCTGGACTCTTTGGCAATATAAAGAATCCGATTTGCATGGGAAAGCATAAGGATGTGTTTCAAATGAGTTGAAGGATGAAACGTCCCGACACTTGCGCCGCGCGCCAGTGCGGTGAGGTTTTCTCGAAGAATTTGGCCGTTTTTTAAACCTTCGGGACGGTTGTTCCAACTGATTAACTCACCTTACGCACCGCCCATGATTCCCTCCCGAAGGACATCGGGACGATGTGAGCGGAGCGAAGGGTCTCTAAGATAGTCGTAGAGACCCTTCGCTCCGCTCAGGGCGACATGACCCTAAAACACGCAAAACTGCGTAAGGTGAGTGATTAATGAAACACACCCAAAATATAATGGAAAATTTTATCAAAGCATGGAAACAGCGCGCCAGACAGCTCAAGGTTGAAGTATATGCTTTGTACCTGGCGTATCGAGACCCAAGAGTCCATTGGGCGGTGCGGGTCTTCACCGCCTGTGTGGTGGCCTACGCCTTCAGCCCAATAGACCTGATTCCGGATTTCATTCCCATCCTTGGATATTTGGATGATTTTGTTCTCATTCCACTGGGAGTCAAGATCGCGCTTTCCATGATCCCTGCAAACGTTCTGGCCGAGAGCCGCGAAAAAGCGCAGGAGATCATCCGTCAAGACAAGCCTGTCAATCGAATAGCCGCCGTAATCATCATTCTGATCTGGCTTTTAATCGTGGTGCTGATTATTGCTGTTATTCAACAAAAACTCCCGCTGCCTTTAGGACAACGGGAGAAACTGTTCACTGCTCCCTGCTCCCTGATTACTGATCACTGCTCCCTGCTCACTGCTCCCTGTTCACTGCTCACTGCTCACTGCTCACTGGCTCCCCCATATAACTTCCGATACGCACACTCAATCCATGCTCGCCAGAGAAGGTTCGCTTTCGGGCGCTTTCTCCCTCAATTCCTGATGTGGGGTGAAGAAGACTGCCGCCAACCCCAGCGCGGCGGATATGAATGCGATGATGAAGACAAGGTGGATCGAGTCTGCCATGGCGAGACGCAGGCCGGCATTCACGACAATTTCAGAGCCAGGCAAAGGATCGAGTAAAGCAGTCACCAGCTTCGGGTCCAGGCCAGAGGCGCGCAAGTTCGAGGCGAGTCGAATGCTCAGGGCGGCGCCCATCGCGCTTACGCCGAGAGTCCCGCCCATTGAACGGCTGAATTGAAGCATCGAGGTGGCCGTGCCGAGATTGCGTCGTTCCACGTTCGTCTGCACCGCCACCAAAAACGAAGGGATCGAAAGACCCATGCCGATGCCCATCATGGTGACAAAGACCATGATGGTGATCTGGCTCGACCCTGCGCTAATCCATGTCATCAGGAATGCGCCTGTTGCAAACACGGATGTGCCGATCACGCCCAGCCTGCGATGCCCGACCGTCAAGATCAGCCTCATGCCGATGATGCTGGCGGTCACCCATCCCAACAGCAGCGGCGTGATGGTGATGCCAGCCTGGGTTGCGCTGGTTCCCATCACCGATTGCACAAAGAGCGGAATGAAGGAAATGCTGCCGAACAAAGCCCAACCCGTGAAGATGCCGTGCGTAACGGCTGTGGCGAACAGACGGTCGCGGAATAGTCCGATTGGCAGAATCGGGTCGGCGGCGCGGCTTTCGACCCACATCAATGCGATGAACAATGCAACGGCGAGCGCGATCAACATCCAACTATTGAATGAGCCGAATTCCATTAACCCAAGCAATAGCGAGACGACGCTGGATGTGAGCAAGGCTGCGCCGAGATAATCCACTTTCGGTCTTTCGTGACCCTGGGCCTGCTCCCGCCACGCAAGAGCGACCAACGCTGCGGCAATCAAACCTGGCGCCACATTGATGTAGAAGACCCAGCGCCAGGTGAATTGATCCACGAGGAAGCCGCCGAGGAGCGGGCCTGCAATGGATGAGAAGCCCCACACTCCGGAGAAAAGCCCCTGCATTTTGGCGCGCTGCTGCAAGTTGAACATCTCGCCGATCAGGATAAACGCCAGCGGCATAATGCCGCCCGCGCCGAGTCCTTGCAAGGCGCGCGCGAAGATGAGCTGGGTCATGCTGTTTGCCAGCCCGCTCATCACGGAGCCGCTCAAAAACAGCGCCATCGCAATCACATAGATTCGGCGGCGGCCATAAATATCCGAGAGTTTTCCGTACAACGGAACGGACGTGGTGGATGCCAGCATGTACGCCGAAAAGACCCAAGAGTAATGCTCCAGCCCGCCCAGTTGACCGACGATGGTCGGCATGGCCGTTGCGACAACAGTCGATTCCATCGAAGCGAGGAACAGGCTGAGCATGACCCCAATGGTGACGAGAATGATTCGGTTACGTGACATGGATGCCTTTCAAAGTACGGAATAATTTCTGGACAACAAACATCGGGGAGTACTTACGGGAAGAAATTAATGTGTTGAACATTGAAAACTCCCGCTGACCTTTTAGCCAAACGGGAGCATCTTTTCACTGCTCACTATCCACTGCTCAACGCCCGAACTTGAATGCCCTGCGCAACTGGCCGGCCCAATCGAATGCCCCCCATACAGTGAGGATTACCAGCGAGAGAGAAAGAACATTTCGCCAGACTTCTTTCAATAGAGGCAATGTGACAGGGTCGGTAAATTTTTCAAATAAGCTCTTTTCCGCTCCCGCTTTTGGAGGGAACAGCGCTCCGTAGACACCCTGTACGCCCGCGTTGATATCATGGAAGTAATTGATAAAGAAATTCTGCCACAGCCAATACATTCCGTACCCCGCGCCAGCCATAAGCAAAAGCAAAAACGGCCACAACAAGAGAACGCCCGCATGATGCCAGTTTCTTTTGTCGAGTATCTCGGGATCCCACTCCTCCGGTTTGGCCTTGCCAAGGATGCGTTTTGCAAAGGGTATTTGGAATTTCTCAAGGTTATCCCAATATTCACCATGATTTTTCGGTAGAGAAGAACGGGTACGGATATTTACCGGGCCTGCGAAGCCGCGCTTTGGCGTTTTTTCTCCCGTCTGTGGATCCACTATCCATTCATTCTTGAACCAGTCGTATTCATCCAGCCCGTAAAACTCCGTGATCGGGTCGGTGAAATTCCAGAAGTTCATCCATTTGAACCCCTCAGGGAATTTATCTTCCCGGATGGGCATTTGAAAGCGGTTGTAATAGACCAGGTCCAGGATGCCTCGGGACTGATAGTAATAACTCAATATACTGCCCAATGTAACGTACGTGTGGATTTTCTTCTGATACTTCGGGTCGAGGAAATGGAACAGCGTCTCGAAGGTGATGGGTGTTCCCTGCGAATGGGCAACGATATGAATCCGTTGGACCTTCTTTTTTCCCGTGAGATCGTGGAAATGCTTGATATCTTCCATGATGACACTTCGCACCCGATGGGCTTGCGCCGGGTCGGTTGCATAATTGACCACGTCATCCATATATCCAACCAGCAGGAATTTTACGAATCCATCCAGGAGTTCGCCGAGCGCGCCCAGGATTTTTGTCCATTTAAGAATACCGGCAAGGATTGTTATTACGAATGTAAGAGGCAGCGCAAGAAAAATGAAATAGCGATAGATCAGCGGCGAAAAGGCCAGCCGTGCCAGCCCTCCTTCCTGCACTTTTCCAATACGTTTTCCCTTGATATTTTTTTGGCTGTAGGAATAATAGGATGCCCAATCCACATCGCTGTTCGCGTATTTCCGGTATTTCCACAAAAGGCGGCGAGAGAGAAGCTGGGCAATCTGCAAGGACAGCAGGGTTAGTAAAACGTAAAAATAACCCAGCGGGTTTGACAGGAGCAGGAGGATCAAAAGAATCAAGGTCCAGGCGGGTAATCCGGGCAAAGTCTTGAGATCTGTCGTTTCCCGCATGAAAATCATTTTGGAGATTTCAAACGATGGCGCGATGGCCCAAATGGCCGCGATGACAAGGATAAATCCCAGGCCGTACACCCCGTTGAAATTCCCCAGGGCCGAGGTTAGCGTGGCAGGCGCTATCCTGACCAGAGCCTCCTTGAATAGATTCTTCTCCACGAAGGTAGCCACTCCCAGCGGCAGGAGCAAAAGCAGGAAGAGCAGCCAATAAGAGACATAGTTGCCAACGTAATCCAACACCCCGGGGGGTGGGTATTTCGTCTCCTGTATTGTCCCCTCACGCAGCTTTCTAATTCTTTTTGAATTTCGTGTGAAAAAGATATCCTGAAGCATATTGACAAAGACGTAGGAGGACATCTGCCACTCTTTAGAGAGATTCCCCAGCGCCGTGGATGGTAATACCTCATACTCCCAATAAGACTCTTTGATCAAAATGCGCTTGTTGGGGTACTGGCGGGTTTTGTCTTCGGGGTCGCTGAATTTGGCGCGAATTTCCGTGAGGTGTTTATGAACGCCGCCCTTTTCATTGTGCGGCGAGGAGGCGGCATCCTGCGTGTTATCTATGATTTGCGCGATGGTTGCATTCTTGTCCAGCGCTTTGACCGCCGGCCAGAATCCGCGCAAAAACAGGTTCAGGTGTACATCCTCATCCTGCTCCCCCGCGCCTTTGACAACCAGGATGACATCTGTCTCCTCTTTTTTATCGTTTTTTTTCGTGAGTGGGGTTGTTTTCTTTGCCATGACTGTCTCCTTTTGACCATTAGACTTTGAAGACTTCCGAAAGGCTGTAAGTATCCGAAACTGCGGCCATGCTGTAAAAATTTAAAAAAAGTATAGCACGATTCCACCCGAATGATAAACCCCCCCCCCGCCGTCTTTGGGACATCAGGAGAAACTGCTCACTATTTACTGTTCACTGCTCCCCAGCTCTTCCCCATACAACTTGCGATGCACCATACTCAAAGCGCATCCTCTGAGGTGTGCGCCCACATCCTCAAGACCCTCAGCAAACAGAACCACACCGTTTTAGGGGTTGGCATGAGCGCTGAGCCATTGCGGGTGGAAAGTGGGAAGCCAGTCTTGCGGTATCTGTTTGATTTCGGTGCGTGCTGATTCGTCACAGCCTGTAACGCTGCCTGTGCAGTTCACATCCACGAGGAATGTAGACCCATTCGTAAGTTGGACAGCGACAGAATTTCCGTCGGGACTCCATGCTATTTGAGCCTCGGCAAATGCGATCTCAGTGGAACTTTGCAGGAGGCGGGCGCCGCTATCATCGCTATTGATGACCCAAAGATATCTGGGATTGGGGTCATCTGACTCTGCAGCAAGCCACGCAATCCGTTGCGAGTCGGGTGACCATGCGATCCCATATGGGCAGGTGCGTCTAGTATATGTACCAAGATCTGTCCAGCCAGATCCGTCGGGATGAACAATTGTGAGTTGGCATCGGTGCCAAAAAGCAATCCATTCTCCATCAGGTGACCATGTTGGGTAGCGGTAGTCATTGGTTGCCTCGTAAGGAATGCGTTGCGCATTAGAGCCATCACGATTGACAACAAAGACGTGTATTGGGCAGTTCTCTGTAGGAAATTGCAATACATATTCCCGTGCACAGGCGACAAACGTAATTTGTGAACCATCTGGTGACCAACTTGCCCCACCCCGGGCCCAGGGCACAATATCGTAGTCTTCACTCAAGCCAAGTGCTTGACTGCTCCTATCACCGCTGACAACGCAGAGATCGTAGCCGCAAATTGCCAGCGTTTCCCCCAACGCCAACGGGTTCGGCGTGCTGGTCGGCGCTGGTGTGCGTGTGGGCATCGGCGTCGCCGTATCTTTTGGCGCAACGGCGGCCTGTGTCGCTTCCCCTGTCGCCGTTGGCGATAGAGGTGTTGCGCCGCCGCACGAAGCCAATATGCATGTGAAGATGATTAAGAGTGCGAACATTCTCGTCTTCATTCTGTCTCATCTCCTTCAATCTTTCGATCCAACGGAACTTACTGATCACTGATTACTGATCACTGCCACTCCCCATACAACTTCCGATGCACCACACTCAATGCGCGGACTTGCTCTGCCGCATGATACGAAGACCGCACCAGCGGATTCGACTCCACCCACTTGAAACCGATCTCTTTTCCAAAATCGCGCAGTTCGGCGAATTCTTCCATCGTGTAATAACGGTCTATTGCCATGTGCTTCTTGCTCGGTTGCAGATATTGACCGATGGTCAGAATGTCCACGCCCCAGGAGCGTTGGTCACGCATGACGGATTTCACTTCATTCATCGTTTCACCAAGACCAAGCATGATGCCGGACTTTGTAAGCACATCGGGGTCGAGCTTTTTCGCGTTGGACAAGGTCGCCGCGGCCCATTCGTAATTATCCTGCGGCTGCACGGTCTTGAACAAACGCGGCACGGTTTCAACATTGTGGTTCAAAATTTCAGGGCGCGCATCCATCACGATCTTCAAGGCTTCGATATTGCCCTTGAAATCGGGGATCAACACTTCGATGGAACAGCCATGCAGCAATTCTCGAATTCTCCGAATGACCATTGCAAAGATCGGCGCGCCGCCATCGCGGCGTTCATCGCGGTTGACCGATGTGATAACCGCGTGCTTCAATTCCATCGATTTCACAGCCTGCGCCACGCGCTCGGCTTCGCCCCAATCCAATAAAGCGGGCTTGCCGTGTTTGATGTCACAAAAGGCGCAGGTGCGGGTACACACATCGCCGAGCATCAAAAACGTGGCCGTGCCGCTGCCCCAGCACTCACCGAGGTTTGGGCACATCGCTTCTTCGCAGACCGTGTGCAGCTCTTTCGAGCGCATTAATACTTGCAGGCGTTCGTAAGTCTCGCCCGCTGGCGCGCGCACTTTGATCCAATCCGGCCGCCGCAGCGGGCGCGAATCTGTTTCAGGTTTGACTCTGTCTCTCGTCGGGGTGGCAGGCATAAGGTCCTCTTGAAGCGTTCACGTCATTGCGAGCGTTCTTTGCGAAGCAATCCCCAACTTAAGGAGGAGATTGCTTCGTCGGGCTAAAGCCCTTCTCGCAATGACATATCACTTCTTCTTAACGATCAATCTCAATCCACGAACTTCGACAACTTCGATGAAATCGCCCTTGCCGATTTTTTCCGACTCGGCGGTTTTTTCCGCGCTCCACAATTCGCTTCCAACCTGCACCTGCCCCGCTTCATGACTAAACGATTTGGCTGTTCCTGTTTTCCCGATCATTGATTCCACGCCGATGCGGACGGGCGCGCGCTGCGCGCGCAATGCAATCAGCAGAATCGCAAAAAATAACAAGCCCAGGAAAATCCCCATGCCAATAACGAGGGGAACAGATACGCGCTGGAACTGCGGCGTGCCCGGCGAGTTGAACAGCACCAACGCGCCGATGATAAACGACGCCACGCCCGCCGTAGTGAGCGCGCCATGCGTGGGCGCTTTGATGTCGAGGATGAACAACACAAAGGCGATGATGAGGAAGATGAACCCAAACCAGTTGACGGTCAGCACGCCCATGCCATACACAGCCAGCGTCAGGCAGACCGCGCCGATGAAGCCCGCGAACCAACCGCCGGGGCTGGAGATTTCGATCAAGATTCCCTGCACGCCGATGGCAAGTAACAGGAATGCGATGTTTGGGTCGGTGAGCAGCAACAGCAATTGCTCGATGAAACTGATGTTTAGATTTTGTGTGCGAATGTCTTTTGTGTCGAAGGTGTGTTTGCCGTCTTCCATTTGAACAGTGAAACCGTCCAAAGATTGCAACAGGTCTTCGGTGTCATCAGAGATGAAATCAATTAACCCCGCTTCCAGCGCCTCCTTGGCCGTGACGGCTTTTGCATCGTCGATCATCGCTTCGGCAAGCTTTATCGCCTCAGCGCTGCGATCCTCCACCAAACTGCGCGCGCGGGCTTTTAAAATTTCCTTTACTTTTGTTTCCAGCGTAGATTCGATATCCGCGCCGCTAGAGTCGATTGGGCTTGCCGCGCCGATGGCCGTCTTGGGCGCCATCGCAGAGACATGGCCCGCCATCGTAATCAACGCCCCCGCACTGCCTGCAATCGCATTGTTTGGCGAAACATAAACCACCACCGGCACCTTGCTGGCACGCATCACTTGAATGATGCTGAGCATGGTCTCCACACTTCCGCCGGGCGTGTTCAACTGAATGACGAGTACTTCGGCATGGCTCTGTTCCGCCGTTTCGATGCCGCGTTTAAAATACTCCAGCATCGGCGGCATGATCGGCCCATCCGCCGTCATCACAATAGCCAGCGGCTCATTGCTTTGCGCAAAGACCGGTTGGAACAAAGCCAGCGCCATCAGAAATAAAACGGGTATACAGGTAAGTTTCATGGTTGTTTCCAGGGTTGCTGGTTATTATAATGGTTAAGGAGGATGTTATGAACAAGACTCAGAAAACGGGCGCGCTAAAAGTTTGTAGATGAGTTGCTCCCTTCGCTGTCCTCGGCGAAGAATTTACTCGTGAAACGCCGCCGAGGACGGCGGCTTGAGCCTGATGACTAACAACCTTTGAGTGCTCCCGTGAAAGCAGAAAACCTTCACTTTGCGCGTCATTGTCCAACTCGTCATCGTTGTCATGGTCGCGCCCTTCATCCCGATGATCGTTTCAGGTCAATGGGGTTGGTGGCAGGCCTGGGCGTATGCTGTGGTCAGCATCCTGTCATTTGTCATCAGCCGCATCATCGTCAACCGCCGCCACCCGGATTTGATCAAAGAACGCGCCCGCTTCATGCAAGCCAAAGACACCAAACCCTGGGATAAAATCCTCGCCCCGCTGTTAGGGCTTGGCTCCATCTTGATCTTGATTGTCGCTGGCGTGGATAAACCCACCTGGACTCCCGCCTCTTCCTTAATCTGGAATTTGGCTGCGCTCTTTGGCATTCTCCTCGGCTACGGCTTTTCCTCCTGGGCGCTGATCGAGAATCGCTTTTTCTCCGGCACCGTCCGCATCCAAACCGAGCGCGGACATCACGTCGTATCCACTGGCCCATACCGTATCATCCGCCACCCCGGCTACGCCGGCGGTTTGTTCGGATATTTATTCATCCCCCTTTTATTGAATTCGCTCTGGGCGTTTATTCCAGTTGTTTTGCTTATGATTGTAATGGTCGTTCGCACTGCGCTGGAAGATAAAACACTTCAAGAAGAATTACCCGGCTACAAGGAATACGCGCAGAAAACCCGCTATCGCTTGCTGCCAGGGATTTGGTAACAGGAAAGGGACGGTTTCCACGGGAGCCGTCCCTTTCCTTATTTCACCGCAAGGTAAATCGTGCGGACGCTTAATACGATGATCAGAATTCCTACGAAGATCATCAATGCTTTCAAGGGTAATTTTTGGGCAAGCTTTGCTGCAATGGGCGCGGCAATTGCCCCGCCGATCAGCAGCCCCAGAATAACCTGCCAGTATTCCCCAAAACTTAATGTAAGCACAAATAGAATGGATTGACCCAGCGTGACAAAGAACTCGGAAAAATTCACCGAACCAATCGTCATACGCGGGTTTTTTCCCCGCGCCACCAAAGTCGATGTAACCACCGGCCCCCAGCCTCCACCGCCGATGGCATCGCAGAATCCGCCGAACAGCCCCAGCAGGCTGATGCGCGGGCCGTGATATTCATCGGGCTTCTTGCGCAGTTTGATGGTGAAAGCGGGAGCACTCAAAGTTTGTTAGGAAGCGAGTGATAAATTGAAGTAAATTGGCTT
>CAKKRM010000260.1 GCA_919902735.1 Anaerolineales bacterium | reverse complement strand
GCTCAGGGCGACATGACCCTAAAACACGCAAAACTGCGTAAGGTGAGTTATTAACCACAAAGGGCACGACACTTGCGCCGCACGCCAGTGCAGGTGAGTAACGCGAAAGAAACCTTTGGTTTTAGCGTTTTGCTCTCCTTTGTGACCCTTTGGGGTAAAAGGATTTGAAATGCGGCGTTGTCAAACAAGGTAAGAACACTCATAAAGGTTTATTACTGTTTTCTTAGGTTTCCTAAATAAAATTGAATTAACTTCATTCGAAGAAAATTCAACCATAAAAAAGGAGAACATAAAATGAAAACCACCCGTTCGATAATTTCAACTGCAATGGCTCTTCTATTAATTTCGATCCTGTTAACAGCCTGTTCAAGCCCATCCGTGGCTGAACCCAAAACCGAGTCCTATACGGTCAACCTCACAGCCGCTGATTTTGTGGCAGGAATTGATAACCCATACCTGCCGCTTATCCCCGGCTCAAAATGGGTCTATGAAGCCACGCTTGAAGACGGCGTTGTTGAACGCAATGAGATTGAAGTGTTGCAGGAAACCCGCGAAGTGAACGGCGTTCAAGCCACGATCGTGCATGACCTCGTCTATGTGGAAGATAAAATCGTGGAGGAAACTTTCGATTGGTACGCGCAGGACAAGGCCGGCAATGTCTGGTATCTCGGCGAGGCGGTGGATAATTACGTGGATGGCGTCTTCGCCAATCACGGCGGTTCGTGGGAGTGGGGCGTGGATGGCGCACTGCCTGGCATCATCATGTGGGCTGACCTGTCTGCGCATTTGAATGAAGAATACTATCAGGAATATTACGCAGGCGAAGCAGAGGATAAAGGGCAGGTGATAAGCGTTAATGAAAGCGTGACGGTTCCTTTTGGTTCATTCAAAAATGTGTTGAAGACCTACGACTTCTCGTCCCTTGATCCCGATTTGAAGGAGAATAAATTTTATGCAGAAGGCATCGGTGTCATCAAGGAAGTTGACTTGCTGAGCGGCGAAGAAGTGGTTTTGATTGAATTTACATCACCTGCAAAGTGAATTTCAAATAACAAAAACAGGCGCCAGATTATGAACGGCGCCTGTTTTTGTTTTCAATAGACTTTATCGGAAATTTTTCTACCGTACATTTCAGAATCGGGACGCTGACCGCGAAGCGCGCTGAAAACGCTGATCTTTCTTTTTTGAATCAGCGAAAATCAGCGTTTTCACCTGCACCTGGCGCAGGTGCAGGTGTCAGCGTCCAAAGCAGGCTCTTCGCTAAGGGTTCGTAAAAATATAACTTCCCTTACCCGCCCGCCAACCATGTCTTTGCGAGGGCGCTCTTGCTCTTCGCCCGAAGCAATCCCCT
>CAKKRM010000259.1 GCA_919902735.1 Anaerolineales bacterium | reverse complement strand
ATTTTCATTGTCGTATTTTGGGGACGTGTGCCCTTTAGGGTAGATGTCCGAAGGATAGAAGGGGTCGCATTGCCCTTCACCCACAGCCCCGTTTCACCAAGCTCATCACTAGGAGATTTAAGTCATTCAGAATGGCTACTCAGCTTATTGTATTTTTGAATAAGGAATTTGTACTCTTTAGAAAATTCTGGGTCTTTTATCCTTGTCTCCCAATCTTGGTTAAACGATATAAGAAAACCAATTTGTTCTGGTGTACCCAAGCGTTTTGCGACTTGCATAATTCTGGTTCGCATTTTTGTGCTATTCGGGTTTTCTTTGATCCACTTAATACCTTGAGCCAACAAAGCCTTATTTTCTTCTACCGAACCACGAATTTCTATCAACTCAAAATAACTGATCCAAATATTGACTTTTCCCGAATGTCTCTGAAGAAATGTTTGTGTATCGCGCTTGGCAATTTCAACCTGGTCGTAGGTACCTTTATTGGCCACTAACGCAAGTAGCGCAGGTCTTAATCCAGTGTCATCTGGCTTGCTTTTTAGCCAATTGAAAGCATCATCAATAACCTCATTGGTTGGTACAACGTTTTCTTTTTCTTTGATAATTCCAATGATGGTTTTTCGAACTTCAGTTTCGTCGAGATGATATTTAAGCCATTCAATTGAAAGATTAATCACTTTTTGAAGCTGAAAATTAGAGCCACTTCTATTTACCATTGTTAGGAATGCGGCAGACAAGGCGAAATCCATTCGACTTGCTTCAAATACTGCACTTCTTTCCTCAATAAACTTATTCGCTTGGCTGTTTGTTCCATGCTTTGAAACAAGAGCTAAAAATTTCTGTTGAACATTGATTGCTGTTGGAAATTTTTCCAACCATTCAGAAGTATCCTGAATTGCCCTCTCAATTTGCCCCTTTGTACCATTTTCGCTAACCAAATTTAGGTATCGTTGTCGATAGTCAGTTTTTTCAGGGTTGGTTTGTAACCATAAATGAGATTCGTCGATTAGTTTCCGAATCTTTTTTTCATTCCCAAATGTTTCAACCAATCGCAAATAAAGACTCTTCACATGACCGTCATCATTGTCAATTAGCCATGCTGAAATTTTTTCAGTGAGTTTTTGTCCATCTTCTTTTGAATTAGAAGTTATTACCATATTGGCAAGCACTGCCCAATCAGCAGCTGATTCTGGAAGTTTTGTAGTTATAAGGTGCCCAATTTGCTCAATTCTCGCTTTATCATTTATTTTTCGAAAAAAATTAAGTTGATATGCTGATAGTTCGCTAATTGAGGAGTTGTGAATAATCTCTTCGATTTTTGCAATCTGCTTATTAATCAAATTGACAATCCTGCCTAACAGGCTGGCAGTAAAAAGCTTGTCAATCAAATTGAAAATAAACATCCTGTGGTAAAGGTCTTCGGGATTTACAGCGGAAATCAATTCGTCAAGAACAACAATCGGATCCCGTTGGTAAACCATTAACGCCTCTTTAGAAATCAGAGCGTGTAATGATCTGAGAAACCCTGGGCGATAGGTTCGAAAAATAATACCTTGTGAAGCGGGCCTCTCTCTTACATTGTAAAAATAGCCTTTATTATCTAGGTTCAACAAAAGGTTTTCAGGAAAAGATAAGTCATACTGGCTACCAAAACAAATATATTCGTAAGCACGAAAAACTATATCGTCTTGTTTTTGAAGTTGCTTTACGCTATCTCTCACTCGTTTTTGTAAATCGTCTCCACCTGTTAATTCGTACATCATAACCAACCACGATGGAGTCTCTCTAATCTTATGAAGGAAGCCAGGCTCTAGTTTTTCTGGAAGTAAATTGAGTTTGTTTAATGCCAATGAAATTTCATCTACAGATGGCTTTCCCAGTTTGAAAACTTGCATTGGCATTTGAAAGCTTAAGTCGCGGGGAATTTCATTATGCCTTGATGTGGCTATGATTGTTATTTTTGAAGATTCACCAATAACTGATAAAGCCCGAGACGCCATCTCTGATCGGAAAACATCATCCACCAAGACTACCAATGGCTCTTTGTATGAAGATGCTACAGATTCGATCTGATACCAAGTTTGGGGAGAATCACTATCCCATACTTGAATCAAAGGTATATTTTTACTTGTTGAATACTGATAAGCTAATCGCCAAGCTAAGGTTGACTTTCCAGCTCCTGCCTCACCAGTTATACAAATTATTTTAGACTCTTCAGATTTTTCATTGAGCTTTTTCTCTATTTTTGAAGCTATGTCTCGCTCGACATCACCATTTGCAAGGATAATTCCCCACTTCAATGGATAACCTTCATAGTACTTTTTTATTGCATCTGTCTCAGCCGCATTGTAGGTATTAAAATTGACAACCTGTGCCGCTGATCCAAGTTTTTGAAAAATTATTTTGGAATTTGCAAGTTTAGATACATCATCTGGATATAGTTCTTTTGTATCATCCCCTTTTCTAATCCAAGACTGTCCTTTCCTTACTACCCCTATTTGTTTTCCTTTTGAATCAAACTTTTCTATTTCTTTGTGAACAGAAAAGGGTCCGTAAATTGCGGTAATTTCCAAAACCCCAGCCAAATTCTCCGGGGAATTGGGGTTGGGAAAAGCAAAATAATTGACTATCATTTCTCCAAAGAAGCCATGCACATAGTCTTTGATCTTTTGAATAAATTCTTTCTGGTTTAGTTCATTGATTTCTACCTGTGAATGAGTAGCTGCGGAAATAGTTTTGGCGTTGGCAACTTGTCCCAAAATACTTCTTGAATCTCTGGTTTTGTTTTCAACCCCAAATATTAGATAACCGCGCTTGCCATCTTTCGCAAAAACAGAATTACCTATAGCAATAACATCTTTTATAAACTCTGGTAATTTTGCCTTGTCCGACAAATCAGGAATATCCCTTTTGAAATCTAGGATATCTATTTCGGATATAGAAAATAGGGGCAATAGGTTGTTTTCATCTGCCATAGGCTAAATATAAATGAATATTGAATTTTTGGTGATGGTAGTTTAATGATTCGATATGCAGGCAAAAGAAAAAGCCGATGGTCAGAATCAGCCCTCGGCTGAGTCCGAAGTGGTGCGGGTTAAATAAAAACTGCGAAGGCGAAAAATGCCTCCGCAGTCTTTCATCTATTTCCAAATATGACCATACCCATACTCTCCTTCCAACAACTTCCCTTCGGCGAAGCGACTGAATCGAAACGGCGTGATGTCCACGGTTTTGGGTTTGCCATCGAGAATCAGCTCGACCAAACTTGCGCCTGCGGCGGGGGAGGTCTTGAAGCCGGTGCCGCTCAAGCCGCAGGCGAGATAGAAACCGTCAGGACCCGCCGCGCTGTAGATGGCGCGCTGGTCTGGGGTGATGCCGTCGCGCCCCACGTGGATGGAGTGCAAGCCGCTCTCTTCGATCTTCGGGATGCGCCTGACCATGCTATCAATCAGTTTCTCAACGAACGTAGGCGTGGGCGTTTGGTCTTCGGCATCGGGCGCTTCGCCGCGCAGGCTTTCATCTTCGCCCGCGGCAAGAATCAGCGCACTGCCCTCGGGGCGAAAGTAGCAGTTGATGGTATCGTCGATCACCGCGGGGATTTTCCCAAGCGACGGCGGGCGATGGAGGAACGCCACATCGTGAGTCCACGTCTCAAGCGGGATATCGACATCGGCGAGTTTTGCGACATGCTTCGCCCACGCTCCTGCCGCACTGATAACTGTGGGCGCCGCAAATTCACCTTTGGTGGTGCTGACGCCTTTTACGGCTCCGCCACTCGTGTGGATGGCTGTCACTTCGCAATTTTGAATCAACGTTGCGCTATTGCGTTTGGCGGCTTCGATGAACGAGTTAGTCGTGAGAGTCGCATCGGCGTAACCTGAATCGGGTTCGTATGCAGCAAAGTCGAACTGGTCGGTGATGAAATCAGGGACGAGTTTTTTTACATCGTCCGCCGAGATGACAGACGTGTTGATGCCGATACGCTGTTGATTGGCGACGTTGCCGCGTAGTTTATCTTCATGTTCACGTTTGGCGATTTGCAGGAAACCTGTTTTGATGAAACCACATTCGCCACCAACTCTTTCTTTCCAATTATTAAAATAATTTTTATAACTGGCGAAAGTCAATTCGGATTCAGCCGCGAGGTCGTAATGCATACGGACGAGTCCGCTCGAGTGACCCGTCGCGCCTGAAGCTGTGACCTTGCGTTCGAGAATGACGACTTTGAGTCCGCGCTCAGCAAGGTGGAAGGCGATACTGGCGCCCATCACGCCCGCGCCGATGATAATGGCATCAAAATTTTGTGGCATTATTTTTTACTCCTCGGGCGCATTTGGATGCACTTTATCTTTTTCTGTATTGTCGTACCGGCGAGTATTATAAAACAATAAACCAATAAACCAATAAACCAAAATCTGAAGCATGGTTCGTGCCGCAAAACATGGCTATTCCAAGGTCAGGAAAATCTTAACGCGAATTCCGCGAAAAGGCGAAAGACGCGAATTTTTCATTTATTTTCGCGTAAATTTGCCTGATTTGCGCTTTTCGCGTTAAGCCTTGCTACAAAATTAAAAAGATGTCAAGCGACCTTGGAAAAGCCATGTGCCTCAAAACTTTGCGATATACTTCTCCGCATGTCACGAGAAAAAATTGGGTATTTTGGCGGCACATTCGACCCGCCGCATATTGGGCATCTTGTCCTTGCCAGTGAAGCCGCGTATCAATTCCAACTTTCCCGCCTGTATTGGGCGCTCACACCGCAGCCCCCGCACAAACAAGAGCAGGCCATCACTCCGCTCGAACATCGTCTCGCCATGCTGCAAAACATGATCGCAAACAACCCGATCTTTGAATTTTCACGCCTTGAAATTGACCGCCCCGGCCCGCACTACGCCATAGACACGGTCAGATTGCTTGCCAAGCAGGAACCTTCTGCCGATATTATCCTTTTGATTGGCGGTGATTCACTGCGCGATTTACCCGCCTGGCGCCTCAGCGCGGACCTGGTAACTGCTGTTTCCAAAATCGGCGTGATGCGCCGCCCCAGCGACTTCGCCGATCTCGCCCCGTTAGAGCAACAACTCCCCGGCCTTACTGAAAAAGTCACCTTCATCGACGCGCTTTTACAGCCTGTCTCCTCGCGTGAATTACGCCGCCGAATCGCCGCCGGGGAGACATACCGTTATTATGTGCCTCCATCTGTGTACGACTATATCGAAGAAAATAAACTCTATCGTGGGAAATAAAAATAGAATATGTCCATCTTCCTTGATTCCATTTTTTCATCCATTGCGCTCAGCCACTTCATGGTGGATACCTTCAATGCCAGCCGCCCTGTGTTGTTGACCTATCTCGGTTTAAGCGAATGGGAAATTGCCCTGTTCTCCACTATTTACATCTGGACTTCCGCCCTCACACAGCCCTTCTTCGGCTGGGTTTCAGACCGCACAGGTCCGCGCTGGCTCGCGGCTGGCGGCGTGTTGTGGATGACGGTCTTTTATTCCGCCGCGCTGTTTATTCCCGGCAATGTTGGCCTCGGATGTTTGATCGTTGCCGCATTGGGTTCCTCCGCCTTCCACCCGGTTGGCGCAGTGCAAGCCACCCTGCGCGGACGTGACCTTTTAAAGGGACGCGAAACCACGGCTACATCGCTGTTTTTCATGGCTGGGCAGCTCGGTCATTTTATTGGCCCCATCATTACGGGATTCATTCTCGCTTCCTATAAGCTCCCAGGTATGTTCATCGTGCCGGTGGTTTCCATTCCAATCGGCTTTGCCCTGCTTAATCAATTGCGCGAAAATCATCCACACCCGAAACCGTCACAGGCTACGCATTCCAACCGCGCGAAAGCGGGGCTGCTGTTCATTGTTGTGCTGGCGTTAGTCGCCGCCATGCAATCCTGGGCGCAGGCGAACATGGTCAATCTCATCCCGAAATACATAAAGGATTTGGGGCAGGGAGCAACCATCTACGGCAGTATGGCGGGTCTGTTCATGGGCGGGTCTGCGTTGGGCAATGTGTTTGGCGGTTATCTGGGCGACAGGTATTCCAAGCGTTTTGTAGCTTCGGGCGTTTTATTTTTTTCCGCCTTCCCAATCTATCTCGTCAGTTTAATCGGCTGGTCATGGTGGCTGTATATTCTCGTCCCCCTCGCAGGCGCATTGACCGGGGCCGTGCATAGCATCATGGTCGTCTTTGCCCAGCGCATCATCCCCGGCGGCATGGCGCTGGCCTCCGGGCTGGCCTTGGGATTCATCTTTTCATCAGGCGCATTGGGACTGCTGTACACCGGTCACCTGGCGGAATTGTACGGCTTTCCATTTGTCTTAACCTTTACCACCGCCATGGTGTTGATTGCCGCCCCGCTGGCATTATTCCTAAAAGACCCTGTTATATAAACATAAGGTAAAACTACACTTAAGGGCGGTCTGTTTTTTATCCACGAATTTACTCTACGGGACGATGTCGCCAATTCGCGGCAAAAAAGCCTTCGCTCGCCTTGATCGATTTCGCTTTACTTCCAAAAATTTGCACTCCGATATATGGGCGGTAAGCCACTCGACGACAGAGTTATTTTCGTGATAATGACATTGCATAAATGATAACCACTAATTGAATACAGGTTCAGGGCTGGAAGAACACCGCCAGGTTTTTTAAACTGCGCAAAAAAACTTTCCAAAATGCCAAGTTGTCAGTAATGTAGGGCCAACATCGGGGTTTTCAGTACCCTAGTCCTATTCTGCTATCCCTGTTCACTGACCATAATGCACCCTGTCTGTACGAGGTGGATCATTTACACACTGTGGAACCCTAACGCATTAATCCAAACCAGTCTGATCGTCTCATACAGCCAGAAGGAGCATGTAATGAAAAGCACGCTATATCGACATATAAGTGTAGTTGTGGCAATTGCCATGGCGTTTGGCAGCTATTTCTCCGTTGCCGCCAGCGATAACGCACAAGTCTCGAATGCCGTTTATGTATCCACAACAGGCAGCGGAACGGTTTGCACCCAAACCACACCCTGCTCATTGACCACGGGTATTGGAAAACTGGCGGCAGGGTACACCCTGTTTCTATCGCCTGGAAATTACAACACCGTGCTGCGAATCACAAAATCAGGCACCGCAAGCCAGCCCATTAAAGTAACCGGGGCGGCAAAATTTACCTCGGTTGTACTTTCCGGTTCCTATCTCGAGGTATATGGCTTGGAAGTGGCTGGGGCAGTTGAACATGGCGTTCTAATTTTGGGAAAACACATCCGTTTTTCAGATTTCTTAGTCCACGACAATGTAACCGAGAATAGAATCGGCACAGCATGTAACAGTTCCACAGGAGGCGGCTGGGCATCTGGCGTAAAGGTAGAAAGAGGCTCGGAGGATGTCTTTATTAGCAACGGCACAACCTTTCACAATTGCGGCGAGGGACTCGCCGCAACAATGGCGATTAATGTTACCGTTTCAAACGTTACAGCCTACGATAATTTCGGCGTAAACTTTTATATCGACAACAGTAAACACGTCAGGCTGCAGAACAACTTTGCCTACTGCACACCCAACACAAATTACTACCGTTCCGGCCAGCCTGCCGCGGGAATTTCAATCGGTGAGGAATACTATACCGGCTGGGGCGGCCAGCTTGGCGACCTTACCATCGTTAATAATATTTTGTACGGCTGCAGAGGACTGAACTTCTACGGCGTGGAAGCCGGGGTCACAAACGGCGGCCTGGTGGGCGCATTAATAGCCCACAATACCATCTGGAACGTCTACGGAGGCGGACGTGCCATCTCCATCAGCGTCCAACCGTACAATCAAGGGATTGTCATCGCAAACAACATCGCTGGCGGCGCGATTTCTCCAGCCAATGCCACAGTAAAAAACAATCAAAGCGCGGCAGTCTTCGCCAGCGCCACCACTTATCACCCGGCTTCTTTCAAGCCCGCTTCAAATTCACCGGTCATCAATGCCGGAGCCGCATCCATGGGAGTGCCCACTGATTACAGCGGCAAATCGCGTGATACGCTCCCGGATGTTGGCGCATGGGAATTTGCCGGCAACCTGCCAACTGTTACGCCTGCTTCCGTTACCCCAACAGCAACAGCCACCTCTGCCCCTGCCACATTCACTTCCACTCCCGGCGCCCCAACAGCCACACGCGCTTCCAGCACGCCCACCCAAATCAACCTGCCGCCCTCAGGCCCAAATAGCCTGAACATCCGCATCACAACAGGCAACGATGATGTGGAAGAATATTCAAGCGGCTGGGTCTACCTGAACAGCACCGACCTCGAACTTGTATACGACATCAACTCACAAGTTGTGGGCCTTCGTTTTGTAGGAGTGAATATTCCAAAAGGCGCCATCATCACAAACGCATACATCCAATTCAAAGTGGATGAGCTCACCTCTGAAACCATCAGCCTGCAAATCCGCGGTGAGGCAAATGCCAACGCGCCCGCTTTTACCATTAAATCCCGCAATGTTTCTTCACGGCTGAGAACAAAAAATGTCGTCACCTGGTCCCCGGCGCCCTGGAAAAAAGTTGGAACTAGCGGCGCAGATCAGGCAACACCCAACATTGCGCCCGTGATTCAGGAAATCGTCAACCAGCCCGGCTGGGCAAAGGGAAACTCGCTCGTCATCACAATGACAGGAAACACCGGCAAACGGGTTTCAAAATCATTCGAAAGCGATGCAGCCGGCGCGCCTTTATTACACGTTGAATTCAATGGCGCCACATCCTCGCCAACCGTTGGGATTTTACCCACACAGACGCCGACAACAGCGACAATATTCACGCCAACAGCGACACTCCCGCTTCCTTCTGCGACCGTGCCTGTTGCAACAACCCAGGCAGTTGCTTCCCCTGCAACATTATCTCCCACTGAAACGCCATCACCGATTCCCCCTTCACCCACTCCAACGGTGGCAGTAACAGAAACGATTGTCGCGCTTCCTTCCGAAACACCCACGGCAACCCCCTCCGCCATTCCCACGGCCATGCCAGTTGCCCCCACCGACATTCTCCTCTCCAACACCACACTGGACGAGAACCTGCCCTCCGCCACAATCATCGGCTCACTGAGCGCCACAGACGCCGACCCTGGAGATGCCTTCACCTACAGTCTGGTGGATACGCCCGTCTGCGCAGGCCCGCACAATGCCGCCTTCCAAATAAGTGGCAATAGCCTGAACTCTGTCTCTCCATTTGATTACGAAACCCAAAACTCCCTCACCATTTGCATCCGCGCAACCGACTCCAGCGCGCTGAGTTTTGATAAACAGTTCATCATCCTCGTGAATAACATCAATGAATTTCCCACCATCACATCCGACAGCGGCGGAGACGCGGCCAGCTTCAGCCTCGCGGAAAATGTCGGGAGCGTCACCACCCTCACCGCCACAGACCCGGATGCCGGCACAATCCACACCTATTCGATTGCAGGCGGCGCCGACGCGGACGATTTCTCGATACATGGCTCGAGCGGCGTTCTAACCTTTGCGACCCCGCCTGATTTTGAAACCCCCGCCGATGTTGACGCGAACAACGTATACGAAGTCATCATCCAGGCCACGGATGGCGCAGGCGGCACGGACTCCCAAACCATCACCGTCACGGTGAATGCCGCCAACGACAATAACCCGGCCATTTCATCAGATGGCGGAGGCGAAACTGCCGCTTTGACCATCGCTGAAAACACCGCCGCCATAACGGATGTCAATGCAACCGACGCCGATCTCCCAGCCGAAACCCTCGCCTATTCGATCTCCGGCGGCGCGGATGCGGGCAAATTCTCGATAGACGGTTCAAGCGGCATACTGGCCTTCACTGCTGCACCAGACTTTGAATCTCCAGCGGATGCCAATAGTGATAACCTCTATGAGGTGGCCGTTCAGGTCTCGGACGGCTCATTCACAGACACGCAAACCATCTCTGTCACAGTCACCGCGCTCAACGATAATGACCCGTTCATTCTGTACGATGAAAAGAAGGATGATGATGGCAATAAAGAGGATAACATCCTGAACATAGGCGTGGCAGAGAACGCAGCCGCAGTCACTGATATCGAAGCAAGGGACGCCGACCTGCCCGCCGAAACCCTGACCTTCTCGATCTCAGGCGGAGCGGATGCGGCCTTGCTAAAAATCGCGCCTGATACGGGTATCCTGACATTTATCAACCCCCGCGATTTTGAATCCCCTGCAGATGCCGGCGCAGACAATGTGTACGATATTACCGTCCAGGTGACAGATGGTTCGCGTACGTTCTCGCAGGATGTCGTAGTAAAAATTACCCCCATCAATGATAATACGCCGACAATCACCTCCGATGGCGGAGGCGGAACGGCAGCGCTAAGCATCGCAGAAAATGGCGCGGCTGTAACCGTTGTAAAAGCAAAAGATGCAGACCTGCCCGCCGAAACTTTGACCTTCTCCATTTCCGGCGGAGCAGATGCGGCTGTGTTCACTCTCGCCCCTGCAACAGGCGTTCTGACCTTCATCGCCGCCCCAGACTTTGAAACCGCACAAGATGCAGATCTGAATAATATCTATGAGGTTATCGTCCAGGTATCCGATGGCAATGGCCGTACATATACACAAGCCATCGTGGTTACCATCACCGATATCGACGAAACCCCTCCACCCTTGCCGTAATCACTTTTGCGGTACCGCAACATTCATGTTGTGTTTGCCGAGAAGCGCCCAAAACGCAAGATAAATCTCCCTGGCACTGCCCCAGGGCAAGTGTGCGGTACGAGCGCAGGCCGTTCAAGGCGAGTTAATCAAACAGCCCCCGCTGATAAACGGGGGCTGTTTGATTTCTCCATTCTTATGAAGCCGGTGGAATCTCATCCACCTGCTGGTAGCTTGCCCCGGGCGCACTGCGCGTTCCGAACCATGTCATTCCCACACCGCCAATGGCGATCAACGTAACGAGGAAGGAAGGTAGCCAGCCCACGCACGGGATCAACCCGACCAGGCCCACCACCAGCATCAGCAGGAAGGTGCCGAAGCCTGTGGAGAGAACGGGCGCCCAACTCTGGTTGATGGCTTTGGTGAAGCGGTCGCCAACTTCCTGCCCGAGCGCCACCATGCCAAACAACCACACAGACGGCATCACCAGAAAAACAACCAGCAGTGACACCGGAACAAGAATCAACGTGACCGCCATGATTACCGCCGCAACGGGCACAACAATGAATGCCAGCAAACCATAGCTTCCTGCAATGAAAGGCTGGCCTGTCATCGCATCGCCTGCGCGTTCCAATTGCGGTTGCAGGAAGAGCGCGAGCAACATGCCCGCCAGCGCCACAAGCAATGCCTGCCCAAATTTGCCCGCCACATTCCAAAATGGATTGACATTCAAGTCAATCTGAGGCGTTTCAGGCACATTAGGCAGGTTGGGAACGTTGGGTATGTTTGGCACATTGGGCACATTGATCGTTGGCGGAGCGTTGTTCGTGATATTGCCAGTTACTTCTGCGCCGGGCTTCTTTTCCACGTTTCCGCCGATGGTGGATATATCGCCATTGACAACGGCAGTTTTAGTCAGCAACACCTGCCCGCCGACGATGACAATGTCGCCATCGATCGTGCCGGAGATCGTCAAATTGCCGCCGATCAAAGCCACATCGCCATGAACATCGCCGATTAGCGAAAGGTTTCCTCCGATCAGGGCAACATCCCCATTCACTTTTGCATCTTCCTCAATGTTCACGTTCCCGCCGAACACTGCCAGACTGCCGTTCAATTCGTTGCCGTTTTCCAATGTGTAATTTTGCCCGAACAGAACAACATCCCCGCCCGGGCCCTGTGCAAACACGCTGCTGGTAGGCAAAAATAATAGCGTCAGCAGGAGCAGGATGCGAACCAGATTTATTTTTATTTTCATACCGTTACTCCTTGCGGCTTGCGCGCAAACCGCCAGATGGATACAACCCAAATTAATCCCAAACCTGCCAGCGTGGAGAGCATTACCATCCACGCATACGGCGGGATGAAGTTTGGCGCCATGCGCGACAATACCCTTAAGATTTCACTGAAAGCCTGCATGGAGGTGAACACAAATAGAAAATAGCCGACCGCTGCCGTGAGCCATTCCACAGGCGCGGAGATGAACGCGTACACAAACGGAGCGGCGAACCAGCCGAGCAGACCCACCCCGCTCACGATCAACACGATCAGTCCCCATAACCTGCGCCGGCGTTCGGCCACTTTTTGAAGGACGAGTTTCTGTTGGAAGCGCAGCGCGAACCCTGCCGCAGGGGAGATCACTCTCGCAGAACGCAGAGCAAGCCCGGTCTCAGCAAGAGCCGAACAGGTTCTACAATCCCGCAGGTGCGAGTCAAGCTCGCGCTTTTCGGCTGCGCTCAAGTATTTATCGTCCAACAGCCAGGTTTCAAAAGGCTGGTGATTCATGATGTCTCCTTTCCATTTCGGCAAGCAAGTCGTCTTCCTCATCCTGCCACATGCCTGCCAGTTCTTTGCGGGCGCGGTGCAGGCGGCTTTTTACCGCGCTTACCGTCAACCGCAAAGACTCGGCAATTTCCTTTTCTGGATAGTCGTACCAATAGCGCATGATGATCGCGGCGCGGTCGGTCGTATCCAAATCCTTGAGCATCGCATGGATGCGATCCTGCGTCTGCCCTTTGATCGACTCCGCTTCGGGATTGGGCGCGTTGACATCGGGCACTTCAAAGGTGTTGCCCTCATCATCCTCCGCATCCATCGAGAACATGGAGAATTTTCTGCGCCGCAATTTATCGATGCAATAATGCGCCGCAATCGAAAGCAGCCAGGTCGCGAACGGACGCTTTTCATCGTAGCGGTGCAGGTGCTGGTAGGCGCGCAGGAACGTTTCCTGTGCGGCATCTTCTGCCAACTCAGGCTCGCCCAACATGCGGTAGCACAGGTTGAAAACCGGGGTCTGATAGGTTTCGACAAGCCTGGTAAACGCCTCGTCATCGCCTTGTTGCGCCTGGGAAACCCAGGTCTGTTCTTCGTTCACGCTGCTCCTTGATGAGACTTTCTACATCTTTTACGCAGAAGAGAGGGGAAAGGTTGCAAATTATGGATAACGCAACACGCAACACGGATCAGGAATTATGTGTTGCGTGTTGCGTACCTCGCCTAATGACTATGCCCCTCTTCGCTTCCTTCGGGACCGAGAACCTGCTCCCACCTCCCAAGCGACTCAGCCCTTTGAGCGAGGAAGATGGCAATGGCCGTTGTGAGTGGCACGGCCGCGATCAACCCCAGCGAACCGACCAAAGTCCGCACGATCTCCTCCGCAATAAAAGAAAAATTGACGAGATACCCATAATCTCCGCGCCCAAGCGAGAACATCAACAGCATTGGCAGCGATGCTCCAGCGTAGGCTAAAACCAGGGTGTTGACCGTGGCCGCCACATGGTCCTGCCCGATGCGCATGGCCGAGTTGTACAGTCCGCGAAAGCCGAGGGCTGGATTCGCATGATGAAGCTCGAACACTGCCGAGGCTTGAGTCGTCACGAGATCGTCCAATACTCCGAGCGCGCCAATGATCATTCCGCCGAGCAGCAATCCGCGCAGATTGATCGGGGTTTCCATCAACTGCATCAGGAACATCACGTTTTCATCGCCAGTGCCGTTGAGCTTTGCAAAGATTACGAAGATTCCTGAAAGCGCGCCTGTCAATATCAAAACCAAAACCATGCTGATGACCGCCGCGTGAGTTTTCAAAGTCCAGCCGTAAGTGAGGTAGAGCGAGACCGCCAAAAGGATGATCGAGCCAATGATGCTCACACGCAGCGGGTCTTCGCCAATCAGAATATGCGGGATGATGTAGCCGATGATGATGTACAAACTGAAGGCCATGCTCAACAAGGCGCGGATGCCCTTCCAACTGCTGATGAGGATGATGGCAATTGCAAAAATGACTGTCAGCCAAAGGATTGGCGTGGTGCGGACGTAATCCACGAAATAGGCATTCACCACGTTCTCCGGCGTCTTGCTGATGGACACCATGATTTTATCGCCCGCCCCCAGCAGATAATCATCCGAGCGGATCTGCCGCCTGCCATAATCGATTTCCATTGGGATGCCCGCATATTCGCCTTCAAGGATATTCACGCGCGCGATCTGGTAGGTTTGCAAATTCCCGCCTAAATCAATTTCACCTTCTTCGATGATTTGCAAAACCTCCGCGCGGACAGTATCCGCCCCAAAGGTGGCAAAGCCCTCACCCGGTAATTGCACGTCGGATAGCGTGGCGTAAGTCATTGCTGCAATGAGCAATAGAGAAGGAAAGAGCCATGATCTATTTTTCATGGCTCTGATTATAAACCGACGATGGACAATGAACGATAGACCGTCGTCTATGGTCTGTCGTCTGCGGTCAATGGCCTACCGCCCGTACGGAAACCAATACCCCTTATCTTCCATATTGAAATCCCAATGAACATGCTTCGTCTCGCGGAATTGATCGAGGCCCTCTTCGCCGAGTTCGCGCGCGCCGCCGGAGTACTTCATCCCGCCAAAGGGACCCGCGTAATGGTCGGTTAGCGGGTCGTTGATCCAGATCGTACCTGCCTTGACATCATCGAAGAATTGCTTGATCTTCTTCGGATCGTTGGAAATCAACACTGCGCCCAGGCCGTATTGACAATCGTTGGTTAATGTCACGGCTTCGTCGAAGGTGGTGTATTCCATCAACGGCACGGCGGGACCAAAGGTCTCTTCGCGCATGATAACCATATTGTGATCGACGCCAGACAAAACGGTCGGTTCATGGAAAAATCCTTTGGTCAAATTTTTCGGTCTCCCGCCGCCGACCAGAATCTTTGCCCCGCGTTCCTTCGCATCTGCAATGTGACGCTCGAACTTCGCGCGATAGTTCTCGCCGATCATCGGGCCAATATCGGTGGCGGCTTCCAGCCCCGAACCAAGCCGAAGCGACTTGACATGCTCCACGATGGCTTCAGTGAATCTTGCCGCGCCTCTTCTTGGGATGTACACCCGCTCGGTACTTGTGCAAACCTGCCCCGCGTTGATGAGCACCGCATACGCCACAGCCTTCGCCGCAATCTCCGGGTCGGCATCTTCGGCAATCACGGTGGCATCCTTCCCGCCCAATTCCAAATGCAGTTTCTTCATCATTGGCGCGGCGATGGACGCGATTTTTTGTCCCGTTGCCAAACTTCCTGTAAAGGCGATCACAGGCACATCGGGGTGTTTGACCAGCGGCTCGCCAGTTTCCAGGCCATACCCCGTGACCACATTCACCACTCCAGCAGGGAGATGATCGAAACAATGCCCGGCAAGATACAACGCCGTCAGCGGAGTCATCTCCGATGGCTTGATGACCACCGTATTTCCCGCCGCAAGCGCAGGCGCAACCTTCCAGGCCAGCAGCAACAGCGGATAATTCCACGGCACAATACACCCCACCACGCCGTACGGCTCTTTGATGATGAAATTAAATTGCGACGATGAACCCGCCGCCAGCACACTGCCGCGATGATGACGCCCCAACTCGGCATAATAGCGGAAGGTGTTCAACACCCATTCCACTTCCTCTTCATTTTCAGAGAACGGCTTGCCCTCCTCCAACGTCAGCAGGCGGACAATTTCCCCGCGATGGGCATGGACTTTCTCCGCCACTTCATGCAGGAGACTTGCCCGCTCATTCGCGCCCATTTTTCGCCACGCTTCAAACGCAGACCTTGCGGCCTGCACCGCCGCTTCGACATCTTCCACCGTCCCGCGCGGAACGCTGTCAAGAATTTCCTCGGTAGCTGGGTTTTGAACTTGAATTTCCTCCCCCGCACTTCCATTCGTAAACTTGCCGTTGATGTACATTGGGCGCATAAAATGCTCCTTTATAAAAAGTGACCATCATTTTTTAGTTACCACACCCGCTCCAAATTTTCATTCTCTCCCACCTTACGCCCCACCTTCGCCATATCGATCCATTCATCGCGGATTTTCACGCGCACCACATCGCCCGTGTAATCGGTCGTGGTGGAATTCCCATTATTGAACAGATACGAACCCACCGCATAAATATCCACGGGGACTTCGAGCTTTTCGAATTTACGAATCTTATCGGGATTGAACCCCCCAGAGACAACGATTTTCACACTGCGACAAAATTCCCGCGCCGCTTCTTTCCAAACCTCAGGCAGGTTCCAGTTTTCTGAGGCAGTATCCAATGCCTGGCGGACGTTGAACACCAGCCGTGGGTTCACGCCCAAGTCTAACGCGGGGTCGCCCAACGGCAGCACAGACACATCGCGCAGGCTGCCGCTGGTATCCAAACGCAGGCCATATAATTTATATTTCTCGGCTTCCTCTTTATTTCCCGTATCCATCAATTCGCGGTACTTTGCGAACATCGCATCCAATACCCGCAGCGCATCGCGGACAGAGTCATTATTGAAATCCACCAATGCAATGCGCGGAATTCTGGCGGGCAAAATATGCGAGAACTGCATCATCGCTTCCGCCGTGTCGCCGAGGAAAGATGCAATCGCAGCATGAGCAACCGTCCCCCCGCCTGCGCCGCCCCACCAATCCCCCTGCGCATCGGTGGAGACGAAAGCGCCTAATTCCTGCGCGTGGTCTTTGTTAAATCTTTGCAAGGCAATGTTGTAGGCGTAACCATCCGCGGCCTGCACTTCATGCACATCAAAACGCGCGGGGAAAAACAGCACAGGCTTGCCGCGCGAAGCCACCAGCGTTTCATACACATTCGTCGCCACACGGCTGGAGCGGGTGAGAATGCCAAGCGTGGGAGTTTCGAGCAATGCAAAATCACGGTATCGTCCGCGCACTTTGATAACAGGTTGAATCTTCATCGGGTCGCCGTCATATTTGACGATGGTGCCATCCTGCACCGCCCACACTTCGAGATTATCCGAAGTATCGATAAATTTATCGACTTCAAAATAACCTGTGCAATGCCTGAGCATGGCAAGAGACTTATCCACGCCGACCACGGTGGTCTTGCCCATTCTGCGCGTGAACCACTGCATCTCCACTTCAATATCGCCCACCGCAATTTGCTCTGGCGAAATACCCTCGGGCAAATTATGGAACTTTCCCGAATAGCTGTAGCCTTCCTTCGACAACGTGGTCAACATGCGGTTGATGTTCTCGAAATATTTATCCGAGTACCAGCCGCGGCGCATCCGTTCGATATCTAATTTAAAGGTTTCGTTCGTGAGTCTTTTACCGTCAAAAATGGACATTTCTTATTTTCTCGATTCATAATCTGAATTAATTCGCTATGTAGTGTCATTCTGGCGAAGCGACACTTGCGCCGCGCGCCAGTGCGGTGAGAATCTCTGATTTCAGCAGTAGAGACCCTTCGCTTCGCTCAGGGAATCACGCCTAGATGCTTAACAAGAGATTATGGCAACTCATCTGTCGATTGGACAATCTTCATCCCCGCCCCTGCAAAGCGGACATACGCTTCATTCGCCGCGTCGGTATGGTCAACCACCCCAGGCGCCACCACCGCTGACGAACAGTCTTCGAGCAAATATACTTTCTTCGCAAGGTCTGGGTCTGTGGCTTGGATGTCTTCGAGCAGATCAGAAACCGTCCACGCAACACAGTGACTCTTGGCCTGTCCCGCAATGTACAACTTATCCACTTCCTGCAATTGTTGAATGAATTTCGGGTTGCGAACGCCGAGCATTTCGCCCATGGGACCTGTCAACACTTCAGGCCCAACGGCGGAGTAATTTTCGGTAAAAGGCTTGTCACCCTTTATCTCAAAATCAGGCTGGGCCAGCCTTGCAATGGAATGGAAGAAAATAGCTTCCTCCAGGGCTGGGACAAGCGCGTGACCGATGCCGCCAAGCATGGCGTGATACGGCCAGATCGTCAGCGCGTATTTGCCTTTTTTTTCCAACTCTTCAGCGTAATGGATCATCATTTGCTGGCCGTATTCGGGGGCAATGCCAAAGCGTGGGGCAAGCGCGGAGTTGAAGGTCCATTTGTTCTCTCGTAATTCTCCGACATGAATGTCGGTGTACGGCGTGGGATGATTGCCGTCTTTATCCACAAAGAAAATGGGATGGAATATCTGCTGCGCCATGTGTGTGTCCATGGTGGCGGTGATGTGGGTGATGTTGCCGAGGTTGCGGTAGATGAATTCGCACAGGCGGATGTTGTCGTCCACGGCGCCGTGCCCGCTGCGGCCAGCGACGAATAATTCAAAGTTGGGGATGCAGAAGGTATTTTGCGCGTCGATCACCAAAAGGGAGATTCTGTTCTTCGAAACAGAAGCCCCCTTCGGGGATGATACAGGCGTCAGGTTGTGTTGAAGCGCGTATTTGCGGGCATCTTCAGCGCGGGCGGTATAATCCACTTTCCAGATTTCGCCGACGTGGGCAGAGTCAAAAAAAGGGGGAATGGGAAGTTTGTTCATAATCCAAGTGTAACAAAAAACAGGCTCCGAATCATGTTGAAATCGAAGCCCGTTTTGGAAATCTTTTACAGCGATTCAATCGCGCTGGTTTGGGTGGGTTCTGCTTTTTTTCTGCGCAGGAAAAAGAGCGGAACGATGATGGCGATTAGTGCGCCTGGGATGCAAAGCGGCAAAAAGCAGGCGAGATAAAAGCCAAGCAAGGCATAGCCGATGGAGGCAAGGGATATGTCTGTGCGGGTTCCATCCGCTGTGACGCATTCGACGTTAAAGCTGTATTCGCCGGGACGGTTGTAGGATGCCTGATATTGTTCATATTCCATTGTGCCATTTGGGCAGGTGAGCGGGGCCACGTACTGAAATGTTTTTTCGGGCGCGGACGCCATGGTTACGCCGCCGATTGCGCCAAAGGAAATCAGCGCGATGAAGGAGGATGCGGCACAGACGATGACCAACCCAATGACCTGACCAATCACAACACCAATAAGACGGTTTTTCATTTCTGCTCCTTTTGTTATCAACTCACCTTACGCAAGGATGAACTCCCTGCCGAAAATTTTAACGCAAAGCCGCCAAGGCGCTAAGATTTACTGCTTTTTTTCCCATGGCTGTAGCAAAGTCAGGAAAATCTTAGCGCGAAATACGCGAAATTGGCGAATGGACGCGAAAAAGGAAAAATTCGCGCTCTTTCGCTTTTTTCGCGGCGTTCGCGTTAAAACAACGCCATGAATTCAGAACCACGTCAAGCGACTTTGCAACAACCATACTTTTTTTCCTTTGCGACTCTGCGCCTTTGCGTTAAGGCGGCAACTTGGGTCAAGACCCATCAAGGTTTGCGAAGTGAGTTGCTCTCCATGGGCGGGTCGCCCCTACAGTTGCGCTACTTTTTCTTATTCGCCGCAGACTTGCCGCCCTTCACCACGCGGCGGTACGGAGGCATGTTGATCGCCAGCACCTGACAGCGGGTTGGGTCGAGCAGTTTGTTCCACAAATTGGGGTAGCTGATTGCAACTTCATCGGGGCGCAGTGTGGACGTGAGCACGGTGGGTAAATGCGCGTTGTAGCGATAATTCAACACGCTGTATAACTTGTCCTCAGCCCAAACAGAGCTTGCGCCGCTGCCTTTCAAATCATCCAGAATCAATAACGGCGTGGTGCGGATTTCATGGAAGCGCCGATCAAATGAGACATCCGAATTCGGGCGGAAGGTCTGGCGCAGGTAATCGAGCAAAGCGGTTACTTCCACAAGCAGAGCCTGTCCGCCGAGCGCAATGCGATAATTTCCAATGGCCGCCGCTAAATGGGTCTTGCCGCAAAAAGATTGACCCAACAACACAAGCCAGCCATTCGGCTCTTCTGAAAAACTTGCCGCCGCGCTGTATGCTTCGTGCAGAGTCTTCACGTCATCCTTTGAAACCTTGATGCGCGTGATCTCTTTGTCTTTGTATTTGTTTCCAAACTTATCGGATTTTTCCGTAGTGGTGGTGGTGACCGCTTCATGCCCGATCTCCTCCTCACGCATTTGAAAGGTCTTGAAGGTCATTGCTTTCATTTCAGGCAGCGAGAGCATGGAAATACCAGGGTTGCTCGTCTCTTCGGGGCGGCGGTAATCAGGCGCAGAGATCATCAGATGATTCACGAATTCCTCATCCTGCAAACGCGAGCGGATGCGGCCTTCGATTTCATCCAGCATCAGGTTGGTAGTGATAACGGTGTTGAGCTTATTGATGTAACGATAATTAATGATCTGAAATAATTTTTCCTGTGCCCAGGCCGTGGCATTCTGTGTGCCGAAGTCATCCAAAATCAACAACTCCGCATTACGGATTTCATCGAAACGCTGCTCAAATGTGGTTTCAGGGTCAGCATAAGCAAAGCGCAGTGAGTCTAGCAAATCAGGCACGGTGATGAATAAAGTGGGCAAACCATTGTTCACTGCAAAATTTGCAATCGCCGCCGCAAGATGGGTCTTGCCGCAGCCATATCCGCCTTCGAGCAACAGCCAGCCTTTCGGAACGCGCGCAAAGTCTTCGCAAACTTCAAACGACCTATGCAAATTCTCGCGCTCCTGCGCAGACATGAACTTGGCTCTGTCATTTCCCGATGCATTAAAATTTTCAAAAGTCAAATGACTCAAGCGGTTCAGGTTGCTCATCGCAAACAAACGCGAGCGCGCGCTTTCGGCCACATCCTTTGCGCGGCAGACGCACGATTCCAGCTTGCCGAACTTCTCATGCCCCAGCGGCACATCATAGCGCACATAACCAACTCCCCCGCAATGCGGGCAGTTCGGGTCGCCGAGGGTCTTCACAAGGTTACTCTCGTTTGAGGAATTCGGAGAACTCGCTGTCGGTGTATCTGTCGGCATCTTTGACAGTGTCTGATTTATTTTTTCTTTCATCTTTTCCGTTTTCCTTCCAACGCGCCAAAATCGCTTCCACATATTTCCAATTGCGAATGTTGCGGCTCACTGCAATTTCAAACGCCTCTTCGAACCACGCGCTCGGATAATTTTTTTCCGCTTCTTTCAGCATGTCCGAAAGCAAAGGCGTGAGCGCGCCAATGTTCTCTTCGTACAACTTAAAAATATTTGACTTGTTCAATGGGGCAGACATGATCCTGCCAACCTCACGCCATTGACCTTTTGAGAATGCCTCCGCTGCGAGACGTCCACGCGGCGAATTGAGGAAGTAAAAGACGTCCGCATCATGCTCCGCCTTGAGCAGGGTTCCCCTCTCAAGGCATTTGCCCAGCCCGCGCTGAATCTCCTCCACGCTCAACCCAAGCGACTCAGTCTCGAAATCCGTTTCACACAACGCGCGGAAATTCCCCTCGATATGTTCGATGCGCCAGATGGCATACAGGGTTATTTTCAATTCCGCAGCATCCTCTATCTCATTCATCATGCGGATGAATGAATCGGGAACCTGCGTAAATGTTTCAGAGGAGGTGAAGCCGTTGAAAGGGTTCATAGTGTGTGTGTTTCGTCATTGCGAGGGGCGTTAGCCCCGAAGCAATCCCCAACAACATTGACGGAGATTGCTTCGTCGGGACGAGCACCCTCCTCGTAATGACGGGTTTTACTCATTCGGTCGAAATACCTTAGTCGCCGCATTCTCGAACTTCGCCAGCGCGCCGCGGAAGATCAACTCCACTTCACCCACGGGGCCATTACGATGCTTGGAGACGAGAATCTGCGCCACATTCTGTTTATCCGAATCCTTTTCGTATTGGTCGGGACGATAAATGAACATGACGATGTCGGCGTCCTGCTCTAAAGATCCCGATTCTCTCAAATCCGAAAGAACGGGGCGTTTGTCGGTGCGTTGTTCCACGGCGCGGCTCAACTGCGCGGCAGTGAGGACAGGCACATTCAATTCACGCGCCAGCACTTTCAAACTGCGGGAGATATGCGAAACTTCCTGCACACGGTTGTCGTTGCGAGTGTCGCCGCCCATCAATTGCAAATAATCTACGATGATGAGGTCAATGCCGAATTCCATGTGCAGGCGGCGGCATTTCGTTCTCAATTGCAGGGGTGTGATGGCGGGTGTGTCATCGAGATAAATATGGGTGTCGGAGAAGACTTCGATGGCGTGGGTGAACAGCGGCCATTCGTTTTCCTGCAATTTGCCTGTCCGCAGGCGCTGCGAGTCGATGCCTGTTTCCTGCGCGATCAAACGCTGAACCACCTGTTCATTGGACATTTCCAACGAAAAGATAGCGACGTGCTTTTTATGGGTCAGCGCGGCGTTCTTTGCAATCGAGAGCAGGAAACCCGTTTTACCCTGACCGGGACGACCCGCGATGATCAACAAGTCCGAGGGTTGTAAACCGCCGAGCAATTTATCGAGGTCATAGAAACCAGTTGGCACACCGTGAAAATCACCGGGGCGTTTGGATAAGTCATCGATTCGATCATAATAGCTGGAAAGAACCGAACGGATCGGCAGCAAGTCATTCCTAACCCGTTTTTCACTGACGTTGAAAACGGCCTTCTCGGCCTCCCCCATGACAATATCAATCGTATCGCCTTTATATGCCAGAGACGCAATCTGATTCGCCGCGTTGATCATCTTGCGGCGGATCGAATTTTCTTCCACGATCTTTCCGTATGCCTCCGCGTTAAGAGACGTTGGCACCTGATTGATCATCGAAGTGAGATAGGCCGAACCGCCAATTTCGGCAAGTTGGCCTGCGCGTTCCAACTCCTGAGATAGGGTCAGCAAGTCAACGGGGATGCGCTGTTCGTGCAAGCGGGAAAACGCCTCCCAAATCCATTTGTTGCGGTGGATGTAGAAATCGTCTGCGCTCAGGAATTGAGCGACATCGTAATAAACTTCGGAGTTAATCAATACCGCCCCTACAACTGCTTCTTCGGCTTCCCGGCTATGCGGGACTACCGTTGACATTGGGCTGGCGGGGGCGGCGGAATGATTTTCAGGGGGGAAATAATCTGTCATTTGGTGGTATCAGTTTCAGGTTGAGTTTGAATCGGGTTTGTCTTTGTCGGGGTCTTCCATATCCAGCTTGTCGATAAAATCCTTGAACACGGATAACCTGTCGCTGGCTTCCTCGGATAAGGGCGCGGGCGGTTCCTTTTTTGGAGGGACGCTGGTTTCAGGCAAATCCTGGTCGGGCGTCATGCCCGCTTCGTCCATTACATTCTTGTGGATAAATATAGGCACATGCGCGCGAACTGCAATTGCGATTGCGTCAGATGGGCGGGAATCAATCTGGATTTCGCGGCCATCCACTTCTGCAACAATATTTCCGTAAAAAGTATTACCCTGCACGCTGACAACTTCGACACGATTAACGCGCGCATTGAAGGCGCCGAATATATTTTTGATGAGATCATGGGTCAGCGGGCGACTCATCTCAACTTCATTCAACGCCACGGTGATCGCCTCCGCTTCGTAGGGACCAACCCAGATGGTGAGATAACGTTCGGTATGGACCTGTTTCAATACAACAACACGGTTCGGCGCCATTAAATGCACGCGAATGCTATCGATTATTACTTCAACCATATCTGACATAGGGGAACTCCAGTGCTTCTATTTTAGCATATAAGGTTGGCGGGTGGATCGTATCTTTGAACAGAAAAAGATAGGGTAAATTCGATTTGCACGAAAGAGAAATCAAGGCTATAATCGGCCTCGCTCAATCGGGGCGTGGCGCAGTCCGGCTAGCGCGCTTGCATGGGGTGCAAGAGGTCGGAGGTTCAAATCCTCTCGCCCCGACAGTGGAAAGAAGAACCGTCCTACCGGAGGACGGTTTTGTTTTAACAAAGTACCGCGATACAACCTGTTTTATTAACTCACCTTACGCACCGCGCATGATTCCCTCCCGAAGGACATCGGGACGATGTGAGC
>CAKKRM010000258.1 GCA_919902735.1 Anaerolineales bacterium | reverse complement strand
CGCCAATTTCGCGTATTTCGCGCTAAGATTTTCCTGACTTTGCTACAGCCATGTGCCCTGCTTCTTGGGTTGGGCGCATTCCAAAAGCAATGTGGTAAAATTTTTTAACTAGAAATAAAATATTCCTGGAGAAGATTAAAATGGACAACAAACCCTCGAAAGAAATATCCCGCCGTGATGCGATGAAAATATTAGGCGCGGCAATTGGCGCGGTTGCGCTTGCCAATGTGCCCTCAAAATGGAATACACCCGAGCTTGCCGCTGGCGTACTCCCCGCTCATGCCCAGACATCAGTTGGCGCCCATACTCTTACGCCCGGCCCGGATGACCCCGCCGCTAACTATTGTTTTCCTTTGAACAGTACCGTCACCATTACCCCTCCCACGCCTGGGATACTCATGCGTTACGTTATCACAACCAGCGCAGGAGTAATAATCACCTCTCCTGCGGCGCTCACCGGGACGGTTCCCACAGATGGATCAGGGATTGCAAGTCTGGATGTTACTGTTGACAGTTTTTCCTTCACAATTGGCAGTACCGTCACTGTAACCTGGACCTTTGAGAACCCCAGCGATGGTTCTGGCAGTGGCGCTCAAGTATTTACAAGTGCGGGCAGCGGCTGTTAGTAACTGACCTTACGCACGGAAGAACTCTTTGCCGAAAATTTTAACGCCAAGCCACAAAGACGCGAAGTTTTATTTCCCTTTGGGCCTTCGCGTCTTTGCGTTAGATGTTTTGGGCAAGTATCCCACCCTGCAGAGCGGACTGCGTAAGGTGAGTTAGTAATTCAGTCGTCTTACGCGTCGTCCCGAAGGTTTGAACTGCTTAACAAGGTTTTTCAATGAAACCTTCGGGAGGTTTCGCGTGAGCGGTAAATTGGGTAATTCAGATATTTTGAAGTATAGAAAATGATCGTTCCCACTCCTGTTGATGGTTTCCAAATCGAAACGCTGGATGGTGAGATTGTCCTGCTCCACCCGACTCGCAATATCATCATCCACAGCAACCAGACGGGCGCGCTCATCTGGTTGCTGTGTGACGGCGCGCGAACGACGGATGAGATCACAGAAATCCTGAGCGCGGCATATCCCGAAGCGAGCGCTGAAATTCGGGCGGACGTTCCCGCTGTCATTCAAACCCTGGCGAGTCGCGGCGCGCTTGAATCAAAGTGAAGGGAATGTCAATCAGCCGCCTGATACATTTTGCAGGCAATACTGTCCGCTTTAGCGCTGACCATGAGCGTCTCCTCGCGGCAGTGGATATGCATTTCAAAAACTGCCTCGGCGAAGATGGTCCCATCATTTCAGAATATAAAATCACTACCCTGGGTGAGACTGACTTTTCAGTGTCGCTCAATGGTAGTGATTTGTTTTCCAAAATTAATTTCGATCAACTTCTGTGGCATTTGATGCAAGACAGCATCACCCAACTGAATGGGACATCAACAACGGAACTCATCTTCCACGCCGCCGCGCTGGCACACGATGATAACGGGCTGATCCTGTGCGGACAGAGTGGCAGCGGCAAATCATCGCTCACCGCCTGGCTGGCCGCCAACGGCCTGCAATATCTAACCGATGAAGTCATTGCATTGCCTATCCACGGCGGCGAGATCAGCGGATTCTGCCGCTCGATAATTCTCAAACGCGGCTCCGCCTTCATCTGGCAGCGCTGGCTGGCAGACACAACGTCAGATGGCTTTCTCCAATTCAACGACGGAACTGCCTGGATTGCGCCAACACTCCTTAACGCTTCAGCAGTTCGAGGCGGAGTCAGACCGCGCGTCATCATCTTCCCGCGTTATATCGCAGGGGCTGAATTTCAAACACAGCGTCTCACATCAGCCGAAACCCTCTTTCAGCTTTTACAATGTTTGGTGAATGCCCGCAACTTCCCCGATCACGGCATGTCTGCCGCAAAACAACTTGCCCGCCAGGTCTCCGCATTTCGCCTGACCTATTCTGATATTGAGACTGCAACCCAATGGATCAAACAAACAACAGCGGAATAGATCAAACCTATCGCCTGCTTGCCTTGTGCGCCCGCGCCGATGGGCATCCGTTATTGTATACGAGCGCCTCACCCGCCAAATTGAGGCGTTTACAGCCTGGCAGGAATTGCCCGCGCAAGCTGAACTGCATGGCATGGCTCCTCTGCTATGGCATCACATCCATCAGGCGGGCATTTCCATTCCGTTGAAAACGGAGCAAACTCTCAAGGGGCTTTATCTTCGCCACCGCATTTTTAATCAGGCGCACACGCAGGCGTTGCTGGAAATCACCGCGCTATTTGAACAGGCGGGCATCCGCGCATTGGTTCTCAAAGGATTGGCGCTCGCCTATCAATATTATCCCGACCCTGCCTTGCGCCCAGTCAGTGATATTGATCTATTGCTTAAGACGAATGATATTTTACCCGCCCTGGATTTGCTTGCGGGCGCAGGCTTTCGCGTGGACGACTCGCTTCGCGCTTCCCCGAGCCTGATCCCAAAAGAACTGACAGCCGATTCGCCCCTGCGAGATGGAATCAGCGCCCATGTGGAATTGCATCATTACGATCCCCGTCAACGATCACTGACTGACAACACGCCCGACCATGAATTCACAGGCTTCGACTCGCCTCCGCATTCTCTGACGATAGGGGAGGGCCTTGTTTATGCGCCAGACCCAATGGATACTCTGCGTTACTTATTCAGGCATTTTGCACGTCATCACTTTGCCGCCACCGCTTCCAGACCTTTGCAACTCAAGTGGGTTGCGGATATTATCAGCCTCGTCGAGCGCCATGCCGAAACAATGGATTGGGCGTATCTGCGGCGGCATGATCCATCCATTTTGAATTGCCTTGAAGTGTTTTACAGCCTGACCCCCTTGCCTGAGCGCCATGTAAATATCATCCCCATCAGGCAGATTTTCCCGCCCGCTGGCATTAATCAATATCCAAAAGGCTGGCCCCAGCAGAATTTTTCACAGTGGAAGCGGGTTGGCTTTCTGCGCTTTGCGTGGCAGACCTTAACCCCGCCCTCAAATTGGTGGCTGCGCCTGTGCTATGGCATCGGCGACCGATCCGTTTTTTGGTACGGCCAAGTCATCCATCGTTTGCAAATTTTCAGAATAGCGTTCCGGGTAATTCGTAAGCGATAAACAAATCGCTCCGAGTTTTCAAACTCGGAGCGATTTGTTTATATTAGCGTTCACCTGCATCCCATTAAAGCTTGTGGCTTATTATCGATAAAGTCTATTACGCATCGGCCATTATCAGCGCGTATGAATCTTCCCGTTCTTCGTAACTTTCCCGCGCTTGTTGCACCGCGTCTGCATTTTTTTCCGCCCATGCGCCGAGCATGGAAATGGGTTCCAGCAATTCTTTGCCAATTGGGGTTAACGTGTATTCCACCATCGGCGGGAGGACGGGGTAGACCTTGCGGTTGATGATTCCATTCTGTTCGAGTTTACGTAAAGTTTGCGCCAGCATTTTCTTGGAGATGCCGCCGATCTCGCGCAACATGCGGTTGTGACGGTTGATTCCGCGCGCGATGGAGACCAGCACCAGCGTGGCCCATTTGTCGGCGATGATCTCGAGCGTCTGCCGCGAGGGACACATTTCGTTCAATACGTTTGGCGGATATTTTTGCTTTTGCATGGTTACCTTTGGGTTACCTGGTTACTAAAAAGTGCGTTCTATGCGGAACGCGCAACTGCGAATAAGATGGGATTATATCTGATAACCCGTATGTCATTGCGAGGAGCGCTCTTCCCGAAGCCTGCCCTTCGACAGGCTCGCAATGACGAGGAAACAAGGAGTTGCTCCAATGCACATGCGCGTCGTATCCATGAAAATTAAACCTGAACTGGTGGATGGGTTCAAATCCGCTTCCACGGCAGGGATCGAGAAACTGCTCAGTGAGCCGGGTGTGGTCAGCACGGCGCTGCTCCAGCAGGTGGGCGCTCCGTCCCATTTTTTCTTCATCGAAGTATACAGCAGTCTCGATGCCTACAACGAACATTTGAAATCGGAATGCTATTTGGACTGGCAGAAGGAAGTTGCGAATCTGCTGGTTGAAGCGGCTGAGTCTGTGGAGTATGCGCCCATCTATCCGCTGGAAGATGCCTGGGTTGACGAGTCAGTTCAAAGTTAAGAGAAAGAAGCGTACAGGGTATCCAGATTTCGGAAGTTCCGAAATCTATAAATAATCAAAAATCAAAACAGGAGAAAATAAAATGGATCAAAAAGAAGTAGCGTTAAGTGTCTCGAAAGCCATCCTCAATGGAGAATGGGATAAGTTGAATGGAATTTTGTCTGATGATTTTACCTACACGGGCGATGGAATGCATTTCAACAAACAGCAGTATATTGATTTCATGAAAGGCATGAAAGCCGCCTTCAGCAACATGAACATGGAATTTACGCATGTGATCAATGAAGGCGATACCGTCAGCATCCGCTTCATCACCACCAGCAAGCACACGGGTAATTTCATGGGCGCAGCCGCCACAAATAAGAACCTCGAAATCGGCGGCATTTTCATGCGCAAGATCAAGGGTGACAAGGTCATTCAGGAATGGCAGACCACCGACCTGCTCGGCACGATGACCCAGATGGGCGCTGGCACGCTGCTGGGCTATGCCATCTTCGGCGTGATGTTCAAGAAGAAATAGTCTGAAAATTTTTACCACGAAGGATCACAAAGGGCACAAAGGATTGAAAAGTTTTGATTTCCTTTGTGACCCTTTGTTCCTTTGTGGTTGAAGCTTTTTTAGGTTAGGAGAATCATGAAACTTCCATCCACCAATCGCATCGAAGCCTTCAGCGACGGCGTGATTGCGATCATCGTCACCTTGCTTGTGCTTGAGATCAAAATCCCTGAATTCGAAGAACACACCCTCGCGGGTTTTCTCGCGGCGATGACTCCGCTTGTTCCCAAACTTATCGGCTTTGCATTTAGTTTTTTCACCGTCGCAATCTTTTGGGTTAATCATCACAGTTTTTTTCATCGCATCAAACATGCCACGTGGCGTTTGCTCTGGCACAATAATCTTTTGCTTTTCTTCCTGAGCGTCGTCCCGTTCACCACAGGCTTCGTCGGCGACTATCCCTTTGACCGTTTCGTCGTGGCGATGTACGCTTTCAATCTTTTGCTCGCGGGCGTTGCGTTTTCGATGATGTGGCAGTACGCGCTGGTGCGCTCGAATCTTGCGGAGGAAAAAACTTCGCTTGCCGAACGTAAAAAGGAATACATGCAGACAGGCGTTTACGGGCTTGCGCTTTATGCAGTTGCAGTTGTGATCGCGTTGATCTATCCGCCCGCCGCGCTGGCGTTTTTGGTTTTGTTGCAATTGGCCTACTTTTTTATGAACTCAAAAACGGCTGATTCGCCGCTGGAAGATTAATCTGCCAAATAAAAGGAGTCCAACCTGTGAATACCCATCGTTCTTTCCTAACCCGAATCTTGATTCTGCTTTCGATAGCCATTCTCTCGGCTTGCAGCGGGGGCGCGCAGCCGTCAGCAACAGAATCAGCCGTCGGCTCGTCATGCCCGCAGCCATCTCCCAAAATGGAAGTCACATCCACAGAAGTCAATTTATTTACATGGGCGGAGTACATTCCACAGGAAGTCATTGATTGCTTTCAGGAAGTGTATGGCGTTCAACTTCATCTCGATAATTTTTCCAGCCAGGAAGAGATGTATGCCAAGATGACGAAGGGCGCAACTGGCTATGATGTAGTCCAGCCTGCCGACAACTTTGTTCAACTGATGATTCAAAAGGGGATGCTGGCGAAACTGGACCAAAGCAAACTCACCGTGATGAATAATTTTGGCGCAGAATTTCTCAACCCGCCGTTTGACCCTGGCTGCCAATACTCCCTGCCCTATCAACTCGGCTCCAGCGGAATTGCCTACAACTCCGAAACGATTACAACCGCTCCGACTTCGTATGCCGACTTATGGAATTCTGAATATGCGGGAAAACTTGTCATGTTGGACGACTCGCGCAACATCATCGGCATGACCTTGTTGTCGCTGGGCTACGATGTGAACACCACTGACCCCGCGCAACTGGCAGAAGCCAAAGCCAAATTGATTGAGCTTGTTCCAAACATCCGCATCTTCGACAGCGACAGCCCGAAGTCTGCGCTCATCGCGGGCGATGTGGATTTAGGCGTGGTCTGGGCAACCGAAGGATTTGCCGCAAATCTTGAAAAGCCATCCATTCAATATGTTTATCCAAAAGAAGGCGTGATTCTGTGGCAGGATAACTTCTCCATCACAATAGACGCCGCTCATTCGGATGCCGCTTATGCGTGGCTAAACTATCTTTATCAGCCAGATGTGTTTTGGATGGCGATGCGCGACTTTTCAGGCGTCAACCCTGAAACTGCCGCGATTGAATATGCAAAAACAAATCAGCCCGATGTGTACGCCGCCTACATGGAATCAAACATCACCAACATCCCCGCCGATGTTGTGACGAACGGACATTGGCTGCAAGACCTCGGCGAAGCCACGCCCCTGTTCGATCAGTTGTGGACGGAAGTTAAGGGTCAATGACATCATAAGCCCATGACCTACAACACCCCCTCATCCAATAATCCCTGGGCAGGCATGACCCTCGCAAATGAAAATGCCGATGTTGGCATTCTCGGCATCCCGTGGGATAACGCCGCCAGTTATCGGCGCGGAGCGGCAGAAGCGCCGTCCACTTTGCGCCGCTGTATCTCCTGCACCGATCCATTCACCGAAGAAGGCCGCGCCATTGAATTGAGTCTGCATGATTACGGCGACGTGCCGCGCGATCTCGACTGGCCGCGTTATTTTACAACTGTCACCGAGCGCGCGAAACAAGCCTTGCAACATCCCTTCACGCTTTTCATCGGCGGCGATCACAGCGTAGGCATTCCGCTTATCAAAGCCATGAGCGCATCAACGGACGAGCCATTCGGCATCCTGCACATTGACGCGCACGCCGACCTCGAAGATGAATTTGAAGGCTCAAAGTGGAGTCACGCCTGTACCGCCCGCCGCGCTCTTGAAAATGCCAACGTCCGCAGCGATGGCTACGTCTATGTCGGCTTGCGCGCCCCGATTGACGATGACATTCACTTCCTCGCCGAACATCCCGAAATTCAAGTTCACTCCATGCGCTCGGTCATTCAGCGTGGAATTCCCGCCGTGGCTGAGGATGTCATTGCCCGCCTCAGCCGCTTCAAAAATGTGTACATCACCTGGGACGTGGACTCGCTCGACCCCGCCTACGCCCCCGGCACAGGAACGCCCAATGCGGGCGGTCTGACTACCCGTGAACTGCTCCACTTATTCAGAAGCATTATCCCCGCCTTGAACGTCCGCGCAATGGATATTGTGGAAATCTCCCCGCCTCTCGATCACTCCGACATCACCACCTGGGCCGCCATCAAAGTTATTATCGAGACCCTCGGCATGTTGCAGGAAAAGTGGAATAGATAAAAATATAAAACCTCCGAGTTCTTGCTCACAGGACGCATTGCGAAGAACTCTTGAGAAAAAACTGTATTGCGTGTTTGGAGCGCGAATTTCTCGAATGAACGAATTTTGCGAATTTTAAAAGGTTTTTTCGTGTCATTCGCCTTTTCGCGTAATTCGCGTTAAGATTTTCCTGACTTTGGAAAAGCCATGTCGCCCTTCCGATGTTCTTCGGGAGAACGACACTGCGTAAGGTGAGTAATTAACTGATGTTACGCACTTTTGCGTGTTTTAGGGTATGTCGCCCTGAGCGATAGCGAAGGGTCTCTACGACTATCTTAGAGACCCTTCGCTCCGCTCAGGGAATCATGGGCGGTGCGTAAGGTGAGTAATTAAGTCTTAAGCGCTCTTATTAGAATAATGGGGGGTTTGTTTTCACTTTGTAAAACTGGTATAGTATACCTATCAATTCAGCCTCAGAAATATAATAGTAGAACGAAACCCGGGAGAGAATAAAATGCATAAAGCATCTTCTGGAATTTTAAGCCGAAGTTCACTCAAACTGTTTCTCCTGATTTTGAGTATCATGGCATGTGGGCTACCGGGTCCGGGCGCTGTACCTGCGCCAGCGCCTGAATTTACAAATCACATCATCGTTTCGCTGACAGACCCGCTTAATGGGGAGGCGTATCCAATCAGCGCGGACTTGTCCATTCGGGCGGAGGCAATATCAGACAGTTCCATCACTCACATGGAATTATGGGCGGATGGAATCTTTTACGAAGACTACGCCGCTCCTGAAGATGGGTTGGGACTGCTCGTCCATTATTGGACATGGCCGCCAAAAACGCTTGGGTCGCATACCTTGATGGTCAGGGCATACAACGATCAGGGCCAGACGGCTTTTTCGAATGTCGTCAGCCTCAAAGGGATCGATGATCCTGGCTTCGATCTGGTGGTAAAAGCGGAGGAAGGCGATAGCGCTTCAAGTATTGCGGAAAAATACACCATCACTCTTGATCAAGTCTTGATGGATAACCCGGGGTTGACGGATGCCGCCTCGCTCTCTGCCGGGCAGGAAGTTTTTGTTAGGATTGGCGCGCCTCAAACCGCATCAGTTCCATCCACGGGCGCCAAGGTATTGATGCAACTAAACAAATGGGGCGCCAGCCTTTTGGGGCCTGATAACGCGCCTTCTGCGCCGACACTTAATGTTGTCCGCCAGGGATGCGGCGCGGCTTTGAGTATTTCCGATCACGCCACGAACGAGAAGGGGTTTCAGATTTATCGTCTCGCCCCGGGTTCGATGTCATTTTCAAAACTGGAAACCCTGCCTGCTCACGATGGGGTGGATGTGATCTCTTTTACCGATTCAAATCTTTACGGGCTTTATCATTACTACGTCTCAGCGTTTGATGATTCAGGGGAGGAGGCGGGCAATCTTGTCAGCCTCAACGTCGCGGATTCCACTTGCGCCGGCACACCTACAACAATTGACGATCTTGCGTCCATCCCCGCAGGTGTGGACGATTATTATCTTTATGTTTCGATCAACAATGGGAATTGGCGGCGTTTCCCCGCGCAGGATTTTGCGTACCTGAAAAAATCGCAGGAGATTGATTTCGGTCAGGTGGCTTCGAGTCTTGCTCCCAACTTTATCGGAGACATCGTCATGCGCGGTGAAGTCTGGGGCATGGTGAAGGGGAGTGCAATCCTGCTTGGGACTATTGATAAATCATTTAAGGCCGAGCAGCCCCCGGCTATGGTCGAACCGTTCGCTTTTTCTATCTCATTAATGACAACGCTTGAAGTGCGTGGCGTGTACAACGTCAGCACGGGAGATTACTTGTGGCTCAAGGAAGGGGGGATGGCGTATGACACAAGAACATTCCGCTTTGGGACAGATACGAATGCGGCGTATGGAATCTGGCAGGTGTCCAGCCTTCCCTTCGAGGCAGAGGCGTCGTTCAATCCCGCTTGTTTGTTGTTGGCAGGCAAAGCCAATGGGAGCGGCACGCCGAATGCCCCTTTTGCGTTCAATATTGATTTTTCATCTCTCAGACCCAAGATCGAGTCCGTGCAACTTTCACCGTTTGAAAATTCTTTGAATCAATCACCCATATTTTCCGCTCCCTATTCGCCCGGAAACCTGGGAGAATCTGCGCAGCAAGTTGTGACGATACCAAAGGGAAATGGCAGCGCCTTCGATCTGGGCGGACAAGCGCCTATCCTTTTTAACTTTGATCCCTGCGCCCAAAACAATTCGGCGGATGGAGTCGCAACGTATTATGTCCGCATCATTCCTGTAAACAATGGACAATCCGCAGGCAAGCCATCCAATACGGTCATCATGAAGTACGATCCGAGCGGCGTGATCAAGATTTCAATTCCTGTTGTGCCCATACCGGACAAAACGTATTACGATGTGAAAATCCTGAACTTTACCGGTGTGCATGTGCCGGATATGAAATATGCGTATTGCGTTGAAATCGTCGAGAACAATATAAAGGCGCCCTCTCCGTGGGCGGGGTTCCCGCCCGGGTCTGTGTTATGCCCCAAGTCATTCCAGGGAGGAGATGGTGATTTTCTGTCAGATTTATCCGATGCAGTCGAAGGCGCGTTCAACTTTATTTCTGATCTCTACAACAAATTATCCGATTGGGCTGTCGAACTGGTGGATCAACTGAACCCGCTTTGTATTCAGGCCAAATTGGCTTCGGAGGTTGTTGGCGTCGGGCAAAAGGAGGTTAAGGATGGCTGTCATTTGGCCGCGAAACTCGCAGTCACTGCCGCAAAAACATACGTTGGCTTGCCTCCATCCCTTCCCAACTTCGATCAATTGACCAATCTTGGCAAGGAGAATCTTGTGGAACTTGCCGCACAGGAAATGGAAGCCCAGGGTGTGCCGTGCCCGCAGGAGTGCAAGGATGTTATCCGCAAAGGCTTGGATTACAGCCTCGAGCAGGTGAAGAAAAGCATGAGCAATTCCTCGTGCATGGGAGAGCAGGAAGCGCATGAAAATGGAGTCGAACCGCTCTGCCTCCCGTCCGGAATCACAACACAACCTGACCCGCGCGGACAGCCCGCCCCGGCTATGGTGGAAGTGCAAGTCACACGCCGCGTCGGCACAAGCGGGCCAGACTTCCCCGAGCCAAAATCCTGTAATGTGTCCATCAGCGCATTTGCGACCAATAACTCGCATGGCGGTGAGAGTTACACTTCTGAGGCAGGGTTCAATTGGCAAGGTACAGCAATCGAAGGGAACCTGCTGGATGGAGCGGGAGCATTTCAAACCTTGCAAGCGGGTCAATCCACAACTCTCCCAATCGTTTTGGAACCCAGTTCCTTTTGGCTGGCGGGGCATCAGCAGTTTGTCAAGAACGGCTGGAAGCCCGAACACTTTGATGATTGGTATATTCTTTATCAGGGCGCGCAGGCAACCATCAACGCGGAGGGAGCCTGTAAGTTTGAATTCCCCGAAGGCGTGGGGTTCAGCGGCGTTGCTGTAAACGGCAGCAGCATCCAAGTGGGTCCGCTTGGCGATGCGTGGGCGCAGACTTGCCATCCCTACAATTGTCCTTGAGATGAGGCAGCCATGATTCGCAGAATATTAACCCTTGCAATTTGCCTTCTCGTTGCGGCGTGCAACATGCCGGGGACACAGCAAACCATTGCAAAACCTCGAGCCTGGTTCGATATGCCACTGCCTGAAACTGTATTAATTCCGCCTTCTCCATGTCAGGTTGTGGCGCATGGCGCTTCTCCCGGCGGAATTGCTTTTTTCGAGCTATCCATCAATGGGGCGGTTGCCGCCAGCCTTCCCAATTCAGATACGCAAAAAACACTGGCAACCTTGAACTACAATTGCTCGCTCCAACAGCCAGGGAAAAACATTCTCAAATTGCGGGTGCAGGATTCGGCTGGAGTCTGGAGCGAATACACGGAAACGACAATAATCCTCGCGGTGGATGTCGCTTTGCCAACTGTGACGGCGACCATCCCGCCTCCTTCCACGGGGACAGTTGACCCTACTTTAACGGCCATTCCCACCCTTACAGCGACTCTCATCCCCACCTTCACGCCAACGCCATTACCCATTGGAAGCGTGACCATTGAGCAAGTCTCCACCTACCTCGTTTATATCGGCCGCCCCGATTGCGGACCTCTCGAAGTGACCATCACCGCCCGCGCCACTGCGCCGAATGGAATCGTCGCTGTGGTGCTGTTCTATCGCTTCGAGCCTGGCAGTCCCTTGGGCGAATTCCAAAGCGTTTCAATGATTTCCATCGGCGGCAACCTCTACCAAAGTACCCTCAACCCAACTTCCGTTTTCGGCGGCTCCGTTCCCTTCGATCAATCCATATTGCAATACCAAATCGTAATTCAGGATAGTGATGGTAATACCTCCCTGCGTACGCCAGTTCTCGCGGATATTTCTGTGCAGGCTTGCGGCAGCGTCACCGCCGCCTGTTCATCCTTTACCGACGAGCGGAGTTGCATCGCAAACGCATGCGTATGGGGCACCATCCCCGGCACGCGCACGATTGCCTGCCAGAATCCATAGATCAAGAATCAAGATTGGCGAACATGAATGGACTTGGGCGTGTTCCATTTCAGTTGGAACAACCGTCCCGAAGGTTTAAAAAACGGCCAAATTCTTCGAGAAAACCTTCGGGACGTTTCATCCTTCAACTCACTTGAAACACACCCAATGGATTTTCCTAACAAAGGAGTAAAAATGAAACACAACTTTTATCTGCCCCTCTTCATCCTTCTCTTGTCCATCCTGGCGTGTGCTTTTCCGGCCTCGACCCCTGCCGCGCCGACCCTCACTCCGATACCGCCAACACCGAACCCGCCGCTCCCTTCACAGATTCCAGCAACAGCAACTTCTGGAGCCGTGTCGCTATTCACGGGCACATGGATAGGTCCAGACCCTGATGACGGCAGCGTTATGACGCTGACCCTCGTGCAGACCGGGAGTACTCTGGAAGGCAGGTACTCCGATAGCTACAGCGGAAACATCACCCCGCCCGGCTATGATGGAACGGTCACCGGCAGCGTACTTTCCCCAACGACAGCGCAGGTGACAATGAATCTGAGCCGGCACGATGGACAAAATATCGTTTTGCAAGCCAATCTTGCGCTCTCCGGCCAAGACAACATACTTACCGCAACGGTAACGTCTCTAACTGATGTCGGCCTATGGGTGCTGACGCGTGAATGACCTGAGGGGTGATGGTTATTAGGGTACGATGTCAGCTCCGTCGCTGACGCGGTGGTCAACGGAGATGGTGGCTTTCATGTGGGAGAGTTTATTATGACAATTGTTCAAAGTCTGCGATATCTTTTGTTCTCCCGCTTGCTTTCTTGTTCTTCTTCAGGTTCTCCAAATCAATCACGTTGACTTCAACGCCATCAAAGTTGTCCACTATTCTCGCCTGATAACATTCATCAAATTCAACGCCTGAAATGGATGTGGTAATTTCCAGCCGCATCGGAGGGAAACCCATGCGAATAATTTTTGGCTTTTGCAGGAATAATTCGGGTTTTAGATTGGGATCGTCAAGCCCAAAGGCTTTCAAGGTGGAAACAAGTTTTTGGGCATTGTCAGGATGAATGGCGACCCAAATATCCATATCCTCTGTGGCGCGGGCGTAACCATGATAGCCCACAGCGTATCCCCCGATCAGCAAATAGCGAACGTTATGCTCTTTCAGTAATTTCAAGAACTCTTTGAAGTCGGGCGGTAGCGTTAGATCCATAATTAATTCTCCGCAAAAGTTCCATGTGTTGCAGGCGTTCGAGAGGGGTTCTGGAAAGCCAATATTCCTTGTCCTGCTTGTCGGCTTCTTCAAATGACGACACGACTGAGAAGGCAGTTCTATCTAACTTGGGGAATTCGTATTCATCCATAAGTTAAGTATAGCATAACAAAAAAGTCACGTTTCAAACGTGACCTACAAAATTTTACACCAACATCCTGACAGGGTTTTCCAGGAACCCCGCCAGCGCTTGCATGAACTGGGCCGCTTCGGCTCCGTCACTGACGCGGTGGTCAACGGAGATGGTGGCTTTCATTCTCCAGCCCACTTTCAACTCACCACTTTCCACAACAGGAATTTCTCTCGCGGAGCTGATCGCCAAAATCCCTGCTTCGGGCGGGTTGATGATGGCGATGAAGTCTTCGACATCGTACATTCCCAAATTGGAGGTGGAAAATGTCGAACCATCCACATCATCAGGCTTGACCCTGCCTTCGCGGGCGCGGGCTGCCATGGCTTTGACTTCGCCTGAAATCTGGCGCAATGTCTTTTGGTCGGTGTCTTTGACGACGACGGTCATCAATCCGCCTGGAACTGTCACAGCCACGCCGACATTCACGTGACCAAATTGCACGATCTCGGCGCCTTTGAGGGTCGCATTCAAATTGGGAAATTGCCGCAGCGACAACGCCACGCCTTTGAGTACAAAGTCATTGACCGACACTTTTTCGTTCTCAGGTAAATACGCATTGACCTGCTTGCGCATGTCCATCAACGTATCCATTTTGAATTCGTGAGTCACATAGAAGTGCGGGATGGTTGTTTTTGATTCAACCAAACGTCTGCCAATTGCCTGGCGAAGTTTTGTAGTTTGAATCACTTGGTTATTGAGACCCATGTTGCGTGTTGCGTGTTGCGTGGATTGATTACTGACCACTGATAACTGTTCACTGCTCACTGATAACTGATGACTGCTCAACGCTGCTTCAATATCCTTGCGGACAATGCGCCCGCCAGGTCCAGTGCCCTGAACTTTGGACAAATCCACTTTTTGATCGCGGGCAATTTTTTTGGCGAGAGGAGATGCTTTGATGACTGGGGACTGGAGGTTGGAGACTGAAGTTTGCGGCGTAGATAATAGTTGAGAAACAGGATCAGTTATCGGCGCGGATTGAGGCGCAGGCTTTTCATCCACTTTCTTTTCACTGATTACTGGCGACTGATCACTGGCCTTTTCCCCCGCCTTCCCCACAATCGCAATCGGCGCATTGACAGGAACCATCGTGCCTTGATCAACGATGAGCTGCAAAACAACGCCGCTCGCGGATGATTCAACTTCGACAGTGGCTTTATCGGTTTCAATTTCAGCGAGCACGTCGCCTTTGTTAATGGTCTCGCCGACTTGTTTCACCCAGCGGACGAGCAGACCCTCGGCCATATCAAAACCGAGTTTGGGCATGGAAATTGTTTCAGCCATTATTTCAAAACCTCCTTTACCGCCGCCGTGATGTCAGCCACCTGTGGGAGCGCGGCTTGTTCGAGCGTGCGGTTGTAGGGGAGCGGGACTTCTTTTTGCGCCACGCGGATGATGGGCGCGTCAACGTAGTCAAATGCTTCTTCATAAATGCGGCTGACGATCTCGCTGCCGACGCCATAGGATTTCCATCCTTCTTCAACGACGACTGCGCGATTTGTTTTCTTGAACGATTCGATCACGGGTTCCATATCGAGCGGGCGCAGGGTGCGAAGATCGACAACTTCAACTTCGATGCCTTCTTTTGCGAGTTCGTCCGCGGCTTTCATCGAAAGCTCAAGTCCTTTGCAATACGTGACGATGGTGACATCTTTGCCAGCGCGCTGTACTTTGGATTTACCGATCGGGATGGTGTACTCGCCCTCGGGCACTTCACCGCGGACTTGATACATGGTTGCATGTTCGATGAACAAAATCGGATCATTCGACCTGATGGCTGATTTTAAAAGACCCTTGGCATCTTCCGGCGTCCCAGGGCTGACGACTTTCAAGCCAGGGAAATGCGCGAAGATGGCATCCGGAGTCTGCGAGTGCGTTGCGCCAAGTTGGCGTCCGCCGCCGCCGACAGCGCGAATGACCATTGGGAGAGTGAACTGTCCGCCAAACATATAATGAAGTTTGGGAGCCTGATTGACAATGTAATCCATCGCAGAGAAACCAAAGTTGATGGTCATCAATTCTGCCACAGGTCGCTGACCAACCATCGCCGCGCCAATCGCGCCGCCAATAATGGCATTTTCCGCGATGGGAGTATCTTTGACACGCATCGCGCCGTATTTATCATAAAAACCCTTAGTCACGGCATACGTGCCGCCCCAAACGCCGACCTCTTCACCCATAATAAAAACGGATGGGTCGCGGTCCATTTCTTCCATAAGAGCCTGCGAGATCGCCTCGCGCATTGTGATTTTTGCCATAGTAACTCCAGTGTTCAGTGACCAGTTGTCAGTAATCAGTGGGTTGATTTACTGTCCACTGTTCACTGTCAACTGATAACTGGTATTAATCCGCGTAAATATCCGAATACAATTCTTCTGCCGCAGGTTCGGGACTTGCCTCGGCGAATTCAACAGCCTTCGCAATTTCCTCTTCCACGCGTGCTTCGATTTCATCCAAAACCTTGGCAGTGGCAACTTTCTTTTCAAGCAATTGCTTGTTGAAAATACCGATCGGATCGTTCTCCTGCCACTTCTTCACTTCTTCCGCTTTACGGTAACGCTCGGGGTCGCCCATCGAATGTCCACGGAAACGATAAGTATCAATTTCAAGCAGATAAGGCTGTGAATTTTCACGGATAAATTTCAAGGCGTCTTTTGCGGCATCGTAAACCTTCATCACATCCATGCCGTCCACCTGACCGTTCTTCATGCCATAGCCTTCCGCCTTCTGACGAATTTCAGTCACAGCCGAGGCGCGTTCCACCGTAGTACCCATGCCGTACTGGTTGTTTTCGCAAACCCACAGCACGCGCAAATTCCAGGTCTTGGCAATGTTCAGCGCTTCATGGAAATAGCCAATATTGGTCGCGCCATCACCGAACATGCAAATGGTAATGTTGTCATTGCCAGCGTATTGGTCGCCGATGGCAAATCCAGAAGCGATGGGGAGGTGACCGCCGACGATGGCATGTCCGCCCCACATGTTTTTGGAAACGTCCGCCATGTGCATCGAGCCGCCCTTGCCCTTCGACATGCCTGTCGCCTTGCCGAGTAATTCCGCCATTACTTCATTTGCAGAAATGCCGCAGTTCAACGCCACACCATGGTCGCGGTAAGCGGTGATCACACGGTCACGCGGCTCACGTGCTGCGATCAGTCCCGTTGAAACAGCTTCCTGCCCGATGTACAGATGCATGAAACCGCCGATCTTGCCTTGCTGATACAGTTCCGCGCCGCGTTCTTCGAGGCGGCGGATCAAAACCATCTGGTAATACAAATCTAATTGTTGTTCTTTCTTCATTCTTTTATAAGCTCCGATAAAGATTTTGCGCGTCAATAGGCGCGCCTAACGTATGTTCACGCTTAGGAAGGAAACACCAAAATTGTTTTAGCGTTATGGCTTGGAACAACCGAGTCGGGGATTATATCAGAGAAAAATCATCCAATTTCAAAGCTGGATAGGTTTTGATGGTTGAAAACTTGGTGAAAAAAATAACTTACTGAAATGAACGCTCTTCCCAAACAAAAAACTCCCCGCCAGATGGCGGGGAGTTTTTTGTTACTTACTGACCTTACGCACGGAAGAACTCTTTGCCGAAAATTTTAACGCCAAGCCGCAAAGACGCGAAGTTTTATTTCCCTTTGGGCCTTCGCGTCTTTGCGTTAGATGTTTTGGGCAAGTATCCCACCCTGCAGAGCGGAATGCGTAAGGTGAGTTACTTACTGATGTTACGCACCGTCCCGAAGGTTTAGACTACAAACAGGCATATTTTACGAGAACCTTCGGGACGTTCCGCGTAAGGTGAGTTACTTACATGCTGGTACGATTTGTGTTGCCTTCTCCGACATGCCGTTTTCATTCAATGCCGCCAGCTCGTAGACAAGGTTGATGTTAAAGGGCGCTTTGGTATCTTTGAACCCGGTTTTGGACGCATTTAATTCAAGAATCTGCTTTCCATCGCGGAAGATTCGATAGCCTGTCTCCCCTCCGCCGCTCGACCACTTGAAAGTCACCGTGAAAATCCTTGGCCCCGGCTGGCAGCTTTGGTCCACAACTGAAAAGCTTAGCGGCTTACCCGGCAAAGGCGGCGCATCGCCGATGGATACATCGGTGAAGTCTCTATTCGGCCTTGCGTTTTCGTGGAAAATCCAGCATTTCCTGCCCGTTTCATTGACTACCTGCCACCAGGTATTTTTATCGTCGCGGCCAATCACATCCATCACCTCTGAATTGGCGATCTGGTCAACGATGTTGTAATTAGTGCTGGGCCCCAGGCGGCAATTGGAATTATTTATCATTGAAATTTCTGGGGGAATGGATGCCGTCAAGGTTGCCACGGTCTGTGTTTCTGTTGGGGCGGCCGTGGCTGTGGCAGTGTTTTCAACTGCTGGTATCGCAGTATCCGTGGGCGGAAGTGAGCTCAGGGGCGTGGCTGTAATTTCAGGCTCCCCCGAACTTCCGTTGGGCAAATTACAAGCCAGTATCGCAAAAATCAAAACAACCACAAATAAAAATTCTCTTTTGAATTTCATAGTTCTCTCCTTTTGGGTGAATAAACCCGGGCAAATTATATACTCTTTACTTTTAATGTAAAATAGACCTATGGATTGGTTATCAGGTTCAAAGCAGGGCCAGGCAAAAAAGCTGATCGTTCAACTTGCGGATTCAGCCAAACGGGATGTTGCCGCGCGCGAGCTGATCAAGATGGGGATGGAAGCCGCGCCGCCATTGATCGACGCGCTTCAGACTCAAGACTTGGGCCTGATTCTGATCTACCAGCAGATTCTCGCCCGAATCCCCTCCGCTTCGCCCCAACTGACAAATACCCTCGCAACCGCACATCCCCTCATCCGCGGGCGGGTGGCCGAAGTATTTTCCATCAGCAAAGATAAAGCCGCCATCCCTGCCTTGCTCGATGCGGTGAAAGGCGAATACTTCACTGTGCGTTCACGCGCCGCCCTGGCATTGGGACATATCGGCGACGCAAGAGTTATCCCTGCTTTATTTCCCCTGCTCAAAGACAGGGATGATGAAGTTCGCATTGCGGCTTGTGTTGCCATAGGCAGTTTCCGCGACCCTTCCACTTTCGATGAAATCACAAGTGTTTTGCTGGACGACCCAAAGATCGAAGTGCGCCAGTCTGCCGCAAAAACATTGGGCGAGACGAAACACCCCGCCGCGATTCCATTGTTGATGGAAGCCCTGCGCGATTCATTTTGGTGGTATGAAAAAGAGCAATCGGCGCAGGTGTTGTTGAACGCCATCGAAAATATGGGCGCTGCCGTTGTGGAGCCATTGATCGAAGCGCTGGGTGATCGTGAAGTGACGGTCCGTAAATATGCGGCAATGGCGCTGGGAAATCTACGGGATGCCCGCGCAATGGATGAATTGGGCATGACCGTGTATGACTTGCATCATGAAGTGAGTCAAGCCGCAGCGGAGGCGCTTGCCAAATTTGGCGCGCCAGCCGTCGGCTTGCTGGGTGAGGCGTTGCGTCATCCAGAAGCGGCGGTGCGGGAACATGCCGTCATCGGGCTGGGAAAAATCCAGGATGCCCGCGTCGCTCCGCTGTTGATCGAAATGCTGCGCGACCCTGACCGCAGTGTGCAAAAACAGGCTTTGCAGTCGCTGGGCGAGTTGCGGGATTCAAGCGCCGTCCCTGTTTTGCAGGAGATTGCATCCAGCCGTATGGATAGGGAAATGTCTGCGCTGGCGAAGCAGATGCTTGAGTTATATTTTTAGGAGCGAGTTGATCGCGGGGGCAATGCCTGCCAGGTCGGTGACAGTTTTAAATTCGTTTCTATTTGTTTGATCCCCAAATATTAAAAGTGGAACGTGCGCCGCCGTGTGCTTGCGCGTGGACAAGTCCTCCATATTGCCGTGATCGGATGTGAGCACGATCAGACCTTCTTCGGCCTGCCACGCTTCGAGCAGCCCTTTCAACACTGAATCAAACGTCTCCAGTTGGCGCGTCGCCCAGGGCATATCCTGTTTGTGGCCTGCATAGTCACTGGCCCAATATTCGAAGAAGGAGAAATCATATTGTTTGGCGAGTTCCGCGAGTTTTGCGCCTGCGGGTTCGGGTTTATAGACGGGCGCATCGGGGAAGCCGAGAAATTCATGCCAGCCTGCGCCAGTGAAATCGGCGGAGAGGGCTTTGCCTTCGTAATAATCTTTGATTGTGAAAAGGGGGATGCCTGCATTTGTCAGCGCGAGGGGGATGGATGAATACAGGCGTTTGCCTGAGTCGATCCCGTCAAAGTAGCGCGGGGGATAGGCGTTCAGCAGAGCAGTTTTTTTGCCAGCCTTGACTGTTTTGGAAAATAACGTCCCTCCATCCAGATATTTTGCAACTTCGGGATTGGGCTTGGGGCCATAGTGATAGCCAAGCTCGGCAGGGATGTTGATGCCTGTGAGCAGAACAGCCTGTCCTGTGGCGGATTGGGGCAGGCCTTTCACGCCGAGGTTTGGGTCAACAGCAATTAATGAGAGATGTTCGTTTTCATGGGGGGCGGCGCTGCGGGTCAGTTTTTTGCCGCCGAGCAAAGATTCTAAATAGGACAGGTTTGCGCGCGCGAAGGGATTTGTCTCAGGGTTGTCTTCGCCGAGACCGATGCCGTCTAGAAAGAGGAAGAGGATTTTCATAAGATACCAGTAATCAGTGTTCAGTAATCAGTGTTCAGTGTTCAGTGATCAGTATGTGTACCTGTTTACTTGTTTACGTGTCTACCTGCTTTTGATACAAAAACCACGCCGAGGGGCGTTCGCGTTTGTCGTAGCCGTCCTGACGGGAGAGCAGGGTTAAGCCTTGGGCTGAGATCATGTCCAGGTCGGAGTGGGCAAGCCCGGGCGGGGGAAGATGCGGGGCGGGTTTGAAGAATCCGTATATGAGCCAGAATCCGTTGGGGGCGAGGATGCGGGTCAGTTGAGTCAGATAATCCGCTTTATTTTGAATGCCGTGGAAACAGCCGAGGTCGAGCGCGAGTTCAAATTGGCCGTGGACTTTTTTCATTTGGGTGGCGTCGTCGGTAAAAACATTGGCCTGAATGCCTGCGTGTTTTATTTTGCGTTTTGCAATTTGGACGGCGCGCGAGGCAAAGTCAAACCCCATTACCTGCCAGCCCGCATTCGCCAGTGTGATGACGTTCGTGCCTGTGCCGCAGCCAATATCCAGCGCGCGCCCGGCGGGATGGCTCGCGATGAAATCGTATAACTCCGGCGGGCTGATGCCGCTATCCCAGGGGGCTTTGCCAAAATAGGAGAGATTGAACTTTAAGCGGCGGAGAAGATTCATTGGATCGAGTCGCGCACTTTTTGCGGGTCGAAGTTGCCGATCATGCGCCAGAGTTCGTTGCCCTGCGCGTCGAAGAATATAAAAGTTGGCGTGAAATCAAAACCATACAGCGGGGCAAGTTCCATGCCTGTTTGATCTTGAATGTTCAGGCGAATGATATGGATCTGGCTGCCAAGTTCCTGTTCGAGCTCGTCGACGACGGGCTTAATTGCGGTGCAGCCAATTCAATAGGGAGATTGGAATTCAAGCAGGACGGGTGTGCCCGCGCCGATCATTGCCTGCACCTTTTTCGCATCATCCATCAGCGGGGTCTGACGCGGATGGATGATACTCCAGGCGGCGAAAAGCCCAACAATGATGACGCCAAAGGCCAGGTAGTCCTTCCATTTGGGTTTGTTGGTCAGCAGGATGAAACCCGCCACCAGTGCAAACCCAACGGCAATGGCAATAAAGGAATACTGGTTGATTATAAAACTCATGGCGCTCTCAAGGTGAAATTATGTACCATTGCAACTAAAATATGAACTTTTTGTATCTTCCCAAAAAGAAGGGGGACTCACGCGAAACGTCCCGAAGGCTTCTTCACATTGCGCTTGCTTCTCGCAAACCTTCGGGACGGTGCATAAAACGTCCCGATTTATTGAGATGATACAACTTTTTGATGGAAATTGCGGATGGATGGAATGTGGGTTATATTTGTACATCTCTTTGTAAATGTCATGTTTGATCTGTGACGCTTCACACTTTGACAATTCAATTGAGTTCTTTTACAATCGTGCAACGCTTTACATCCTACATCTTATAGGAAGGGCTTTTTCGATGAAAGAGTATACCACCGAGTTTCTTCGCAACGTTGCGCTTGTCTCGCACGGAGGTGCGGGCAAGACGATGTTGGCGGAGGCATTTCTTCGTGCAACGGGGGCAACGACCCGCCTCGGCAAGGTTGAGGACGGGACGACGGTTTCGGATTATGATGATGAGGAACACCGTCGAAAAATATCGATCTATTCAAGCGTAATTCCCATAGAGCACCGCGAGTACAAGATAAATGTTATCGACGCGCCAGGCTACACGGATTTTGTAGGCGAGATGATTTCCGCCTTGAGTGTCGCGGATGGCGCGATACTTTTAGTGGATGCGGTTTCTGGCATCGAGGTTGGCACTGAACTTGCCTGGCGTTATGCCGACCAATTCAACCTGCCGCGATTCTTTGTCATCAACAAGATGGATCGCGATAATGCTGATTTTGAAACAACCTATGAGGCGATAGCAGAATTTGTACGCGTACGCGGAAAACGCGCCATTAAAGTCCATTTGCCAATCGGCGAAAAACAGAATTTCAAGGGTGTGGTCGATATCATCGGAATGAAGGCTTATATTGGCGATGGAAAGACCACGGGTGATATCCCTGCTGATTTACAAGAAGCGGCGGAAAAAGCCCACTTTGCGCTCGTGGAAGCCGCGGCAGAGGGTGAAGATGAGTTGATGGAAAAATACCTCGAGAACGGTTCCCTTTCCGACGCCGAGATGGTGCGCGGACTGGAAGATGTCGTCTACGCTGGGGCATTCGTGCCTGTGTTCTGCGCCGCCGGCGGACATGAAGTGGGCGCGATTGCCCTGCTCAATGACATCATTGATTTACTGCCTTCTCCGTTGCAGGCCCTCAGGCGTGTTGCGCAAGGTAAAAATGGCGAAGAGGAATTGAAACCCTCAGACACCGAACCTTTGGCGGCTTATGTGTGGAAGACCACCGCCGATCCATTTGTCGGCAGGATGACATACTTCCGCGTGTTCTCAGGCTCTATTCAAGCTGATGCGCATGTGTGGAATCAAAACAAAAGCGCAGACGAACGTGTGTCTGGTTTGCATTTCCAGCGTGGCAAGGAAGTGATTGCCGCGAAGATAATCCATGCTGGCGATATTGCGGCTGTTTCCAAATTGAATGCAACTGCCACAGGCGACACCTTCTGTGAAAAGGGACATCCACTTACCATCGAAAAGCCGATATTCCCTGCTGCGTTGTATCGTGTGGCGATCACCCCGAAGAGCCAGGCAGATGCCGCAAAGATCTCCCCGACTTTGACGAAGCTCTGTGAAGAGGATGTCACCCTTGTTTGGGAAAACGACCACATCACTCACGAGACCGTTTTGAAGGGTCTGGGCGATCAGCACATCGATGTGGCGCTGCACCGTGCCCAGACTAAATTCCAGGTGGGACTTGCGACCCATGAGCCGCGTGTTCCGTATCGCGAAGGTATTACACGCAAAGCCAGCGGTCAATACCGCCACAAGAAGCAAAGCGGCGGCTCGGGTCAATTTGGCGAAGTACACCTTCGCATTGAACCCCTGCCCACAGCCGACTTTGAGTTTGAAGATGAACTCGTTGGCATGAACCTGTCGAAATCCTACCTGCCCCCGATTGAAAAGGGCATTAAGGCTACGATGGAACGCGGCGCGTTTGCGGGCTACCCAATGAGTAATGTCAAAGTGATCGTGTATGACGGCAAAGAGCACGAGGTGGATTCCAAGCCTTTGGCCTTTGAGATTGCAGGCCGTGAAGCCTTCAAGCTGGCAGTAAATGATGCAGGCCCCGTTTTATTCGAACCGATCATGAACATCCGTGTGACGGTTCCGGATGCGAACATGGGCGACGTGATGAGCGACCTCAATACGCGCCGTGGACGCGTGCAAGGGACGGATTCAGAATTCGGCAACACCGTCATCGTGGCGCATGTGCCGCTGGCTGAAGTGTTGCGCTACACCACCCAGCTCCGCTCCATTACCGGTGGCCGCGGCTACTTTACGATGGACTTCGATCACTACGATACGGTCCCAACTCACATCACAGGCCCGATCATCGAAGCGCACAAGAAGGAAATGGAAGCCAAGAAGGAAGAGTAAACTCTTGTTGCGTGTTGCGTGATCCGTAAAGCCCTGAAGCAGAAAACTTCGGGGCTTTTTTTATTTATTTGAGAGTTGCCAATCTTGTAATGAAAATAAACACGAACCTTTCGCAGATCACCTGACAATAATGGTTTCTTCCGTTGAAGCGGGTTGGCGGGTCATCCAGATGGTGATAGAAACTGCTCGCCAAGCCGGGTGTGGTCTAAAGTTTCGGAAAAATAGGAGTAAGATGGGGAAAAGGAAGAA
>CAKKRM010000257.1 GCA_919902735.1 Anaerolineales bacterium | reverse complement strand
TCATTAAATCGGGCTGACTCAAGTCAGCCCGATTTTTTGTGTGCATTGTTATGTGGTATCCTAAAAACTCCGTTTATGAAAAACCTACTTCGCATCTCCACATTTCTCAAACCTTACATCTGGCAGGTACTCACTTCACTCGTTATGTTGTTGACGTTGACAGGACTCAACCTGCTTGTGCCGCGCATCATCCAATCTGTGATCGATGTTGGATTGGTGGGCGGTGAGACGACGAATCTGATTCGCTCTGCGCTTCTTTTGTTTGCGCTCGGGCTTGGTTCTGCACTTTTGAATTTATCTCACCGATACATTTCCGAGTGGATCGCCGTCAACGTCGGCTATGATTTACGCAATCGTTTGTACGACCACATTCAATACCTGCCATTTTCCTATCACGACCACGCCCAAAGCGGACAGTTGATCTCGCGCTGCATCGAAGACGTGCGTTCCATCGAAAAGTTTGCAGGCTCATCCATCGCGGAATTGGTGCGTTTTGTTTTTCTTTCCTTTGGCATCCTGTTCGTGATGTTTTCGGTCAACCCAACTTTGGCGGTAATTTCCCTTTTGCCGATCATCCCGCTCATCATCATGACCTCCAGTTTTGGGACAAAGATCGGCAAGCTATTCTTCGCCGTGGATTCAGCCATTGGCGAAGTATCCAACCGATTGCAGGAGAATGTGACGGGCGTGCAGGTGGTGCGCGCTTTTGCCCGCGAAGATTACGAGATCGAACGCTTCGACAAGGCCAATAAGGATGTCTTCAAAACCTGGGTGAAAGTGATAGATGAATGGGCGAAGATCATGCCCACCACCAACTGGCTGACCTTGATCAGCACCATGCTCATCCTCTGGTTTGGCGGACAAATGGTTTTGGATGGAACGCTCACCATCGGCGCGATTGTCGCCTTCAATGCCTATATTTTGATGATGGCGGAACCCGCCCAGGCCTTGACGGGACTCGTCAACGCAGGCGGCGAAGCTGCAGCGGGCGCGCAGCGTGTGCTCGAAGTGCTGGATGTTGCGCCCGCGATTCAATCCAAAGCAAATGCAATCAAGCTGGAGAATTTGCGCGGTGAGGTGGAATTCCGCGAGGTGGGGCTGAAATATCAAAACGAGAAAAATGCCTCGTTGGACGGAATCAGCTTGAAGGTCGAACCGAACCGTTTGGTCGCGTTGATCGGCCCAACGGGGTCGGGAAAAACTTCCTTCGTGAATCTCATCCCGCGCTTTTATGATGTCAGCGAAGGCTCGGTTTTGGTGGACGGGCACGATGTCCGCGAACTTGATTTGGCGGTGTTGAGAAATCAAATTGGGATCGTGTTGCAAACATCCCTGCTGTTTTCAGATTCGATTAAAAATAATATTGCCTATGGCAGGCCCGATGCAACGACGGAAGAAGTGATTGCCGCGGCGAGGGCGTCGCAGGCGCATGAATTTATCGAAGGATTTCCAAACGGCTACGAGACCGTGGTTGGCGAGCGCGGTGTGACGTTATCTGGCGGGCAGCGTCAGCGTGTGGCGATTGCGCGGGCGCTGTTGATGAATCCGCGAATTTTAATTTTGGATGATTCGCTTTCGAGTGTGGATACGCAAACGGAAAAACTCATTCAGGCCGCGTTGGATAAATTGATGGAAGGCAGAACCACTTTTGTGATCGCACATCGCCTGTCCACCGTGCGGCGCGCAGACATGATCCTCGTGATGGACAAAGGCCGCATTGTTCAACGCGGTACGCATGACGAGCTGTTGAAGGAAGGCGGCTTGTACAGGGAAATCCACGATCTGCAATTGGTGGGGCAGGCAAGGTTTGCAGATGAAATGGAAGTGGCTCAAGAGGTTGCTGGCGCCGCGGGCGGAAGTGAAACCCATGAGAATATATTGATGCAGAGAAAGCCGGATACATAAGAGGTAATACGCAGACCTGTTTTTGAAAAAATATACCGCGGAGTCGCAGAGCGCGCGGAGTTCTAAACGTTCTTCCTTGAGAACTCTGCACCTCTTTGGTTCCAGAACCTGAAACTTGATACTTGAAACCTGAAACGTATGCCTAAAATCATCCCTCCAACATTCATCACCCAGTCTGAGGAAATCCTCGACAAGATGTACGACCCCAAAGTGGCGCGCGGGCTTTTGCGATTCGTCAGGCCGTACACTCAACAAATGCTCATTGCTTTATTTTTCATGATCCTGGTGACGGCGGCTTCTGTATCGGGGCCGTATTTTGTGAAGCTGGCGATAGATGATGGCATTGCGGTAAATAATATTGTTTCACTAAAGCAGACCGTGCTGATCTTCCTTGGGGTTTCGGTTATTCAATTGGGCGTGAATTATCTTCGCGTTCGCATCATGTCTCGCGTGGGGCAGTATGTTTTGTATGATGTGCGTACTGCCATGTTCGGACATTTGCAAAAACTCTCGTTGAGTTTTTACAACTGCTACAGCGTGGGACGTGTGATCACGCGCGTGATCAATGATGTGGGTACGCTGCGCGAATTTATCACCTGGGCGGTGCTGGCCATCGTCCGCAATTTGCTTGGGATCGTTGGCACATTGATCGCGATGCTGGCTTTGAATTTGAAACTATCCCTGCTGACCTTTGCCGTTCTGCCTTTCATGGTGTTGGCAACCGTGGCGTTTCGTTCGGTTGCGCGCAAGAATTATCGCAAAGTGCGTGCCGCCGTTTCGTGGACGAATTCTGTGCTGGCGGAAAATGTCAATGGCGTGCGGGTGGTGCAGGCGTTTTCGCGTCAGGAGCGGAATTACAAAACTTTCAAGGAATATGTCAACTGTTATTTTTACGAGACGAGTCTTGATGCGGCCAAGGTCGCTTCGGTGTTCACGCCTGTTGTGGATGTGCTTGGCTCGATTGCAACCGCGCTGGTGGTTTATGTGGGCGGCACGGCAGTATTGGGTGAGTCGATTACGCCGGGTGTGTTGATCGCTTTCGTACTTTATGTGGATCGTTTCTTCGAGCCGATCCGCGATTTGAGCCGCCGCTTCGATACGCTCCAATCCACGATGGCAGGCGGCGAAAGAATTTTGGAATTGCTCAACACTCCTGTGGATGTTCAGGATGCAGTGAATGCCAAAGAAATGGAATCAATCGTCGGCGGGGTGCGATTCGAAAATGTCACCTTTCATTATTCCGACGACCCGACGCTTGTCCTCGATCAAATCAATCTGGATGTGAAAGCGGGCGAGACGATTGCGTTGGTGGGGGAGACGGGCGCCGGCAAGACCACCATCGTCAAACTTCTCACTCGCTTCCATGACCCAACGGACGGCTGTTTGCGCGTGGACGGTGTGGACTTGCGGACGGTGACTCAGCAATCGCTGCGCGCTCAAATGGGCATGGTTCTGCAAGACCCGTTTCTATTCAACGGCACGGTGAAGGAAAATATTTTGTTCGGGCGTTTGGATGCGAGCGATGAAGAAGTGATCGCCGCCGCAACTGCCGTTGGCGCGCATGATTTTATTCTTGGCTTGAAGAACGGCTACGAAACCTCTGTGGAGGAAGGCGGCGCGACCTTGAGCGTGGGCCAGCGTCAGTTGATTTCATTTGCGCGCGCGCTGCTGGCAGACCCGCGCATTTTGATTTTGGACGAAGCCACATCTTCTGTAGATATTCAGACTGAACAGATCATTCAACGCGCCTTGATTAAGCTATTGAAGGGACGCACATCCTTTGTGATCGCGCATCGCTTGTCCACGATTACGAATGCAGATAAAATAGTTGTCATTGACGGCGGAAAGATCATCGAGCAGGGCAGGCACGCGGACTTGCTCGAGTTGAAGGGCCGCTATTACGAACTATACAAAACGGGATTTCAGGAGTGAACGATGACAGACACTCAAAACGAATTTTTATACAAAATGTCCCGACACCTGCGCAAGGGACTCGCCGAAGCGCAGGTCAGGGTCAACGACCTGTACCGCATCGAAGAATTGGAGGATTATATTGACATCAAGGATTCTCCGATTGAACATATTCAGGCCGCGCTGGCCCCGCTCATTGGGCAGGTGAACGACTTTCAGGATTATGCCGAAGCCGTCACTGGCCGCATGGAACTGGATTTGCAAGATGTGGATATTTACGCCCTGCTGGACGGCGTGATGACCATTGCGGATCAGTTGATCGAACAAAAGGTTGACGTCACATTGGAAGAGGAAATTCCAGAAAACCTTCCGACCATCGAAGGCGATCCTACCCGCCTTTCACAGGCTTTGTTGAATTACATCCACAATGCGATCAAGTTTACCGAGCGTGGAACGGTAACCGTCCGCGTGGTGAATGAGCATAATCAAATCGTGTTCCAAGTCAGCGATACAGGCATGGGGATAGCCGAAGCGGATCAGGAAAAAGTGTTTGAGCCTTTCGAAACCATCCTTGAAGATAAAAACGATCCGCGCCTCGGCTTCGGGCTTGGCTTGAAGATCGTGGAGTACATCATTGATTTGCACGATGGTGAGACCTGGTTCGAAAGTGAAGCAGGGCGGGGGAGTTCATTCTTTTTTACGATACCACTGTAAAAAAATACCGCGCCGTATACTAAATCCCGCTGAAATGGCTAAGAAAACCCCAAACTTGCAAAATTGTTATTGATTCCCTTTGTTTGACAGGCGATGATACGGGCGGATTTGGTTAAAATCAATTCAAGAGGAAAACGCATGAAATTACATCGCTTTTTATTTTTTGTTTTTATGCTGTCTGTGTTGACATCCATTCCGTTGAGCAATGCAGTTGCAGCCAGTATCACCCTATCACCGACTGCCAATAAAAATTTGAGTGGCAGCTCGGCTGGGAGCCTTTCCGCACTGGACACCATTGACCATGCTACATTTATGGTATTTAAGACCCCGGGTAAAATCTACAAAGGCTATCGCACATACAGAGTCCCTGCTTCAATGCCCCCCGAATCGCTGACTTCTCTTAAAGTAAAGGTAAGCTACCGCGGGTTACCCGCCGGCTCCCAAACCTGGACCTGGTACGCATACAACTGGTCTGCTCAAAGCTGGACGAAGATCGGAACAAACCAGGGCGCAAAGAAAAACGTTTGGAAAACCTTTGTTTTCAAAGTGCCGAACCCGCAGGCGCATATCCAGGAGACTGGTGTTGTGCGAATTCTCTTGCAATCCGATAATGCCGGCGGTAATGCCAGTATCGATTATGAAGGAGTATTGGTAACCACGGCTTATGTGCTTGGCAATGCCCCCAACATCCCCGCCAAGTGCGCGGTTTTCCCCGCCAATAATTATTGGAATACCCCGGTCAACACATTAAGTGTTGATTCAAGATCTTCTGCATGGATCAACTCCATCGGCGCCGACAGGCATTTTCACATGGATTTTGGCTCGGGCTTATGGGATGGCGGCCCTATCGGCATTCCATATAACGTTGTGTCTGGCTCAGCGGTCACAAAATATGATGTCGATTTTTATTACCCCACACAGTCGGACCCGGGCCCATATCCCATCCCCAACAGTCCCGCACGCGAATGGGGTTCAGATCATCATATATTAGTTGTAGACACGGACACCTGCATTCTTTATGAAACGTATGATATGTCGTTTAGCGGCGGTCAATGGTCCGGCGGTTCTGGCGCAATCTGGGATATGGACAGCAACGCCCTGCGTCCCGATGTATGGACATCCGCCGACGCCGCAGGGCTGCCCATTCTGGCTGGTTTGGCACGCTATCAGGAAATTGTAACCGCCCTGCAACAGCCAAACCCGAGCGATCAAATCATCCCTCACGCCCTGCGCTTTACAGTAAACTGTTCGCCGGATTGGTATATTTGGCCGGCACGGCACCAGGCCAGGAGCGGTTCCTGCGCCAGCCCGGTTCCGTTCGGCGCGCGCTTCCGACTGAAGGCCAATTACAACATCAGCGGTTTTGACCCTGTTTTGCAAGTCATTTTACGTACCATGAAAGTCTATGGGATTGTAAACGCGGATAACGGCGGCCCCTGGGTTATCAATGGCGTTCCGGATGAACGCTGGGATAACGTGATGCTCCACAAATTGGATGTTCTTACAGGGAGCAATTTCGAGGCGGTGAACACTGCCTGTATGAAAGTAGGCGCCAACTCTGGTCAGGCGAATCTTGCCAATTGCCCATAAGAGAAATTTGAACGAATCAAAAAAGGAGCGGCGAAACACTTCGCCGCTCCTTTTTAGTCTGCGTGATAACGGCTGGGTTGACATTGGATATTCTTCCCCTGAACCTTCGCCCCGACCAGACGCCTCCTGCTTTAATACGACAGTTGATTCGGTTATGCTGAAAGCTGCTTCCCCCTTTGAGAAAACCATGCCCGGTGAATATGGTTGTTGCAAAGTCGCTTGACGTGGTTCTGAATTCATGGCGTCGTTTTA
>CAKKRM010000256.1 GCA_919902735.1 Anaerolineales bacterium | reverse complement strand
GCACGAACTTTAATCTTTAGCAAGAACCAAAAAACATATGCCAAAATCTTTGCCAAAAAACTTGACCAAAGAGCCGAAATAAAATTTACCAAAACTTTTGCCGAAGAAATCAAGCCTATTTTGAAAACCTGATTTAGCCAAACTTGAAATTTCGCCAACGAAACCGAGCAGATTTTAGGAAACCTATAAAACTTACCAAGAACATAGCCGAAGAAAAGAACCTGCGCCAAAATGACTTGACCAAAAAATACGCCAAATAATTACAAGCGACAATTAACCAAAACTTTGACCAATGCCAAAACGAAAATTGAAAAGACAAAACTAAATTTACAAACCCGATAATTTGAAAACCAGAACGAAGGTAAACCAAAAAGAAAGCCTGTCGAAACCACCGCTAAAAAAATGACCAAACCCAAAAGGTGAATTTGCTTTTTGAGACAAACGAAAACGAAACTTGCGATTCAAAGACGGTTTTGTTTTTGCTCTTTGGCGTCAGCCAGCCAACGGTTTGCGTTACCCGCGCTGGGGCGGGCGGCGGAACGCCGTCCGACTGGGAAAATGCTGAGGCGTAGAAAAATGCTTGGAATCGCGCCAGAATCCCCAGCGTCGGGTGCACGCTTTGTTGGGCAACTTTGCGCCTACCAAAACGCTGATTGAAAAAAGAAACTGTGACTTTAGCCGAGTCTTGTATAGGTCTTGATTAATGAACTGGTAGCCTTTGCCCGTAAACCCAAATTTTTTAAGCCAGTTATTTGAAGGGTTGAACGTCCAATCTGACTATTTACTGACCATTTGCTATAACTACGCACAAGACGGTTATAGCGGTTACGCCAATCACTTTTCTTTTGAATAGCGAGGCAAACTTGGTCAGTGATATTTTCTGGATAGGGTCGGGAAATAGTGCCCAGAACTTCTTTAATCAATTCGCTGACGGGGCGACTTACATTATCTTTTTTCATAGATTCTCTCCAAGATATGTTTTGTATTTCTATAAATTCATTTATTTCTTTTTTCTATAATTGTCCACATATATCCAATATCATTTTCATCATACGCATTTAACCAAGCGTTAGTTCTGTTTAACCAAATTCTTGCCTCATCAGCCTTTTCAGTTTCTCCAGACTGAGTATATTCGATAATTTTCTTTCGATAATATAGCATGTCCAAACAAAGTTCTTCTAGGTCGTTTGGTCTTGCATCCAAACTGCCATCTTTTTTAGTTACAAAAACTTCATCATAATTTGAGTAGGTATCCACATATTGTGCAAGTTGTCCAACTGGTACGGTTAATTGTTTTTTTGCGGTCGTTGGAGGATTAGAAGATTTATTCAAATTTGGCATAAAATTAATGCATAAACAGATAATACAAATAAACAAAACTGCGACGATTCCGATTTGTAATTTTTTTTGTTGTGTCGGGTCAGACGTTTTTTGCGACACGACATTTTTTTCAGTTTGAGCAGTTGAAACAGATGGTGGTTTTTGTTCCGTTGTTGATTGAGACTTGCCACGCGCTAACATCATTTCCATGCGCCCTACAGATGGCAGTTTTTGTTCCATTATTGATTGAGGCTCAAGATTTGTTGGTGGTATAGATGGTCGCTCTAGTAGAAAATCAGCCGCAGTGAGTTCACTGAGCAACTGATTCGCTTTTTCGTTTTTAGGATTTATGCGAAGCATTTGTTTTAAACAATAAACACGTTCTTTATCGCTGTCGCAAACATTAGACGTTATCGGAAATAGCGTTATGATAGGCGAATGATTGAATATGAAACA
>CAKKRM010000255.1 GCA_919902735.1 Anaerolineales bacterium | reverse complement strand
ACATCGTCCCGATGTCCTTCGGGAGGGAATCATAGGCGGTGCGTAAGGTGAGTTAAATACTGCAAAATCGGGAGATTTTACAGCCCGGGCGTAGTCTCGTAAATAATCATTTACAATGGAGATATGCAAAAGCCATTGATTACCAGCACAAGCAATTCACTGATTAAGCAGGCGCGCGCTTTGCGCCAGAAGAAGGCGCGCAATGAAAGCGGGTTATTTCTCGTGGAAGGGATTCACCACGTTGGCGAAGTGGTGGAAGCGGGTTGGGAGGTGGAAACGATCCTGTATTCATCGGGAGTGCTGACCAGTCCCTTTGCGCATGAATTGATCTCGCGCTTCTCTTTCAAGCCCCAGCCTGTTACTGCGCAAGTGATGGAATCATTGGCAGACAAGGAAAACCCTCAGGGGATTATTGCCATCGTCCGCCAAAAGAAAAGCCAACTCAAGGATGTGAAGCCGTTCAAGCGCGCGGTTGCGCTTGTCTCTCCGCAGGACCCTGGCAATGTCGGGACGATCTTGCGCACATTGGATGCAGTCGGCGTGGACGCGCTCTTCCTGCTCGGCGGCGGCGTGGAGCTGTACCATCCCTCCGTGATCCGCGCCAGCATGGGGACGTTATTCTGGAAGCCTGTTATCCAAACCTCATTTCATGATTTTCTAGGTTGGGCGCGTGAAGGAAAATATCAACTGATCGGCACATCTGCCAAAGCAGAGGTGGATTATCAAACCCTTGTACCGCAAATCCCCTGGGTGTTGGTGTTGGGCAACGAGCAAAAGGGACTTTCTCAAGAGCAAACCGCCGTTTGTGATGTGACCTTGTCCATGCCCATGCAGGGACGTGTCAGCTCGCTCAACCTGGCCGTGGCGGCGGGCGTTTTGTTGTATCAACTGGCTAAATAATTTTTTCTGATCGCGATCAGGATTCCAAAAATTATCATGTCGATCACGAGAGTGATAAGGTCATATATTCCGAACTCATCGGTCACAGTTAAAATGATGTTGATGCTTATCACCGCGAGCGCCACAAAATAATAATATTTCCCTCCTTTGCCAAGCCCAAACCCGCTCCATACCATGGCCGCGGCGTTCCCGAACATCAGCGCGGCAATGACCCCCATGATAACGACAAGTTCCGGGCTGTCATTTGACATTCGGATCAGACTCGCAACGCCGATTGCCAGCCAAATGATGGCATTCAAATAAAACAATGATTGCGCCGCTTTGATCAAATTCGGGAGTTTTGATGAGGCGGTCATTTACTTCTCCAGTGGAAAAAAATAAAAAAACCTTCTCGCGCAGGGAAGGCTTTTTTTACAGAATCAACTTTCAGGTAGGAATGAAGCGAAGGCACCCTGAGCTGTGTCGAAGGATTAGAACTCATCCTCGTCTTCGAGCCATTCATCATCATCTTCATCGGATTCCTCATCTTCCCATTCTGCTGATTCTTCATCTTCGTCCCAGTCATCCGCTTTAACAACGGCGGCGTCTGAGGGGGAATAGGTGGCGCAGCCGGTGTCCGGGTCCAACTCCACTGCGGCGGCGGAACAATATCCTTCATCGACGAACACACAATCTACATAGTGACATTTAATACGGGGCATATTTCACTTCCTCCTAAGATTGGGGGTTTTTGATCAGGCGAATGACGGCAAGGATGAAAATGAGCGTCATTGCAACCTGTGATGTGACACAGAACGGGCAGATGGCTTTCAATAGTGCGATCTCCACATAGATCAGCCAGACAGTAAAAATAAAACCTGTCAGCGCCATGCCGAAGATCATCAGCGTGCCGTTCTGCCTGAAGAACGAATTGCGCTTCTCGAACAAAAGCGTCCCGAGGATCGCCGCGTATCCAAGAATGCCAATGGCCGCCACGGGGAAATTGTTCACTGACGCATAGCGGCTGGCATTCACGGTGGAGCAATCGCCGGAACCCAGGCACATGCTTTCATTGGATGTGACCTTGTAAATGGTCATATAAATCGAAACAAGCAAGCCGACGATCACAAGCGCAAGCGATGCGCGATACAGCCATTTATCCATGCTTCCTCACAGTAGTAAAGCCTCTATTTCCTGACCAGCAGGCACGCATTTTACACCAGCGGGGATAATAAGTAAAGCATCCGCCTGCACCAGCGAAAGCAGATTTCCAGACCCCTGATGTCCCGTCAGGCGGGCGATTTGGATGCCGTTCTCTTCACGGATTTTTGCCCGCAGATAACTTTCCCGTCCATCAGACTCGATCTCTTCCGCGCTTCTTACTTTAATCCTGCGCCTGTTTCCGTCCAATTTGCCGCTCAGCCGCTCGAGCACGGGACGCACAAAAACCTCGAACCCAACGAAGGCCGAAACAGGGTTGCCCGGCAAACCGATGAATTGCTTATCGAGATATTTTCCGAAAGCCAGCGGCTTGCCCGGGCGCATGTTGACCCGCCAAAAAATCAATGAGCCATTGGCTTCGACAACTTCCTTCACGTAGTCAAACGCGCCCACGCTCACCCCCGCAGACGAGAGAATGAAATCCGCATCCTCGCGGATTGCTTTTTGGAAAAGCGCCTCCACCGATGCGCGTGTGTCTTTTGCCACGCCCAGCCGCAGAACTTCACCGCCTGCGCTCTCGATGGACGCCGCCAGCGTGTACGAATTCGAATCGCGGATCTTGCCTGATTCAAGCGGAGCGTCCACTTCGAGCAGTTCGTCTCCCGAAGAGAGCAAGGCCACACGCGGCTTTTTATGCACCTGCACATTTGAAATTCCAAGCATTGCCAGCAGTCCCAAATCCTGTGGCTTGAGGGTTTGTCCCTTTTTCAAAACCACTTCACCTGCGTGAATGTCCATGCCGCGCGGGCGGACGTTTTCACCCGCTTCGATGGCTTTTGTAAATGAGATGGTTTTTGGGGCGGGCGTGCCTGCTGCGCGGTTATGAAAATCTGTATCTTCCACGGGGATGACGGCATTTGCGCCTGCAGGCAATTGCGCGCCTGTCATAATGCGCGCGGCCTGGCCGGGTTTAAGAGTTGCTTTCGGCGTGGAACCTGCCGGGATGTCTGCAACCACTTTCAAGGTCAAGGGAGAGGCGGAGGTATCTTCTGCGCGGATGGCAAATCCATCCATGGCTGAATTGTCGAAAAAGGGGAGATCGTGCGCGGCGGCAATGTCAATAGCCAACACACGGTTTGCACATGCAATCAGGGGAATGCTTTCTGTTGCAGTGGTTTGAAAGTTTGAAAGGATGCGTTCGCTGGCTTCGGTTACGGATAGCATGTTGAAATCGGCGCGATTATACCCCATGCCTGTTCTCTGAATTATTCGTGAATCGTTAAATTTTTTTAGGTACGCGGAAAACACGAAAGAGTCTACTGCAAAAACAAAAATTTAACGCGAAGGCGCGACTTGCCCGAAGTAATCCCCTCTCAACGACACGGAGATTGCTTCGCCGCCAAAGTACAAGAGCGGCGGCTAGCAATGACGACTGAGTGGTTGCCAAATATTGTAACTACTCAGCTATTCGTGCATTCGTGGTTCGCGGGGATAAATCCCCTGCTCAGTACTTGAAAGTCCGCTAAAGCGGACTAAGCCCGAAGGGCTTCCATGTACTGAGGCAGGGCTTTAGCCCGCCGAAACGGGTTGCAAGACAATCAGCCTGAGTAGTTGCCAAATATTACAAAATCTCTTTGCGCTTTTGAATCTTGGCCGCTTTGCGTTATGCCTTTACTTTTTGTGGTGCGATCACGGATATTACAGGTTTTTCCGTGCTGTCCGTAAAATCCGTGTACAAGCTACGTTGCATACCCATAAATGGGCGACTACGTTTTCAGCCCGGATTCGTGCGGTGCGCTTCCATCACGTTGGGGAGATTTTCGATGCGGGTGAGGATGCGGCTGAGCTGGGTAATGTCCTTCACTTCAATGATCAGGCGCAAATCGGCAATGCTGCGGTTGACGTTCACCGTCACATTCGCGATATTGATATTTTCATCCGAAAGCAGGTTGGATATATCGCTCACAAGCCCCTGGCGGTCATAAGCTTTGATATTTACAGGCACGGGATATGTCCGTTCCACATGCCCCCAGCCAACTTGCAGGATTCTTTCGCGGTCTTTCGTTTGCAGGATGTTCGGACAATCCTGCCGGTGGATGGTTGCGCCGCGCCCGCGGGTGATGAAGCCCACGATCTGGTCGCCGGGCATGGGGTTGCAGCAGCGCGCCATGCTGGACAACATACCTTTCAAACCAACCACTTCCACTACGTCTGTGGATGTCGTTGGTTTGAAAGGCATGTTTACCGAAAGGATGTCTTCCGTTACTTCATCCTCTGCAAACTGCTTGATGATCTTGCTGATGGACAGGTCGCTGCAGCCGAGCGCAATGAACAATTCATCTGGGGTCTTATATCCGAGATCGCGCGCCAGCTTTTCAAAGTTGATCTCGGTGATGCCAAGCCTTTGCAGTTCGCGCTCCAGCGTGTCGCGTCCCTGCGCCAGGTTTTGCTCATCCTCCTGTTTCTTGAACCAGACCTTGATCTTCGAACGCGCGCGGGAGGTTCGTATGAGGCCAAGGTTTGCATTCAGCCAGTCACGGCTGGGCCCGCCGCGTTTGGTGGTGAGGATTTCGATCTGGTCACCCGTCTTTAATTCCTGATAAAGAGGAACGAGCTTGCCATTTACGCGCGCCCCACGGCAGCGATGGCCAATATCCGTGTGGACGTGATAGGCAAAGTCAATGGGGGTGGAGCCAGCGGGCAGGTCGATGATGTCGCCGCGCGGGGTGAAAATATACACGCGATCCTGAAAGACATCGCTGCGCATCGATTCCACGAATTCGGCGGCGTCGTTCACGTCCGAACGCCATTCCATCATCGAACGCAGGGAATTGATTCTCTGCTCGAAATTCTTATCGGAATGCTTCGTGCCTTCCTTATAGCGCCAGTGCGCGGCAATGCCGTATTCCGCATTGAGGTGCATCTCCGTCGTGCGGATCTGCACTTCCAGCGGGCGTTTATCTTCATAGACCACTGCCGTATGCAGGGACTGATAAAAATTATCCTTGGGCGCGGCAATGTAATCGTCGAACTCGCCGGGGATCGGCCGCCAGGTGGTGTGGATCACGCCCAGCGCGGCATAGCACGCAGGCACATCCGGCACGATCAAACGCACTGCGCGCACATCATGCACCATGTTGAAGGGCTTGCCCTTTTTTTGCATCTTTTTGAAAATGGAATAAATGTGTTTTGGGCGCCCGCTGATCTCAGCTTTGATGTTGTTTTTCTCGAGCAGTTTCACCAGGTTTTCTTTGATGATTTCCAGATGAGTTTCTCGGTCCGGTCTTTTTTCGGCCAGCAGTTCTGCGATCTCTTTATATTTTTCAGGGTTCACGTGCCGAAAGCCCAGGTCTTCCAATTCCCACTTGATCTGCCAGATGCCGAGTCGGTTCGCGAGCGGGGCAAAAATATCCAAAGTCTCCTGCGCGATGCGTTTGCGCTTGTGCTCGGGCATGTGCCCAAGCGTGCGCATGTTATGCAAACGGTCAGCCAGTTTGATCAGCACCACGCGCACATCCTCGCCCATCGCCAGGAAGGTTTTCCGCAGGGTCTCCGAGATCATGTCCTCCTTGCGGCCAAGCAGGGCAGGTTCGGTCAGCGGCTCTTCGGCGTCATTTCCATTGTCGCCATTTTCGGCGTGCTGGTCGCCGCGCGAAACACGCGGCAGGTGGGTGAGCTTGGTCACGCCGTCCACCAAAATTTTTACCGTATCCCCAAAATCGCGGCGGATGTCCGCCAGCGTGATGCTCGTATCTTCCACCGTGTCGTGCAGTACCCCCGCCGCAATCACTTCCGACGGCACTTTCAATTCTGCGAGAATACTGGCAACCGCAATGCAGTGATTGATGTACGGCTCTCCCGAATGCCGCTTCTGCTCGCGGTGCGCCTGCTCCGCCACGATGTATGCGCGTTGCACCAGCTCACGGTCTGTAACGGTGTAGGTTTCTGGAAGTTGATCCAAAAGTTTTTCAAGAGGAATTGCCGCGGTTGCTGTTTTCATTCGGATAATTGTACTACGCGGGGTAAAGAATCAAAGCAGGCATGGACGCTTCGCGCCGCGCCCATGCCTGCTTCTGTTTGCTGACAGTTTTACAACCCTGGAGTCCATCCGCTTGCTGATGGATAAACGGGCAGCAAGCCGCCCACTCCAGAGTTACATGGTTTTTAACAACGCCTGACGGCTGTTTCGCAAACGGTCTGCGATGATGACCGTGATGCGCTGCATGACCTTGAAGCCCGCTTCGGGATTCTTTTCCAGCAGTTTCATGAAAGGTTCGGCAGGGATGGTGAGCAGGTTTGAGTCCTCATCACATTTGGCGCTGGAGGTGTAATGGTGGGGCGGCACCACGCCAGACCAGCCGAAACTTTGAAAAGGCGTGGATACAAAAGAGACGGTGACGCTTTCAGGGCGTGAGGTTAGATTTACGAGCAAAGCCACGCTTCCATTGATGAGGAAATGTAATTTGTCCGCTTTTTCGCCTTCATGGAAGACAAACTCATCTTTTTTACAGGTCTCTTCCCTGCTGATGGCGGCAATCTCTTCGAGCAGTGATTCGGGGAGTCCGTTGAACAGGCCGAACTGGGTTAAGGTTTCCGTGCTGATCATTTTGCCTCCAGATGATTGGGAGTGGAAAATGTTTATTTGCTGAGTCAGTTGTCAGTTAAGAGCGAAGCGATGCTTTTCATCCAACTATTTGATGTGGTCTTTGATTTCGTCGCGCAAGTCGAGTGAACTGCCAAAGACAACTCCAAATATAATAAATATGAGGGTTGCGCCTGTGCCGACAATGACCGCGTAGGGCGAGTTCCAGAACATTGGCAGGACGAAGACGAGGATGACGCCGAGGATGAGGGCGTAGAATGGGGCTTTGATGATGTGGGGAATGTCTTTCCATGCCTTGGACATGGAGAAGGGTTTGCGCATTCTTTTTTCTTTGACGGAACTGCTATGCTGGAAGCTGCGCTGTTTGACGAGCGGGTCGCGCGCTTGAAGTTGTTTTTCACGGAGTCGTTTTAGTCTTTCCTGTTCCTGGTTGGACATGTCTGCCTCCTTTATGTTTATACCCACGGGTATTATATAACTCACTTTACGCGAAACGTCCCGATACTTGCGCCGTACGCCAGTGCGGTGAGGTTCTCGTAATTCAGGCTTGCTTTCCAGTCAAACCTTCGGGACGGTGCGTAACATCAGTTATATAATTGTACAGGATTTTATACAACATGACGATCACGAATAATGTCACAAGATTTTTGGATGCGCGCAAGGTGAAATACACGGCGCACGAAGTTCCCGCTGAAAAACTTGGCGCGGTGGAAGTTGCGCGCTTGATGGGAGCGCCCGCGGAGCAGGTTTTCAAAACCATCGTCACCACGCGGGAAAAAGGCAAACCCGTGCTGGCGGTGGTCCCCGCTCCGCATGTGGTGGATTTGAAAATGCTGGCGTCATTTTTAGGGGAGAAGAAAATGTACCTGCCCAGCGAGCGCGAGGCCGAACAGTTGACGGGCTTGCAGGCTGGCGGCATTTCTCCGCTGGCGCTGATCAACAAAGGCTTTCAGGTTGTGCTCGATTCTTCCGCGCAATTCTTCGATGAAATTTATATCTCAGGCGGCCAGCGCGGGTTGGATATTCAATTGGGTGTGGGCGATTTGGTGAAGCTGGTGAACGCGAAGATCGGGGCGGTCAGCAGGGTGGAGTGAACACGAAAGAAGAAAGAATTCTCATCTTTTTTGTAACTATTCAGCTATTCGTGCATTCGTGGTTCGCGGGGATAAATCCCCTGCTCAGTACTTGA
>CAKKRM010000254.1 GCA_919902735.1 Anaerolineales bacterium | reverse complement strand
GGGCGCGCGGGCAGGGTTTCGGTTTTTCGCAGATCGTCAGCCTCGGCAATCAGGCCGATGTCAACGAGACGGATGTGCTGCCCGAAGTCGCAAAGGATGAGCACACGCGCGTCATCGTGCTGTACATGGAAAGCGTTTCGGACGGCGCAAAATTCGTTCAAGCCGCAAGCGAAATCACGAAACATAAACCCGTCATTGCGTTGAAAGTCGGTCGCTTTGAAGCGGGACAAAAAGCCGCCGCCTCCCACACGGGTGCGCTGGCTGGCTCCGAAGCGGCATTCGACGCGGCTTTCGCGAAGGCAGGCGTTTTGCGCGCCGATACCGCCGAGCAAATGTTTGACTGGGCGCGGGCGTTGGAAAATTGTCCATTGCCACGGTGGTCGAGTAGCGAGCGCACTTCGCGAGCATATCGAGACCCGCGTGGCATTGCGATATTGACCAACGCAGGCGGACCTGGCGTAATCGCCGCCGATTCACTCGAAACGAACGGGCTGGTTCTGTCTCAACTGGCAGAGTCCACGCTGAAAGCTTTGGCTACAACCCTGCCCCCCTCAGCCAGTGTCCACAACCCCGTAGACATGCTCGCCTCCGCCTCGCCCGAGGCCTACGCCACCTGCCTGAAAATTTTATTGCAGGATGAAAACGTGGATGGCGTGCTGGTGATTCTCCCTCCCCCGCCGATGTTCAAGACGGAAGATGTTGCGGAGAAAATCGTTCAGACTCTGGAGTCAAGCAGCTTGCTGTCCAAAAGTCCCGAAGCATACCCATACGGGCACACGAGCTTCGAGACTCCAGAGTCAAAGCCTGTTGTCATTGCGTTGATGGGATCGACTCTTGTTGAAGAAGCCAACAAAGTATTTCAACGCGCAAAAATTCCAACCTATCCATTCCCTGAACGCGCAGCATCTGCACTGGGCGCTCTTGCGCGTCGAGCAGAATATCTTGATAATCTCGACCATAGGCTACAGACCCTTCGACACGCTGAGCGAAAGTCGAACCATCAGAACAGCGCCATAGACCATATCGTCCATCGTCAATTGTCCATCGTCAATTCACTTGATGAACTCCTCACCTCCTACGGAATCACCACCGCCCCCATCAAACTCGCGCGGGACAAAAACGAAGCAGTCACCATCGCAAACGAACTCGGCTTCCCGCTGGTGATGAAGATCGCGTCACCTGATATTTTGCACAAGTCGGATGTAGGCGGAGTCATTCTCAACATCAAAGACACAGAGTTTCTCCAGAGCGCCTACACGAAGATGGTGAAACGGATCGAAAAGCTGGTTCCACCTCCACGAATCGAAGGCGTGCATCTGCAGCGTCAAATCGCCGAGGGGCAGGAAGTCATCATCGGCATGGTGCGCGATCCGCTGTTTGGGGCGTTGATGATGTTCGGCTCAGGCGGCATCGAGGTGGAAGGTCGCAAGGATGTGGCATTTGCCCTGGCGCCGCTGAATCAGGCCGGGGCGGAGTCGATGATGCGAAGAACGTGGGCTGGGAGAAAGCTAAAAGGCTTCCGCAGCATCCTGTCCGTTGACGAGGATTCTGTCATCGATGTCTTGATCAAATTATCGCACCTCGCAATCGAGCACGAAAATATCGCAGAGATCGAGATCAATCCGTTGCGCGTGTTGAGCAAAGGCGCGGTGGCGGTGGATGTAAGAATGAAAGTTGTATTGCCGTGAAAAATATTGTATAGTGATTTTACAATCATAAAGCAACGACAAAAAAGGAGAACTACCATGGCAGAAAGCGTTTATAAAGTGATCGAGTTGGTTGGCACCAGTTCCGAATCGTGGGAGAAAGCCGCAGCGGCCGCTGTGGAACGCGCGGCGCAATCTTTGCGCGAACTGCGCGTTGCCGAAGTTGCGCAAATGGATATGGTGTTGGAAGAAGGCAAGGTGACGATGTATCGCACCAAAGTGAAGGTTTCCTTCAAATTTGAAAGCGGCGGATAACTCCGCTTCGTGTGATGTGCGGGGACAGCAAGATAGAAACAATTCATCTTCGTGAAGAATTAACAATCAAGAAGATGGCAGTGGGTAAGGGGTTTGTTACAATTGCGCCCATGACTCAACTTGAAGAATTTATCTCGCAAAGCTCGCAATTCGCAGACAAGGCAATTTCAGTTGCAGTGTGCGACCTGCAAACGCAAAAGGAAATTCTCATCAACGCCGACGAGATCATGCACCCTGCCAGCACGATGAAAGTACCCGTGATGATGGAAGTATTCCGTCAGGCGCAGGCGGGTCTGCTTTCGCTGGATGAGCGATTGAAAATTTTCAACTCGTTCAAAAGCATTGTGGATGGAAGTGAATTCGCGCTTGACCCTGCCGACGATTCCGAACCCACTTTATACAAACGCGTTGGCGAAACAGAAAGCATTCGCGAATTGACGCGCTTGATGATCGTACGCAGCAGCAACCTCGCCACCAATTTGTTGATGGAAAAAGTTGGCGCCGCGCGCGTGGATGCCTTCATCAAAGAACTTGGCATTGCAGACATGACAGTCATCCGCGGGCTGGAGGATAAGAAGGCGTATCAGTTGAACATCAACAATTCGGCTAGCGCGCGCAGTTCCACATATATGATGCGCTTGATTGCGGAAGGCAAAGTTGTTTCAAAAGAAGCCTGTGATGAAATGATACAGATCATGCTTGGGCAGGAATTCAATGAAAGTATTCCCGCATTACTGCCATCCTCTGCAAAGGTCGCGCACAAAACAGGCTGGACAGGTTCATTCTTTCACGATACGGGCATTGTCTTTCCGCAGAGCCGCGAGCCGTACGCCATCTCAATTTTCACACACGGCTTCCCCGAAGAGCACGAAAACGAAGCGCACAATTGCATGGCTCAAATTTCAAAAATCATTTACGACGAGATCGCTTAAGAAGACGACGGACGACAGACCACGGACCATGTTGTCCATCGTCCGTGGTCTGTCGTCCATGGTCTATCGTCTTATTCACAAGGACTCACATGCCCACTCTTTCAAACATCACATACTACCCCATCAAAGCCTGCCGCGGATTCGATGTGCAGTCATCCAACGTTGAACGCATGGGCCTTGAACACGACCGCCGCATGATGGTGGTCACACCCGACGGTGAATTCCTCACCCAGCGCGAATATCCCAAACTCGCGCTCATCACTCCAACGCTGAAAAACGATTCGGTCACGCTCTCTGCGCCGAATTTTGATTCGATCCAATTCGGAATTCAAAAATCAGGCGCGACGTACCCTGTAAACATTTGGAAAAGCACAGGCGTGCAAGCCGTGGATCAGGGCGAAGAGTCTGCTCAATGGCTTTCGGATTGGCTCGGCACACCCGTCCGCCTCGTTCACATCGCGGATGGATTTCAACGCAAACTGAATCAAGAATACGCCGTCCAAGCAGATGACCACACTGGATTTGCAGACGGCTACCCGATCCTGATCATCTCTGAAGCATCGCTTCGGGACTTAAACTCGAAGCTTGATTCTCCCATCCCGATGAATCGATTCCGCCCGAACATTGTCGTCAAGGACTGCGAGCCTTTCGCAGAAGACACATGGAAGCGCATCAAGATCGGCAACGTGGAAATGGCTCTCGTCAAACCCTGCGCACGCTGCGAAGTGACCACCACAGACCAAATCACTCTTGAGAGAAAAAAAGAACCGCTCAAAACTCTGGGCGGCTATCGCAAACACAAACTCGGCGCGATCTTTGGGATGAATGTGATTCCCCTGAATGAGGGCAGGCTTGAAGTGGGGATGGAAGTGGAGATTCTGGAATAAAAGCGGAATGCAATGGCAATCAAAAACGTCCCGAAGGTTGCCGTTAGACTATCAATTTACTCGAAATAAACCTTCGGGACGGTGCTTGTATGTTATTAAACTGATGTTATGCACCGTCCCGAAGGTTTGCCTGGAAAGCAAGCTTGAGTTACGAGAACCTTCGGGACGTTTCGCGTAAGGTGAGTTATTAAAAGGCTTCAGAAGATATTATATTCTCCTAAAGCCTTTACTGTTTACTGTTTACTGTTTACTGTCTACTGTCTACTGTCTACTGTCTACCCAACCACATCCCCCGAATACTTATCTGCAAACAAGGCAGGCTGACCGCCTGTGTGCCAGAAAAGCACAGTCTCATCTTTCTTGAAGAATCCCTTGCGGATTAAGTCGATAATTCCAGCGGCGGCGCGGCCAGTATAAACGGGGTCAAGCAGCAGGCCTTCGTTGCTGGCAAATAAATGGATCGCCTCGCGCTCCCCTTCCCCAAAGACCCCATAGCCTGCCTGACAATAATCTTCGGTGGCAAGTACATCATTACGGGTGAAGTGAATCCGCTCACCAAGTTTTTCGCTGGCTTGTGAAGCCAATTCAGAGACGTGAGATTTCAGTTCTTCTTCGGGCTCGTCAATGCTGATTCCCAGCACCTTGCCTTTGAAAGCGAAAGCTCGCTGACCCAACACCAGTCCCGCGTGCGTGCCGCCTGAGGATGTGCCAAAGACGATCCAATCCGCGTGGATATTTTGCTGCATGAATTCTTCCATCGCAAAGGTGTATCCCATTGCACCCATGGGACTCGACCCGCCGTATGGAACAAGATAAGGCTTCTTCCCCGCAGCGACGGCTTTATCAAACGCATCCTGCAGAGTCTGGTCGCGAAAGGCGCGGTCTTCCACAGTCACAATTTCCGCGCCGAAGAGTTGGTCAAGCAAGAAATTTGCGGAAGGTTGCTTTGGTCTCTCGCCCGTCAACACCAGAGTGCAGTCAAAGCCATACCGGGCGGCAGCGGCAGCCGTCTGGCGGCAGTGATTGGATTGCATTGCGCCGCCAGAGATCAACATGTCCGCGCCCTGCTCACGCGCTTCCGCAACGAGAAATTCCAGCTTGCGGGTCTTGTTCCCACCGAAAGCCAATCCCGTCTGGTCGTCGCGCTTGACGAAAAGACGCGGCCCGCCAAGGGTTTTGGTGAGGTTCGGTAATTCTTCGATGGGAGTGGGAAGATGAGCAAAGTTGAGTCGGGGAATAAAATTCATTTTTTCTCTATTCCTGTGGCTTGTAGTTTCCGCTATTAAATTGAATAAGTTTCACCCAATCAATTAAACCAGTTTTAGCGTCGCAATATTCGTTAAAAAACTGGTTTGTAAGAATATTTGCAATACCGTTTTGCTTATTCAAAAAATCATCATTGTGTTTCTTGGCCTCATAGCCGACTGGCCCTACAATATCAATATAAAGGTTTGGGTTGTCGCTAATTAAGTACCAAAAATTTTGACCGACAATTTTCATATAGCCCCGTAAAAATGTGGTTTTTGTTTTACCGTAGCAAATCCCCAATACTGGCTGAACATTGAGACTATGCTTGGATTGTTTAAGTCGCGCGACCGATGTTTTTAGGTCTTGTTCCAATTTATCTTGTTGCGAACTGTTTCCCCAATTTGGCCCTGATTTTATAGAGACCACATAATGCGTATTATTATTTAAAAATTCCAAGTCCACCCCTTGGGCTGTAGATTTATGTCCTCCACTGGTTTGTTCGGCCACAAATACAGCCAGACCTTCAAGGAAATCCCCGAACAGTTTCTCTTCCGATGAAGATAAAAAAGCGCTCAAGAGGTCATCGATCAATTCGCTTGCCGTTGTTAAATTTTTCGCCCTAAATAAGTAGGGATTTTTAGTTAACAACTTCTCAAGTTTTAAATCCGAGAGGGATTTCAACTTTCTTTGATGAAAATCTACAATGTTTTCATTCACGTATTGGTTTACAGCTTTTAAATTTAACGGCTTCATTTTTTACCCTTCTTTTCATTTTTAGAAACTGTATATTTTGCTTTTTTTTCAGCAATACCAGGTAATTTAATTTGCTTCGCAAAAACACGTTGATTAGCAAGCTGGGCATATTCAGGATTAACATCAATACCAACAAAATGTCTGCCCAATTGAAGGGCAGAAAAGGCAGTTGTCCCAGAACCAACAAAGGGATCGAGAACTACACCGCCCGGCTTTGTAAAAAGCTTAATGAACCAGTTAGGTAATTCAGAGGGAAAAACCGCACTATGATTCTTGTTTCCTGTTTCTGTAGCCAGATGTAAAACATTTGTGGGATAAACCATATCTCGCCCTATCCAATTTGAAACATTCTTCCCAAACCCACTGCCAGCACGAGATTCATCTCTTACTCTGTCTGTTTCGCTTAATTTCGCAAGTCGATCTTTTGCCCAATCCCCGACTGGCACCATTACTTCTTCTTGATACATATTAAAAATTTTTTCTTTATTAAATTGAATAAGTCTTTCCCAATTGTCTCTAAAACGATTAGGCCATTTCCCAGGGTAGGAGTTCTTTTTATGCCAGATATACTCCTCTGTCCATAACCATCCTTGCTCTCGCATTTTCATAATGAGATCAATCACATAAGTGTGTCGTTCGCCCTCAACTACCCTCTCCTTAATATTTAAAATGAACGTACCTGTAGGTTTCAACACGCGTTTAAATTCAGCAGTTTTCGGCAAAAACCACTCAACGTAATGGTCAGGCTTAATACCCCCATACGTCTTTGTACGTTGATCGGCATAAGGAGGAGAAGTAAATATTAAATCAAATGAGTTGTCAGAAAACTCCTTAAGAACATCCTCACAATCACCCAGAAATATTTTGTTAATTAAATCTTTCTTAGTCATAAATCAATTCTACTCCAACGTCTGCTTCGTTTTTTGTTTTCCACGCGAGCGCATCACGTCCAACACGCGCGGCATGATATCGGCGTACATTTTGTACCAAAGTTTGTTCGGCGCAAAATCGTACGCGCCGAGAGTCCGCACCACTTCACCGCCCAAGCCTTCCTTGAAGCGGTACACCCCCCACATCGAATCGCTTTCATCAAAGACTTCTGGCGCGCCCCACAGATCATAGGTTATGCACCCTTCCGCCTTCGCATGTTTCATGGCTTCCCACTGCAAAAGATAAGTCGGCATCTTTTCACGGTGCGCATTACGCGACATACCGTAGACATAATAACCACGGCCTGCGAAGGTGAAGAGGAAAATTGCAGCAACAGCCTCTCCATCCACGTCAGCGATCAAAGGAATCGCTGACGGCTGACCGCTGACGGCTGACCCCATAAACAACTTCCAAACGGTCATGTAATAATTTTCATCGCGGATAACGAAGCCATCACGCACGGATGTTTCGGCGTACATTTTGTAAAGCGCGGGCAGGTCGTCCACGGTTCCAACGCGCACAGTCACGCCTTTTTTTCCTGCGAGGCGGACGTTGTAACGCGTCTTCGGTTTCATGAGCATGAGAATCTCATCTTCGGAAGCGGTCAAATCCACAAGGACGGAATTCCTGAACTGGATTTGATCCGATGAATACACCCAGCCCCTGCGCTTCAAATCGGACATCACGGCCTGTCCGCTGTTTTCTGTGACCTCCTCTTCGCTGTGAGGGACTCCGCGTCCGAGCACGACATCGGGGTCGAGTTTCAAAAAAATCGCGCCTTGTTTTTTTGCGAAGGATTGCAAATCGTTCAGCACGCGAGTCCGCAGGGGTTCGTTATTCCAATCCAGCAAAGGACCTTTGGGAGCGTATAGGACGGACAGGCGGGCGGCGAAGCCGCGCGAGAGGATTTGGCGTTTGAGAATGAGGGCAGCGGCGAGACAGTGATCAGTAATCAGTGATAAGTGATCAGTAGCTGATGACTGATCACTGATTACTGAAAACTGTTTTTCTGTCCAGACAGCGTAATATGGAATCCAACCATACTTCGCCTTCACCTGTCCCCATTCGTAAGTTTGGAGAAAGTGCGGGTCAGGAAGCTTTGAAATAATCTCGTTCCAAATATTACTATTCACTATTCTCTATTTCCTATTAACTTCAAATACGCCCAATACAACAGCGGATTGTACACTCTGTCCAATGCCTGTGCAGCGCGCTTCACTTCGCCGCCAAAGCCGCGTTTGAAACGATAGACTCCCCACAGGCCATCGTGACGGGTTTCGAATTGGGCTTCGAGGGTTTCTTCGTTTTCGTCAGGGACGCCCCACAGGTCGTACTCGTCACATCCGCGCGCTTTTGCCCAGCGGATGGCTTGCCACTGCAAGAGATAGGTTGGCATTCGGTTGCGTTCCTGATCGTTCGACGCGCCATAGACATACCATGCGCGTTTCCCGTTTGCAAAGACCATCAACGAAGCGAGCGGTTTGCCTTCAAATTCAGCAACAAGCAGTTCGCAAGTTCCTTTTGGATGGAAGAGGTTATAAGCGCGTTGATAATATTCTTTTGAATGCACGCCAAATTTATCGCGCCCACCTGTGACGGTCATCATCTCGTGGAAGGCGGGGATGTCATCCCATGCGCGAACGGTGATGCCCTTTTTCTCAGCGAGGCGGATGTTGTAGCGGCACTTCGGTTTCATGCGGGCAAGAATTTGCTCATCACTATCTTTAATATCAATCGTGATGGTGCGGGGAGGTTGGATGTTATGAGGTGAAAGTTTGAAGGTTGCAGGTTGAAAGTTGAATTCATCATTCCAAGTATCTGGTTCAACTTTCAAGAAGACAGCTCGGTTCTTTTTGCAGACAGAATCCACTTCCTTCCAGAACTGATCGCTAATCGCTGATTGCTGAAAGCTAATAGCTGGCTTCGGCATGTAGCCGAGAGTCAAGCCCAAAGGCAGGCGGCGGAAGAGGATTTGTGTACCAACTTCGTTGTTAAGGAGGCGATGCGTTGAGCCTGTCGAAACGAGGCGCACGGGTTTCCATCCAAAACCCCGCTTGAGTTCTCCCCATTCGCCCATCTGCAAGAGATGCGCGTTGGGATGATTCTCCAAAAAAATATTCCATTCGGTGAGGGAAACAATAGTCATAAGAAAACGTTTAACGTTGAACGTTCAACGTTAAACCACTGAGGTCATGTCAGGCGGCGGGGTGGTGCGGATGGAGCCTGAGGGGAGAAAATCATTGAGCTGGCGAATCAGGCTGTCGGTTTCGGAGTGAAGCGCGGATTGAGCGAGGCCTTCGATGGCACGCGCAAGTGCATCGCCATCCACTTTCTCTTCTTCAACGGCGCGAAAAATTTCGGAGTGCTGCGTTGGCCCAACCTGCATACCCTCCTCCCAAAGATCCTCGCGCAGTTTTTCGCCAGGGCGAATGCCCGTAAATGTGATCTCAATATCGCGATGCGGCTCCAGCCCAGAAAGCTTGATGAGGTCTTCGGCAAGATCAAGGATGCGAACCTGCTGACCCATATTGAGCATGAAGACCTCGCCGCCCTTGCCCATTGATGCGGCTTGCAAAACAAGATGCACGGCTTCGGGGATGGTCATAAAATAACGATACATTTCAGGATGCGTGATGGTAACTGGCCCGCCGCGCGCAATTTGATTTTTGAATTTCGGAACCACACTGCCGCGACTGCCAAGCACATTTCCAAAACGAACCACGGAATACGCGCGCTTCGTGCGCTGTGCGGCATCGAGGACGATCATCTCGGCGAGACGTTTGGTTGCGCCCATGATGCTGACGGGGCGAACGGCTTTATCGGTGGAAATGAGCACGAGTCTTTCCACCCCGTACCTGTTTGCTGTTCCTACAACATTTCTCGTCCCGAGGACATTGTTCGTGATCGCCTCTTCGACATTTGCCTCCATCAATGGGACATGCTTGTGCGCCGCCGCATGAAAGACCACCTGCGGCTGATGCAGTTTGAACATCTCTTCGATGCGGCCCGCATCGCGTACATCGGCGATGACGGGATGAATGGATAACGAAGGGAAATCTTCGTTGAGTTCGAGCAGTGATTCAAATATGCTGTTCTCGCCGTGACCAAGCAAAACCAATTCAGCAGGAGACCAACGCGCTATTTGACGGCAGATCTCGCGTCCGATGGAACCGCCCGCGCCAGTGACCATGATGCGTTTGCCGCCAAGGATCGAACCTACAAGATGATCGTCAATGGTGACGGGTTCACGGCGCAGCAAGTCGGTGATATCCACTTCGCGCAAACGATTGACACTAACCTTGCCGCCGATGAGCTCATACATCCCTGGCATGGTGCGGGATGAAATTCCTTTTTGGCGGCAGGCGTCATTGACGAGGCGAATGATGCTGCCGGGCGCGGAGGGAATGGCGATGATGACTTCATCCACACGTTGGTTATCGAGAACATCTACAATTTTATTTACCCTGCCAATGACAGAGACGCCGTAAATTTGATGATTCTGTTTGGCGGGGTCATCATCGAGAAAGCCAACAGGGACGAGATTCAATTGCGATGATTTCTGCAATTCACGCACGACGAGTGCGCCAGCGTCCCCTGCCCCGACGATGAGGATTCGTTTTGTTTTTCCCTCACGTAAGGTCGTATTTTGCTCCGCGAGAATGCGCAGAGCAAAACGTGAGCCGCCGATCAGGACGAGCGAGAGCAGCCAGTCAATGCCAAGCGCGGAGCGGGGAAAACCAGGAAGCAGCTCAAAATAAAAGATCGGGAGCATTACACCTGACATAAATACTGATGCAGTCGTTACCGCAACTGTGATGAGGCGTAATTCATTTGTGCTGGCATAGATCCACAAACGGCGATAGAGACCAAAGAAATAATATACAGGAATTTTTACAGTCAATGCAACCGCAGACATAACCAGCGCGGCGGGGAAATAAAACGGCAATTCACTGACGTCCAACCGCAGCGCGAAACTGCCCAACACCGAAACGATGATGAGGGCGATATCGCCAATTAAGACGAAGCGGTTACGGACGTGGGGGCGGGAGGACATGGTGGGGAAAGGATGAGGGATGAGGGATGAAAGAAAAGTTATCAGTTGTCAGTGATTAGTGGTAAAAAACGAAAGAAGTGATGGAAATATTACTTATTACTGTTTACTGTTTACTGTTTACCGCACTACGCATTTCTTCCACGGCTTCTTTCAACCCCTCCGCCAATGTGACGTTGGGTTTGAAACCGAGGGTTTCCATGATCTTCCTGGGTGTGCCGATGGAACGGTAGATGTCGCCAGCGCGGGGTTCGGCGTGGACATGTTTGGGAGCGTTCGGGAAAATCTCGTAGAGAATATCGAGCAAGTCGAGCAGACGAGTTTCGACACCTGTGCAGACGTTAAAGATTTTTCCTGGCGCGGAAGGATGTTCGGAGGCGAGCAAATTCGCCTGCACCACGTCACGGACATTGATGAGGTCGCGGGTCTGGCCGCCATCACCGTAGACGGTAATTGGCTTGCTGTCTAACATGCGGCGGATGAAGATCGGCACGGCGGCGGCATACATGGAATCAGGCCGCTGGCGCGGGCCGTAGACGTTGAAGTAGCGCAGGGCGGCAACTTCCAAGCCGAATTGCTGGGTGAATAATTCGGCATATTTTTCGTCAATGCGTTTGGAGGTGGCATACGGCGACAACTGTCGAAGCGGAGTCTCTTCCGAAAGCGGATAGGCTTCCGAGTCGCCATAGACTGCCGCACTGGAGGCAACCACCACCCGTTTGATGCCTGCCTTGCGAGCCGCATCAAACAAAATAGATGTGCCTGTCACGTTGACATCAAGACATTCCAAAGGCTTTTCCATTGACTCGGGGACTGAGACAAAGGCGGCTTCGTGGAAAACAATGTTCATGCCTTTGACGGCTTCTGCGACTTTGGAAGCATCGCGCAGGTCGCCTTCGATCAGTTCAACATCCAAGCCTTTCAAATTCTCGCGCTTGCCTGAAGAGAAATTGTCCAGTATTCGAACCTGATCTCCGCGCTCCAAAAGAGTGCGGGTAATATGGGAGCCGATAAAGCCTGCGCCGCCAGTGACTAAATATTTCATAATTTATCTCCCAGTTCTTCTTAATACGGTTCCAATCGTTCTCAGCACAATGCTAAAGTCCATGCCGAGCGTGCGATGTTTGATGTAATACAGGTCGTATTCGAGTTTAACAACGGTTTCCCTGATTGTGGCAACGTAGCCATAATTGATCTGCGCCCAGCCTGTGAGGCCGGGCTTCACCAACAACCTGGCGCGATAAAAGGGAATCTGCTTCTGGTATTCGGCCACCAGTTCAGAGCGTTCGGCGCGCGGCCCAACGAGGCTTATCTCACCCTGCAAAACGCTCAGGAATTGCGGCATTTCGTCCAGGCGGGTGCGGCGCAGGAAATTGCCAACCTTCGTCACCCGCGGATCATTTTCCACGGCGGCTTTGGCTTCTCCGTCCGCTTCCGCATCCTGCTGCATGGTGCGGAATTTATAAATTCTGAAAACACTGCCGCCCTTGCCAAGCCTGGTTTGTGAATAAAAAATCGGAAAGCCGCTTTCCAACAGGATCGCGAGGGATATGAATGGAAAGATCAGGATGAAAATGAGAGTTCCAACAAAACCACCCAGAATATCCAAAAGGCGTTTGGATAACTCATAGGTGCCGCTGACACGGACCTGGTCCACGAAAGAACGGATGACCCAGTCCGACTCGAGGTGCTCGATGGGCACACGCTGGGTCAACTCTTCGTACATGATCGGCATCCGCGAAATTTCCACGCCGCGTTCCTGGGTATCGAGAATGGTCTGAAAGGTTTCGCCTTTGATCTCGCCATTGATGGCAACCACAATATCCGAAACGCGGTAATCTTCCACAATGTCGAGGAGGTGTTCGCTTGTGCCCAGTACGGCGAAACCAAAATAGGACTTATTCTTTTTTCTTAGATCATCATCTATGAAGCCAAGCAGAATGAACGGCGGCGGACTGAGCTTGCGGTAAATATCCGCCAGGGAATGGCCGGCCTTGCCCGCTCCCACGATGAGCACACGGCGCATCAACCCAGATGAGGTATAGAGTCTGATGAAGATGGCGCGCCAGCCCAAGGTTAAGAATGAAGCGATGACGAGGAACGCGCCCACTGCAATTCGCGGGAGGGAGTTCGGGTCGAGATTAATCGTGAAGAGCAGGGAATATCCCAATAAGCCGACGATGGGAGCCACCGCAATGCCGCGCAGGGTTTTGCGCCAGTTGCCCGCGGAATGAGGGTCGTACGACTCCACCATCAAAAGCAGCCAGACGAGCGGCAGCAGGTAAAACCAAAACGGGACTTCGATTGTGAGCAGGCGTTCGGCCCTGGCGGGGGGCAAACCGCTTTCGATTAATTTATACAGGGAATATTGATACCAAAAATAAATTGCGCCAACCATGGCGCTGACAGATGCAATAAAATCCCCCACCATTAAAATAGTGCGCTGTTCGCTGGGTCTTAATCGTAATGAAGGTCTGTAAATATCAGTCATTTTTTTTGAATAAATTTAAAACACCGCTCCATAAAAAACCCGCGCCCCATGCAACGTGCATGGTTGAGATCGCGAGCGGCAGCCCCCCAAGCAGAAAACCTTTCCTTTTATTGAATGCCAGCCTTAAGCCAGCCAGCCCCAAAACCGAAAAATAAATAAATACCTGTGCGGCAAGTAAATAACGCGCGGATACCATCCACAAGGATAACACAATCAGAATAAGGAGGCTGGATACAAATGCTGGCGGCAAAGCCTGCCGCCAGCGCAAGGTATGCGGATAGCGCCTGAGCATTTGAAACTTCCAATATCCATAACGCCAGTACTGCGCTGCAAGTTTGCCGAGCGTGCTTCTTGAAAAATAAACCGTGCGAATGGATGGGTCGAGCCAGACCACGCCACCCGATTCGCGCACGCGGGTGTTGAATTCATAATCTTCATTGGAAAGCAGGGTTTCATCGAACATGCCGATCTTTTCGATCAACGCGCGGCCAAAGGAACCGAACGGCACCGTATCCACCGCGCCCGCCTTTGCATCGAGACGATACATCGCATCGCCCACGCCCAACGGATGCGCCGCCGCAAACGAAATGGACTCAGCCATCCACGTCTCTGCGCCCGCGCGAATCTCCCACACGCCGCCCACGTTATCTCCCTTGCCTGATTGATGCGCCGCCACGCAGCGCTCCACATATTCTGGGATGGGCATCGAATGCGCATCCAAGCGGACAATGATCTCGCCCCTCGACTCACGAATGGCCTGATTCAGTCCCGAAGGAATCGTCCTCGCTGGATTCGTGACCACATACACAGATAAATCCACGTGTTCTTTTTGGAAATCAACGATCACATCCCGCGTGCGGTCTGTGGACATGCCGTCCGAGACGATCAATTCCATTTGCCCACGCGGATAGGTCTGCGCGAAAACAGCATCCAGCAAATGGCGGATGGTGGCTTCCTCGTTATAGCAAGGAACAATAATGGAGACAAAAGGCGGCATGGCTTCTTTAATCGTTTCGGGCAATTCAACAAATTACGTAATACGCATCACGTATTACGTAATTTTACTTCGGCATCTTGGTTTTTATACCTGGTACGGGCACTATCAGCAGTAGGAACACCTCAAAGGTTGCTCCCTCTCCCAACCTGCTGCAGACGCTAATTCTACCACCATGAGCCACCACAATTTCATGCGCAATCGCCAGCCCCAGCCCCGCGCCGTGCTGTTCGCCGCCCCTGCGGGCAGGGTCTGCCTGATAGAACCTCCCAAAGATATGCGCCTGCGCCTGCTCTGGAATGCCAGGCCCCGTATCCGTCACCGAAATGCGCATCGTATTTTTTTCAACCGCCGCCCGCAAAGAGATCAACCCGCCGCGCGGAGTGAACTTGAGCGCGTTGTCCACCAAATTGGTGAAGACCTGCGCCATGCGGTCGCCGTCTGCTGTGATGGGCGGCAGGTTAGTTGGAACATTCACTTCGATATTCACGCCCGCCCTTTGCAATTGCGGCGTAAATTTTTCAGCAACCGCCTTCAATACAGCCAGCATATTGACCCGGCTCATCGTGATATCCGCCGTGCCTGCATCCAGCCGCGCAAGGTCCAGCAAATCCAGAACCATGCGGTGCATCCGCGCAGACTCGGTATAGATCACCTGCGCGGCCTGCTCACGCAATTCGTTCGTATCCGCTGTGCCATCCAAGATCGCCTGCGCAAAACCTTGAATGGAAGTGAGCGGCGTTTTCAATTCATGCGAGACGTTCGCCACGAACTCGCGCTGTGATTTTTGACTCGCGTGCATTCGGGCGATCATGGCATTAAACGCCCGCGTCAATTCCTGGACTTCATGCGGGCCGCCCGTTTCTACAGCTTTGATCTCATCGGACGGGAGGGAGCGCGCCGCAAGCACAACCTTTTGCAGCGGGTCTGCGATCCAGCGCGCGAAAAAGAAAGCCACCCCCAGAGAAAGCAGTAATGCGATCAGTCCGCCTTGCAGGATGATGGGCAAAAATTCATCATTAAATACATTCAAAATGGAAATGCGCGGACGCGGAGATGCCACCATTAAAATGCTTCCATCGGAAAGTTCCTCGATTGAATATAACCAGTTTGCCCCGTTCTCATCGCGCACGAGAGGCGTTGTACGCCGATTCAATATTCTTTGTTTTGGGAATGGAAGCGGAACTTCCCTATCGGCGTAGGTATCCAGAATCAGTTGTTTATCCTGGGAGAACAATAAGACCCGCACCTTGAAAGTGCGCGAAGCTTTCTCTACGGATACCGAAATGGACTGGGATTGCGGCGCATTCTCGCGTTCCATCACGACTGCCTGCACCGCCCGCAGCCGTTCCAAAGTTTGACGATTCAAAATGGGGTTACGGATGAGGTACACAAACAGAATCAGCGCTACAAGACCAAGCGCCGTAACAGTGATGAAAGCGTAGCTTAACCAGAGGCGGGAGCGAAGGGAGGAGAGCATGGGAGAGAAATTATGTCATTGCGAGGAGGGCTTCAGCCCGACGAAGCAATCGCATCGCCAAACTGAGATTGCTTCGTCGCAAAAAACAAGAGCGCTCCTCGCAACGACATTATGCCACAAGTTTATATCCCACCCCCGTAACGGTCTCGATCTTTACTGAACCACCCTCCAACTTCTTGCGGAGGTGGGCAATGTGCACATCCACGGTGCGGGTCTGGCCGTAGTAGTCAAATCCCCAGGCAAGCTGGAGCAATTGTTCACGGGTGAAGACGCGGCCAGGCTGTTCTGCCAGAGTAAGCAAAAGATCAAATTCCTGGGTACGCAGGTCGAGGGTCCGCGCAGCGAGGCGAACCTCCCTTGTGACGGGGTCAATCGTCAAGTCGCCGCGGTGGACGGTTTTGCCATCCGCCTGTTTTTTGTTATCGCCCCTGCGTAAAATGGCTTTGACGCGCGCGATCAATTCGCGCGGGTTGAATGGTTTGGTGAGGTAGTCATCCGCGCCGAGTTCGAGGCCGAGGATTTTGTCGATATCCTCATCCCGCGCGGTCAACATGATGATCGGGGTTTGGTCTCCGCTGGCGCGTAATTTTCGGCAGACTTCAAAGCCATCCAGTTTGGGGAGCATCACATCCAGCACGATCAAGGCAGGCTTTTGTTTGGCAACCGCCTCCAGCGCAGATTCGCCGTCTGAAATTTCCTGCACGCGAAATCCCTCGCGCTCGAAATACATGCGCACAAGCTGGATAATGGAAGGTTCGTCGTCAACCAGCAAGATCAATTCAGAAGGCATGGTTTACACAATCAATGCAACAGCTTCAATTTCAACCATTCCGCCTTTGGGTAAACCTGCAACCGCAATGGTACTGCGCGCGGGCGGGTTGCCGCCAAAAAATTCGGCGTAGACCGCGTTCATCTTTGGAAAGTCGTTCATGTCTTTCAAAAAGACGGTGGTCTTCACAACATGTTCCAGGCTGGAGCCAGCCGCCTCCAACACACTGCGAAGGTTGGAGAGTACCTGGCGGGTTTGCTCTTCGATGCCGCCCGCAACCAATTCCATTGTGACGGGGTCGAGGCCAATTTGCCCGGCGGTGTAGATCATTGAATCAGTACGGATGGCCTGGGAGTAGGGGCCAATTGCTTTTGGGGCGTTGTCGGTTTGGATGATTTCCTTTTTCATGAGTACCTCGTTTTGATCTAAAATGAATAATTCACCTTACGCTTTTTTGCGGGAAATCCTATCTTTTTATTCGGATAGTGGACTTTAGCCCACTTCTTACCGAAAAGGCAGACTAAAGTCCGCAGTCCAATTTTTTGATGAACGATGTTTATTTTACCGCTTGTTGAATAAATGAGGGAATCAAGCAGACAGGCGCAATCGGATTGCGCCTGTCTTATTGCAAATCAAATTACGAATTACGAATCACGGTCTGATTTTGGCTCGGCGGGTTTGTTGGCTTTACGGAAGGCTTTCAATGCCTCGCGCAGCGTCTTGAACGTGCCACCCATGGCAGACTTCACTTCCTGCATTTTTGCGCGCATCTGCTCCACAGTAGACCTGGCCTGTTCAGCGTCTGTCACTTTGCCTTCTGCGTCGAACCCAGCATGAGAGCTGACAATGCTGCCAATGCTGTCGTAGGTTGGCTGGGCGGCAATCAGCGCGGCTTCGTAGGCATCCAGGGCGGCTTGCAGTTCGGTAACATCCTTGCCTTTTTCGGCGGCCCTGTCGATGCGTTCCTGAAACTTCGCAATGTGCGCATCGATATCTTCAAACGCCTTGCCAAGACGTTCATACCTCTGCAACTGACGCGCCCAAATGCGCTCCAACCTTCCTGTGGACGCCACACCTGGCGCGGGCGGATCCTCATCCGCGGCAAAGGCGCTGGTAACGGGGAATGCCGCAAAGACGAGGGCGGCGGCGGATACCGCCAGAATCATTTTCTTGAACACGTTTTTCATTGGAAACCTCCTTCAGGTTATGATGAGATTTTAGGAGAAGGAAGTTAATGGCGTGTGGCGGGGATGTAAAAAGGTTGTAAATTGTTAGATGGCAGACCACAGACGATGGACCGTAGACCGTGGTCTATCGTCCATCGTCTGTGGTCAAAACCCTACGGCAGTGCAATCGGCGTGAGCGTGACGGTGGGCTGGGGAATGGGTGTTGGCAAAAGCGGAACCCACCCGCTGTAAGAAAAATACTCTGAAAGAAACGCGGTCCGTTCGCGCTCATTCATCGGGCGCGGACGGGAGAAATCCTCCAGCATGGCCGTCAACAATTCCATGCCAAGATATTTGCCGTCATAGAAAACGTGACGGTCGATAAACTCGCGGCGGGTTTCATCGATCACAGAGCCATCAGGCATTTCATAAGTCATCTGGTCGAAGAAGAGATTGCCCAAGCCATAATGAATAAATGAGTCGCCGCGGAACTCCATCAAATGCGGATAATGCGCCTGGCTTCCGCTCACCACCGCCGCGCCCGCATCTGCCGCCGTGCGAAAATCTTCATCGTGCGCGTAGCACGGGCCGAAGTGATAACACTCTTCGTGTTGAAAAGTAAAAATCACCAGGTAACCCTGCGCGGTCACATCCTTAATTTGTTGGGTGAAAAACTTGTAATCGCAGTCTGCGGCGCCGGGGGAAAAATCTGTGGCCTTCACAAATTTATAGGATAATTTTCCATTACAACCCATGAACGCAATTTTATTTCCGTTCACTTCCATCAACACGGGTTTGCGCGCTTCCTCTTCATTTGCGCCACCGCCGTAGTATGGCAAATTATTTTGCTTGTACATTTCCAAGGTGTCGAGCAGGGCTTGCGCGCCGCGGTCCATAAAGTGATCGCCCGTCAACTCAACAATATCCGTCCCAACATATTTCAGCAATTCGAAATATTTCGGGTCGCTGCACAGGATGAAATTGGTATACCCCGGCGTGGGACTTGGACAGTTAATATCGAAAGCCACTTCATTGCTAATGTGGGTCACATCGGCGTTGTAGAGCCAATCGTAGATCAACTCGCCGGGGCGGGTCGCGCCTTTGGTTTCCATCGTGAAGGCGGTGGCGCGCACGAGTGCGGTTACGCCTGTCAACACTACCGTAGTTAATTTCGATGCATCGCGGTTTGACTCGGGTAATGCAAAAGAATCTGAATTCGATAAACCAAAATATATTTTGAGCGGATACGCGTCCGCGTCGAAATCTTTGTGAATCGGCGATTGGCCGTCCACGCTCAGCACTTTCCATTTTGGCTGGATTTCCTCGAACGGGATGATGGCCCAACTGGGCATATCCTTCCACGCGGAGTCCAACAACTCATCGGATGGAACGCTTCTGACCGCGCCCGAAGCTGGCTCTCCCCAAAGGGCAGTGAACGCCCCCAGAGTGGATTCTGCCATTCGTAAACCGTGCCCAGCCATCGGCGCAGAAGGAGCGCCGTTCCAGGCGGACATCAAATCTTCGTAGGTCACATCATCTGTGACGGTGGGAAAAGGCGCAACGAGGGCGTACATCCAAAGAGCGCCTGAGTCAGCCACATCCAGTTTTTGTGTGGCGAGTGCGGAATCATCAACAAGTGGAATTTCCCAGGTTTGCGCGGTGGCGCGCAGGTCGTCTGGCACGGCGGGGCTTACCCACACCGCAGCGGGCATGGCCGTGTTGGTGGGAAGCAGCGCGGGCGTGGCTGGCTGTAGGGCTGGCGCTTCGGTTGCTGCGGGCGCGCAAGCCGCGAGGATGGAAATACAAAGCAGGAAAATAAAAACTTTTTTCATGTGAATCTCGATGCCGCCTCAAAATAAAAGCACGAAGCAAGGTGTACGCCTCGTGCCGAAAAGAATCAAATCAATTTGAAATTAAGAAGCTTTATCCAACTTTACCTGGGCGAGCGAAAATGATTTCAACGCGTCTTCGTCAATCGTCACGCCCAGGCCTGTGCCGCGCGGCACGTCGATGGTTGAATCGGAATTCAAAATGAAACGTTCGTTGGTAATATCGCGCGCGTAATAGCGGTCGGAGGCGGAAACGTCGCCGGGCAAAATAAAGTTTGGCAATGAAGCCAGCGCAAGATTCGAGGCGCGGCCAATGCCCGTCTCCAACATGCCGCCGCACCAGACAGGCATGTTGATTTGCTGGCACAGGTCATGCACCATCACGCCCTGACTCAACCCGCCCAGCCTGCCCGCTTTGATGTTGATGATCTTGCAGGCTTTCATTTCGATGGCGTAGCGCGCATGGCGCGGTGTGGTGATGCTTTCATCCAAACAGACGGGGGTTTCAAACTGCGCCTGGAATTTATGATGATCCCAAATATCATCTTCGAACAATGGCTGTTCGATCAGAAGCAGATTCAACTTGTCCAACGGCTTGAGGCTGGGGGCATCATCCATTGAGTAGGCGGAGTTCGCATCCACTTGCAAACGCAGATTGGGGAATTCCTTGCGAACAGCGGCGGCGACCTCGACATCTTTGCCGGGCTTGATCTTGAGCTTCGCGCGGGCATAACCCTGCTTGACGAAATCTGTGACGGTCTCGACCATTTTTTCAGGAGAGGCCTGAATGCCGATGGAAACGCCCACTTCCACTTTGTCCCGCACGCCGCCGAAGAGTTCGCTCAATGATTTGCCTGCGCGTTTGCCGAGCAGGTCCCAGACCGCCATTTCCACACCTGCCTTGGCGAGGTGATGCCCGCGAATGCCTGAGACTTTTTCCTGAAAATCTGCGGCGTCTTTCACATCCTTGCCGAGGAGCAGGGGGACAATGAAATCCTTGAGAATGTGCATGGCTGTGCCGGTGGTCTCGTAGTTGTAGCCGGGGTCGCGGGTGGCAACACATTCGCCATAGCCAACGAGTCCCTCGGAGTGGATTTCAACGATGACGCATTGGCGGTCTGTTTCGCGCCCGAAGGATGTTTCAAACGGCGCAGTCAACGGCATGGATACGTGATGCAGGGTAATCGATTCTATTTTCATTTTTCTCACTCAACTTTTACGTCGCTCTGGTCTTCATTCATTTTCATGCCGCGCAGGGCGTCGTCCATGCTCGTGGATTCGAGCCTCATGCCCGGCGCTGGCGTTCCGCAATACGGGCAAAGATTCCAGGATAATTCCATGAACTTCGAGCAGTTGTGGCAGGTCTTCTTTAATTTGGTGTGGCAGTTGGGGCAGATCTGCCAATCCTCTTTTACGCGGCGCTCACAGCCCGGGCAAAGCGGCAGGTCTTCCAATGCCTGAAGCAGGGCTTCTTCTTCGAGGGTGCGCTGGTATTCCTCCTCTAATGTGCGCGGCGGGCGAAGGATGAGATACACCAGCGCGCCGGGCAGGTTCAAGACAGCCACAAGCAAGGCTGCGAGCGTTTGCACCAATGGGTCTCTGGCGCGGGCGCGGATGTCGCGATACGTCCACACTACGAGGCTGATCCACAAGGCGGCGAGAAAGGCTCCGCCAAATGCGGTTAACACGATGGTTAAATTGCCGAGAAAAACGGGGTCAAAGGTCATGGGGACTCCACGTCAAACGGGGATGCTGTCATTTTAATCCATTATTTCAATAGAGACTGCCGATGTCGGGATGGCGTTCATGGCGTTTGGAACACAAAACGCCAATCGCTTCCATTTTGTGTGTACGTGGACGTTGTGCCCATTACCTGATAAAAGGTCCGTCCGGGGCGCAGGTAGATGGGGGTTCCGTCCAGATTGGTGAGGACGATGGGCTGTTCCATTTCAGTGCGATTCCAATAGGCAGGGATGGCAAGCCCGTCGCGGAAGACGATGGCCTTCCCAAAGTCTATCAAATCAATATTGAAGACTTCATCGTGCGCGTTGTATGGATTTGCAAAAATATGTGGCACGAACAGGACAACCACGTTCGAGGCGGTGACGGGTAACTTGGTCACTGCATCAGACAGGGGGGTATAGGCTTCGGGTTTTCCCTCGATCATGTCTTTGGCTTCCTGGTAGCGGAAGTAGTTCTGCGTGGCAGGCTCATACTCCCAATAGTTGTAGCTGTATTCCGAGTAAAAGGAATAGAGCCGCGCAGCCTGCTGTGCGCTTTCTGGCACATCCGTTGTAAAAAATCCGCCGCTGATAGTTTGCAGGGAATTATCGACGCCTTTCTTTTCTGCGCAGGCAGACCACTTTGAAGTATCGAAGAAAATATTATTGTATGAATCACGTTCATAGTCGCCAATGTAATAGGGTGGACAGGCGGAGCCGAACCCCACACTGACAAGGAACTCATCAAGCGGAGAGTTGTGCAGATAACTCAATTCACGCGGGTCGGCGCCCTTGAACATGAGGAAGGCATGATACATGCGGCCGACGTGTTCATCCATGTACCTGCCCGAACGGACGGGGCCTACCTGGGAGGAATCGTTACTATAGAAAACCGCGATAAAGCGCGTATCGCCCCATTCGATGTAATATTCATAGACCACGTCTGCCAGGGTCAACCCGGATTGCGGGCGGACGTAGTCCGGCGAGTTGCCGATTTTTATGGCGAGCGGCCTGCGTTGCAATAGGCTGGGGTCATTGACGGGCAGGCCGGTCAATGGGTTGTTGACGATGGTTGTGGTAACGTCTGCAGAAGGGCTGATGTCTGCGGGGGTGGGCAGGCCGTCGCCAAGAACATATTTGGTTGGGTAGGGGGTAAATGTGGGCTGGGCTTGTGGAGTAGCAAGGGAAAGGTAGGTATCTGGAGATGCGCCGGGCAGGGGTTGAAAAGGCGTCAGCGTGGGTGAAATATCGAAGGAAATAGAATCAACTTGCAGGGAGGGAAGAGGCGTTATATCCGTTGGAGAGGCGGTGGGGGTGCAGGATGAAATCCAGAGCAGGGTTAGGATCGGGAGTAGAATTTTTTGTCCAATGAATTTGCGATACGAATAAACCATGCGGGGATTGTACCAAAAGCGTTTGGCGAAAGTGAGCCGGCAATAAAACTGATACAATTGCGCATCCCATGTTGATTTTGGTTTCCTGCCTTTTATTATTTGTCACAGCGCTGACATTGATCATCCTGCGCGTGGCGCAGCCCGTTGCGCGGTATACATGGCTGGTGGCCGCGGGCGGCGGGATTCTGACCTTGCTGAGTGTGTTTCTTTGGCTGGTTCAGATGCCTTTTGAAATTGCCCTGCCTGCCTGGCAGCCGGCTTCTTTATTTACAACTCCCATTCTTTTTCGTGCAGATGAAATTTCGTGGCCGTTTTCGATCAGCATAGCGGCGTTGACTCTGGCTGTCTTGTTGACGGCGGCGGCGCGGCCGGTCTTCGTCAATTCGTTTTCATGGGTGGGCACGCTTGCATTGGGCGGCGTTGGGATTCTGGCAGTGACCGCAGACAACCCCCTGACCTTGCTGCTGGTTTGGGCGTCGCTGGATTTGACCGAATTGATCACGCAAGTACGTTCGGTGAACGGAAAATCAAATAACGAAAAGGTGGTTGTTTCCTTTTTCGCGCGCGCTTTGGGGCTGGGGTTGTTGCTGTGGGCGAATGTTGTGAACGCTGCCGGGGGAGGCGGGTCGGATTTTCAATCCATTTCAGCTGGCGTCGGTTTATACCTGGTGGCGGCGGCAGGTTTGCGTTTGGGGGTGTTTCCACTGCACCTGCCATATTCCTCTGAATCCAGCCTGCGGCGCGGGCTTGGCACATCGTTGCGTTTGATATCGGCGGCATCCAGTATGGTGCTTTTGGCGCACACGCCAGCGGGAAGTTTGAATTCGATGGCGGCTTCATTGTTCACCACTCTGGCGCTCGTTGCCGCGATCTACGGCGGATGGATGTGGCTGCGCGCACCCGATGAATTGAATGGCCGCCCGTACTGGACGATCAGCCTGGTTTCTTTATCCGTCATCTCTGCGCTCAGCGGCAACCCCACCGGCGCAATTGCATGGGGCTGTGCGCTGATTCTGGCTGGCGGTTCGCTGTTCCTTTCCTCTGTGCAACTCCCGTGGTTAAACCGCGCCACATTGGCCGGGGTGTGGAGTCTTTCGTCCCTGCCATTTTCACTCACGGCAGGCGCGTGGCTTGGCAGGTTGGGGTTTTTCCTGCCATTTGTGATCGTTGCACAGGCATTGACCGTTGCCGGCTTCATCCGCCATGCCTTACGCCCCACCGGGCGCGACTCACTTGAATCACAGCCGGGTTGGGCGCGGGCTGTGTATCCCGCGGGAATTTTGCTGCTTGTCATTGTTCAATTTTTATTGGGATTTATCGGCTGGGACGGGGCGCTTCAGATCGGCGCCTGGCTGCAAGCCCTCATCGCTTCTCTCCTAACCTTTGGGCTGGTTTGGGCCACGCCGCGTTTTCGCATCCTCAACCCGATCCGCGCCCATTGGGTCACTTCCACAACATCACGGTGGAGTGGAGTCTCCCAGGGCTTTTGGTCTTTATATCGCGGATTGGCAAAGATCAGCCAGGCCATCAGCGTAACGCTTGAAGGCGAAGGCGGCATCATGTGGACGTTGCTTTTCGTCGTTCTCTTCGTTTCGTTATTAGCCCAAGGATCCCCATAAGATGGCGGCTGACATTATTTCATGGCTGGCGGTGGGGTTGATCCTTGCCACATCCACCACAATTTTGATCTCCCGCGACTGGCGTGTGAGTCTCGGCTCGCTGGCCGCACAATATATTTCGGTTTTCTGGCTGGCATCGAGTCACCTGCCGTTTGTGATGGGTTCCGTCAAATTGATCGCAGGCTGGATGGTGGTGGCCGCCCTCGGCATGACCCGCCTCGGATTAATCAACCTCGAAGAAGAGGAAGATACCTTCTGGCCTCGTGGACGGTGGTTTCGCGTGATTTTGACATTCATGGTTCTGCTGGTTACAGCAGGTTCCACCCCGCGGATCGAAGCGGCGATACCCGGGCTGGGGCTTCCCGTCATTGCAGGCGGCCTGCTTTTGATTGGAGCAGGAGTTGTCCACCTCGGCGTAACCTCCAACCTGCTGCGGGTGACGCTCGGCCTGCTTACAATGCTGGCAGGCTTTGAGATCATTTATGCCGCCGTGGAAAGTTCCATTCTCGTGACGGGGTTTCTGGCTGTCGCCAATTTAGGGCTGGGCATGGTCGGCTCTTACCTGCTGGTGGCTGGTTCCACGCCCATTGAAAACGGAGAGGAACTATGAGCGCCCCGCTTCTCTGGATCGCCATTCCCTTCTTCGTAGGTGTTTTGATCCTCTTTTTCCTGCGCGAACGTTTTTCCGCTTTCATCGGGGGCAGTGTCGCCGCCATCCTCGCATTGATCGCCTTGATCTTCCCGATAGACGAGGCTCTCCTGCTTGGTTCGATCTCATTAAAAATCTCACCTTCCATTCAATTCTTTGGGCGCAGTTTTGAATTCAGTACTGCCGATGGCACATTGCTAGCCATCATCTACGGCCTGGCGGCTTTGTGGTTCTTTGGCACAGAGGCATCAGGGACGGCAAATCGTTTCGTCTCATTAGGCTTGATGATCGTATCCCTGCTGACCGCATCCATTGCGGTGGAACCGTTCCTCTTTGCGGCGCTTCTGATCGAAATTGCGGCAATGCTCGTCATTCCCCTGCTCGTGCCTCCCTACCAGAAACCTGGGCGCGGCGTGGTGCGCTTTCTTATTTATCAAACATTTGCCATGCCCTTCATCCTTTTTTCAGGGTGGATGCTGGCAGGTGTGGAAGCCAGCCCCGGCGACCTGGGTACAACCACACAAGCCGGAACAATGCTTGGCCTGGGATTTGCGTTTTTATTTGCAGTCTTTCCACTTTACAACTGGATTCCCATGTTGATGGATGAAGCCTCGCCCTATGTCACCGGGTTTCTGCTCTGGGCATTGCCCACCTTCACAGTCATCTTTGCGCTCGGTTTCCTGGACCGTTATGTCTGGCTGCGCACCTCCCCACAGCTTTCCAACGCCATACAGTTTACCGGGGTATTCATGGTGGCAAGCGGCGGGATTTTCGCCTCCATGCAACGGCATATCGGGCGCATGATGGGGTACTCGGCAATCGCAGAGACGGGGCTGCTGATTCTCATTATGGGGTTACGTTCTTCGGAGATCGTCAACCTCACTTTCCTTCTGCTTATTCCGCGCGGGCTTGTGTTGGCAGTCTGGGCATTGGCGCTTTCCATTCTCAAACGCAATGAGTATTCATTGCTGTTCAATGAAATGCAGGGACTTGCCCGCAGTTTTCCAGCGGCAGTAACCGCCCTCATTCTCGCCCAGCTTTCAATGGCCGGGTTTCCCCTGCTGGCAGGCTTCCCGGCCCGCCTGGCGGTCTGGCAGGAATTGGCGGGGCAATCGCTCAGCATGACGCTGTGGGTATTTATCGGAACGCTTGGCTTGCTGGCCGGCGCCATCCGCAGCCTGGCTGTATTTGTGATGGCCGATGAGGAAAAAAAATGGGGAGTGAACGAATCCTGGGTACAAGTCACCATGCTGGGGCTGGGAGTGATCGGGCTTTTCATCCTGGGGATGTTCCCGCAAATCTTGCAGCCATTCATGGCGGACCTGCCTTCTCTCTTCAATCGCATTGGGCAATAAGCTGTATTTGCGGCGTGCTATAATTTTTATTAACCTGAATTTCCCCATCAGCAGCGGAGTACAACATGGAATTTGAACAAATCGTCAAGCGGCTCGATTTTTTGGA
>CAKKRM010000253.1 GCA_919902735.1 Anaerolineales bacterium | reverse complement strand
ACCCCGCTCAATTTGACATCCGTCCCTGCTCGGAGTGTATTCTGAATTTCGGCGACCGTGTCCGTGTGTTTCATCCTCCCATCATGATCGCCATCGTCCCAGGTTCCACGAGTTGACGGTATATCTCGTTCATCTTCTCGGCAGATAAGGGGTATTCGTTGTCGATCCACCAGGTCATTAACGCAATAAACGAACTGGCGACGTAATGCGCCAGAAGTTCAGGCGGGACATTTTTGTTTCTTTTTGTCATGCCCATTTTCAAATGATCGAGCAGATATCCATATAGAAATTTCTGAACGTGTGTCAGTGTGATATACCCACCCTGTTGTTTTTGTACCTGCTGGAACATGGTCAAACTCAACGCCCAGGGACTCTCGTGATCGAACTCTGCGCCTGAGAGGAAGTCTTCGAACTGCGCGCGCAGGGGTTCAAAGCCGCTGAGGAGGAGTTGCTCCAGGCTTTCGAAGTGTGCATAGAACGTGGAGCGTCCCACATTGGCGCGGTCGATTACATCCTGCACCGTCACCTTTTCATATCCCTTTTCCAATATCAATTCACTCAAGGCATTCTGTAGTAACTGTCGCGTCCGTTCCACGCGGCGGTCTATTTTTTGTTTGGGCATCTGATTTTCTCCTGTTTCCAGCATGTCGTTGCGAGGGCGTTAGCCCGAAGCAATCTCCTCGCTGTTAGTGGGAGGTTGCTTCGTCGGGACGAGCAAGTGCCCTCCTCGCAACGACATGGTTCTTTTTTCTGAACAAATCGTTCCCCAGTGTTCAATAACTTACTGATTTCAATACATTGGTTGTTGACACTTTTTCTTCACTCTTTTATAACCGAACACAGTGTTCAGAAACATATACAGTGTACACCAGATTCTTTTAGTAGAAAAGGAGCAAAAAATGGAAACAGGATTGGCAAGTCAAAATCAGTTGATACTTCAACCCATCATTGAGAATCATCTGATCGAGTTGAGGCGGGTCTCAAAGGCGTATGATGTTGCGGCGGGAAAATTCCTGGCGTTGAAAGATGTGGATATGCAAGCCGACGCGGGCGAGTTCGTTGCGGTGGTTGGCAAGTCGGGGAGCGGGAAGTCCACGCTGATCAATATGATCACGGGCATTGACACGCCCACTTCGGGTGAAGTGCTCGTTGCATCCACGGCTGTTCATGCGATGGATCAGGAACAACTGGCGGTGTGGCGCGGGAGGAATGTTGGCGTCGTCTTTCAATTCTTTCAACTGCTTCCCACGTTGACCGTTGCGGAGAACATCATCCTGCCGATGGATTTTTGCAATACGTTCCCAGTCAATGAACGGCGGGCGCGTGCGATCTCTCTGCTGGAAAAAGTTGGTATTGCCGAACAGGCAGATAAACTTCCCTCAGACCTCTCAGGCGGACAGCAACAACGTGCCGCCATTGCGCGTTCACTTGCGAATGATCCGCCCTTGATCGTCGCGGATGAGCCGACGGGCAATCTCGATTCGCAAACTTCAGATGCGGTCATGCAATTATTTGCAAACCTTGCCGCCGAAGGAAAGACGGTCTTGATGGTCACCCACGAACGTGACCTCACTCAATACTTCACTCGTTCCATCATGTTGGCGGATGGCGTAATCGTGAATGGACGCGAAAGATGAACAGCCCGCGTTGGAAAAAAATATTGCGCGATCTGCAAGCCGCGCGCGGTCGCATGGCGATGATGGTCATTGCGATTGCGGTCAGCATTTTTGGCGTTGGCATGATCTTGAGCGCCTACACCATTTTGAGCCGCGAGATGAGCGCCAATTATTTGGGTACGAATCCCGCCTCCGCGTTCATCGAGTTGGATCGAGTGGATGAGGCGCTCGTAAAAGCTGTCAGCGAAAGACCAGGCATTTCGGAAGCCGAAGCAACTTCGTGGGTCGGAGCAAGAGCCGAAGTCAGTCCAAATGAGTGGATGCCTGTGTTGTTGTTCGTCATCCCAGATTTTGAAACGATGCATGTTAGCACGGTCAGCCTTGAAGCGGGCGCGTATCCTCCGTCGGATCAAACGATCCTTGTTGAGCGTGAAGTCCTGCCGATGTTGGATATGAAAATTGGCGATGCGCTTACGGTGCAAACGCCGAACGGTACAAGGCAACAGGTTGTGATTTCGGGAACTGTGCATGACCCCGCCCTTGCCCCCGCGTGGCAGGAACAGACTGTGTATGGATACATTTCACCCGCCATGCTTGCGACGCTTGGCGAAAGTGAAACGCTGCATATTCTCAAAGTAGTTGTGAGCGATGAACCGTATAACATTACCGCCATCGAATCGACGGTCAGTGAGTTGGCGGTGTGGTTGAAGTCGCAGGGTTATGTTGTGGATGAGATTCGCATCCCGCCGCCAGGCAGGCATCCGCATCAAAGTCAGATGAATTCGGTGCTCACGTTGCTGCTTGTTTTTAGTTTGATGGCTTTGATCTTGAGTGCCATCCTGACTGCAACGATGATTAACGGATTGCTCGCGCAGCAGATTCGACAAATTGGGATCATGAAAGCCATCGGCGCGCGCTCGGTTCAGATCACAAGCTTGTATCTTGTAATGGTCGTTGCGCTCGGTATTGCGGCATCACTCATCGGTATGCCGTTGGGTATTGCGGCGGGCCGCGGCTTTGCAAGTGTTGTCGCTCAACTTCTCAATCTCAAAATTTATAGCGACGCCATTTCATTGTGGGTGTATATCGTTTTGCTTTTGATGGGGATTCTGATTCCGTTATTGGTTGCGCTCGACCCCATTCTTAAGACGACGCGCATCACGGTGCGAGAGACTCTCAACGATTACGGGATCAGCCGCGATGCGTCCGCTTCATCACTACGGGACGGCTGGCTCAGCCGCATTCGGTTTTTTGACAACACCCTGATCCTTGCCCTGCGCAACACCTTCCGCCGCCGTGGACGATTGATCCTCACGCTGAGTTTATTATCCGCCGCTGGCGCCATGTTCATGACGGGCGTCAATGTGCGTGCTGGCTGGGGTGCCTATCTGAATCAAGCTGCCGCAGACCGTCATTACGATTTGGAGATTCGATTCAACTCACCAGTGAATGAAGAACAAATCGACTCGATACTTGCCAACGTCCCTGGCGTGGAAAAAAGCGAATCGTGGAGTCTGACTCCCGCCGCCTTGAATCGTCCTGACGGCTTGGACATCGTGCGGACATATCCTGATGGCGGTCATGGCAGTTTCACGCTTCGTTCCATTCCATTAGGAAGTCAATTGATCGAAACGCCATTATTGAATGGTCGCTGGCTCGAAGCAGACGATACCAATGCTGTTGTCCTCAATCAAAATGCGGCGGCTATGTTCCCAGATGTGAAGATGGGCGATGAAATCCAATTGCTGATCGAAGGTCAAGCCAAAACCTTCCGTGTGGTTGGCGTTATTCGCCAGATACTTACGCCATCAACCGCATATGTTTTGCCAACAACATTTACCAGTGTCACAGGCCAACCCTTGGAATTGACGAATGCTGTCCGTGTTGTTATGCGTGAGCATGATGATGCGGCGATCACGTCCATCACTCGTGATGTTGAGCAGGCATTTGGAGAGGGGAGCGTCAGCGTCAAAGCTATGGTTTCAGAAGCATTGTTGGGCGAAGCGATTTCGGGTCACGTTTATATCTTCATTGTTGCCTTGATGCTGATCTCAACCGTCATGGCAGTAGTCGGCGCGCTGGGGCTGACATCCAGCATGGGCACAAGCGTCATCGAACGGACGCGCGAGTTTGGCGTTATGCGTGCCATTGGAGCGAGATCAAAGACGATTCTCCGTAACATCATCAGCGAAGGAGTTTTCATTGGGTTGATGAGTTGGGTGATTGCCCTGCCTCTTTCCATTCCGCTGTCATTGGGAATCGGTTACCTGATCGGGATGATGTCCTTCCGCTCGCCGCTGCCGTTGATTATGTCGCCCGTTGGTATTGCCATTTGGCTGTCGATCATTGTCATAGGCTCGGTTGCTGCAAGCGCCTATCCTGCCCAACAGGCATCGCGTTTGACTGTAAGAGAAACGCTGGCTTATATCTAATAAAGGAGTATTCAGAATGGAACACAAAATCAAAATTGGAAAGAAGGCCGTGAAAATAACAGTTTGGATTGTCGTTCTTTTTCACTTGGTGTTGATAGCTTCGGCGTTCCTGGCGATTAACTTTAATTGGTTGGAGTTTTTTAGAAAACTGCATGGCGGCTAGAAATCGAAAACCGTATTCTGCGCCGTCCGTGAAATATCGAAACAAAAGGAGTATTGAAAATGGCACAAAAAATTGATACAAAAAAGAAGATCGTAAAAGTGATAATTTGGGTTGTGGTTATTTTGGCATTACTGGCAACCCTGCATATCCTGGTCAATTATTTTGACCCGTTCGAGTTTCTCCAGAAATTGCATGGAGGATAGTTGTAGGGAGTGCGTCACATCCTGTGGTGTGGCGCACTTATCTTATTGGGGATGATGTAAAAGACGACTTCGATTTTGCTCAATTAGATATCTGCCCCTGCGCGGAGCGTATTCTGAATTTCGGCGACCGTGCCCGTGTGCGTGGTGCGGGCTGAAGCCCTGCCTCAGTTCATGGAAGTCCTTCGGACTGGTTGCGTCAGTCCCGAAGGGGCTTCCATGTACTGAGCTAGGGATTTATCCCGACGCGATTGCGATTTCAACCTCGCTCAATTTGACATCTGTCCCTGCTCTGAGCGGATTCTGAATTTCAGCGATCGTGTCCTCGTGCTCCATCAACAGTATTTTCCGTCAAAGATGAATATCCAAATTCCTTGACAAAATAGAACGCCCGTACTATAGTTAACTTATAAGTTAACTATCATGACAACGACTCAGAACTCGCAAGACTTGGATAATGTTTTTGAAGCTCTTGCCAATAAACACAGGAGAGAGATCATATATCTTTTAAGTTTAAGCCTGGAACCCTACTCAATACACAAGCTGGCTTTCTTGAGGAATCTCTCCCTGCCTGCAATTCACAAGCATATTGTCATACTTGAGAAAGGAGGCATGGTCACCCGCAATAAAATTGGACAAACCAATTTTATTACGCTTAACCGAGAATCATTAAGTGGTCTTCAAGATTGGCTTAATCGGATTAATACCGTTGGAAAAGCGATGAAGCTCCCATAGAAAAACCTGCTCGGTTGTGAGCAGAGAATTAATCAAAAACAAGGAGAAAAAATGAAAAAGTTTGTAATCTTTCACTATGGATTTGAAATGCCCACGTCCGAAATTATGGGAGCCTGGAGTAAGTGGTTTGAATCGATTGGGGAGAAGATCGTTGACCCTGGCAGTCCGCTCGGAAATGGCAGAGAGATCTCCCGTTCGGGGACAAAAGAATTGCCAATGGGGTTGGATTCCCTGACAGGTTATACGGTCATTAATGCGGAAAGTATGGAAGAAGCGGAAAAAATTGCAAAAAGCTGTCCCATGATCACAAGCATTCAGGTGTATGAAGCAATGTCCATGTAAAGATGTTTGATTGAAAAGAGGTCGCTTCATTTGGAGCGACCTCTTTTTTTATTTACTTCACACGCTGCCGACGGTATTATTTCTCCATAATTTCGATCTCGCTCAATTTGATATCTGTCCCTGAGCGTATTCTGAATTTCGGAGACCGTGTCCGTGTGCTGCATCAGACCTCCGAAGTCTCGATTACCTTATCCGTATGCTGATTCACCGTATGTTCAATCGGTTATACTGGTCAAAATTTTATCCGCTAACTTAAAAAGGAAACCCCATGTCAAACCGATACAAAATACGCCAAAACCTGATCTCCATTGGAGATGATTTCTGGATCGAGAACGAAGAAGGCAAACGCGTTTTCAAAGTGGATGGCAAGGTTCTGCGCATCCGCAAGACGCTGGTCTTCGAAGATATGAACGGCAGGAAACTGGCTCAGATCCAGGAACGTCTGCTGACGATCAAGGATACGATGGTGGTTGAAGATGCAGACGGCAAGGATATTGCTGTCATCAAAAAGGCGCTGATTGCCCCATTGCGTGACAAGTGGAACGTGAAGGTCAAGGACGGGGCCGACCTCGTTGTGCAGGGCAATATCCTCGACCATGAGTATTCGATCAAGGCAGGGCGGGATAAAGTGGCTGAAATCTCCAAGAAATGGTTCCGCCTGACGGATACCTACGGCGTGGAGGTCGACCCCGGGCAGAATGACATTCTCATTCTTGCCATTGCTGTGGCTGTGGATATGATGACGCACAACGATAATAAAAAAGGCAAATGAAAAAAACAATTCGGAAATTATTGACCTGTAGTTTTCTTATCCTATTCCCCATGATGCTGCTTGGCGCCACCTTCGTTTGGAAACGGGTGTGGCGCTCTGTGGGTTTGAGGGACGGGGAAACCTGTACCTATTCCTTTCAGGCTGTCAGCAAAGGGACTTTTTGGAATCGCGGTGAATGGCATCATTATGTTGATTTTGCAATTGATGTCGGCAATCCCAGGGATTATCGCTGGCGGCTTACCCGCGCGCCATTGCCATCCTCGATCTTGCGCCTAAATGCACAGGACGATATCCTTCGGGTGACTTATCGCTGGCCTTCAAATTGGGCTGACCCGTTTTCCATGAATCGCTGGGAAGTCTGTTTTCTTGATCCGCAGGGAGAGTAAAAAAAAAGGTTCATTGGGAATCGCCGGGATCAACTGGCACATCTGGCGGTACGATGTAAGTCGGATTGCCAATCCGACCTACATCTATGCTGGGCGCCGTCATTAATTGCAGTATTCCTTTTTAACGCCAAGCCGTCAAGCCGCAAAGATTCAAGGTTTTTTTCTTCGCGCCTTGGCGTTAAGAATTTCATTGTTCATCAGCGTTTATCTGCGTCCAAAAAATTTGCAAGGTAACCAAAACGCGCCCCTGGAATTTTCCAGGGGCGCGTTTGCGTTGTTACTTTATGGAATGTAGTATTCGATGACGAGCGTCGGTCGGAAACTGGCGGTGGCGTAGTTACCGCTGAAGAACTTCATATAATCCGCGCTGTTGTCGTTGTTATCGTCGGTGGCAAAGCGCAGGCGGAACTGGGTGGTACCGGTCTTGTTGACGTAGCCCCGCCCGGCGGCATTCAGCAAGGCGCTGTACCAGTTGCTGGCGGGCGTCGCGCTGAATGTGGCAGCCGAGGTTTTGCCTGCCGTCGCCTCGAAATCGTTGGCGTACAAGCCGGCGTCTGCCCCAAAGAATGGCTTGCGCATGTCCGCCCTCAAGCCGCCGAGGATGGTGAATGGGTCGCTTCCCACCAGCCCCTGTTTTCGGATCTTGAGCGTCACTTTGGCGATGACGGCATTGTCTGGCAGTGAGGCTGTGTTGAATTGCAGGATGGCGCGGTATTGTTTATTTGTTATGCCGTCGCCGAGGTTGAAAGTGGTGGCGGTACTGTTAACCGTGCCGCCCGCATTGCTGTTTTCCGCAGATTCGAGAATCCAGCCATCGTTGACGGCAGCGGAGCGGAAGGTGGCGGTCTCGTTCTTGTTGACGGTGTAAACCTGGCCGCTCGTGAAGCCGCCGCTGAACGGGTTGCTATTCGCATCCACAATGCCTGTGCCGCTGGAGTTTACATCCAGGCGGATGGTGCCGCTGTTGTTGCCCGTGCTGACACTCACAGTGTAGACGCTGCCCGAGCCGCTGAATCCGCTAACGGCGGAGCCTGATACGCCTGTCGTTGTGAGGGTGAAGTCGCTTCCATCCACGCCGGTCACTGCTTCTGAAAAACTGACGGTGAAGTTCACGCTGGCGGCAGAGGTGGGGTTGGCGGAGGCGCGGGTGATGGAGGTTACTGTGGGTGCGGTGGTGTCATCGTTGACGAGAGTCCATACGCTGAAATTTGTAATGTTGTTTTTGGTGACGCAATGGTTGATGAGGTCGTGGCTGTCGAAGCCGATGCTCGTCCACACGCCGCTTGCGTAACGGTATAGGGCGAGGTTCGCTTCATCCACACCTGTGGGGATGTCAGCCAGCGAATAGCATAAGGTCAGGCTGACGTTTAGCCCGCTGTTGACGGCGGCATCGATATCGATCCAGAAGGATAGTTGATCGGGAACGGAAGGAACGCCAGCAGGGGCGGTGTTGGTGCGTGTTACAGTAACCAGCCCTGGGGCATTTCCGCCTGCCGCGTCTGTGATCGTGATCCCTTCCGGGCCGAAGGTTTGGGTTCCGCCATCGTTGACGGTTGCGCTGGAGGGGAATGTGGCATAAGATAGGCCGTTCCATGTGGAGACATACACCGTCGAGCCGCTGGCATCAACATTATTGATGCTGCTGCTTCCCAACCCATCACCAGTCTTATTTGTGAAAGTCGCGCCGCCATCGGTGGAGATGGACAAGCCGCCAAATGTGGATGCATACACGGTGGAACCACTCGCGTAGACGCCACTCACAAAATTATTTCCAAGCCCGTTTGAGGTAGTCTTATTGATAAAGGTTGAGCCGCCATTGGTGGAGATGGACAAACCGTTATTCGTTGCGGCATATACGTTTGCGCCGCTGACATAGATGCCATATAGATTATTGCTTCCCAGCCCGTTCGCGGTGGTCTTGTTCGTAAAAGTTGAGCCGCCATTGGTCGAGATGGACAAGCCGCCATTTGTCGCAGCATACACCGTGGATCCGCTGACATAAACATCCATCAAAATGTTGCTCCCCAGCCCGTTCGCGGTGGTTTTGTTAGTAAAAGTTGAGCCGCCATTGGTAGAAATGGATAAGCCGCCATCTGTCACGGCATACACCGTGGATCCGCTGACATAGACATCGAACACAAGGTTGCTCCCCAGTCCGTTTGCAGTGGTCTTATTGGTGAACGTTGAGCCGCCATTGGTAGAGATGGATAAGCCGCTATTTGTCCCGACATACATGTTTGTGCCGCTGGCATAGGCGCCGCCCACAACGTCGCTTCCCAGCCCATCGGCGGTGGTTTTGTTGATGAATGTCGCGCCGCCATCGGTTGAGATGGACAAGCCGCCAAATGTGCCGGCATATACTGTAGAGCCGTTGACAGAGACGCGCCTTATATTGTTGCCTCCCAAGCCATCAGCAGTGGTCTTGTTAGCCCAAGTACCTACGGTAACTGTGACCGTATATAGTTGGGTCGAAGCGTCTTCTGCGGTGACGGTATAGATTACCGGGTTGGTGAAATCCTGCGCCACGCCGCTGTTTGGGCTGACAGATGCCCCGGTATGTGAGATCGTTGGAACCAGTGTAGTGACATCCGTTCCGTTGGGGACAAGAACTGTGATGTCGGTTCCATAAATGT
>CAKKRM010000252.1 GCA_919902735.1 Anaerolineales bacterium | reverse complement strand
AAGCTGGTTACAACCCGATGCTGCTCAAGAAGGGCATTGAACTCGCCACCGAGACCATCGTAACCGAACTCAAGAAGAATTCCGTCAAGATCGACACCCGCGAAGAAATCGCTTCCGTGGCTACCAACTCTGCCGCAGATGTTGAGATCGGCGAATTGATCGCAGACGTGATGGACAAGGTCGGCAAAGACGGCGTTATCACCGTCGAAGAATCCAAGACCATGCAGTTCGAAACTGAATTCGTCGAAGGGATGCAGTTCGACCGCGGTTATCTCTCCCCCTACTTCATCACCAACGGCGACCAGATGGAAGCCCAGATCAGCGATGCTTATGTCCTGATCTATGACAAGAAAATCTCCGCCGCACAGGACATCGTTCCTTTGCTCGAAAAACTCGTCCAGCTTGGCAAGCGCGAACTTGTCATCATCGCTGAAGATGTGGACGGCGAAGCTCTCGCCACTTTGATCTTGAACAAAATCCGCGGCATGTTGAACGTGCTCGCCATCAAGGCCCCTGGCTTTGGTGATCGTCGCAAGGCCATGTTGCAGGATATCGCCTCCCTCACTGGTGGGCAGGTTGTCTCCGAAGAGACTGGCCGCAAACTTGAATCTGCCACTGTTGCCGACCTTGGCCGCGCTGAGAAGGTTGTCTCTGACAAAGAGAATACAACCATCATCGGCGGCAAAGGCAAGAAGAGCGAAATCGAAGGCCGCATCAAGGAAATCCGCATCGAGATGGACAAGAGCACCAGCGATTACGACAAGGAAAAACTTCAGGAACGTCTCGCCAAGCTCAGCGGTGGTGTTGCCATCATCCGCGTAGGCGCCGCGACCGAAACTGAAATGAAGGAAAAGAAGCACCGCGTGGAAGACGCTCTTTCTGCCGCTCGCGCCGCAGTTGAAGAAGGTATCGTCCCTGGCGGCGAAATCTCCCTCATCAATGCCGCTGCCAAACTCGACAAACTCGCCAAGGCTCATGCCGAAGACGAGAACGAAGAAATTAAAGTCGGCATCAACATTGTCAAGAAGGCGCTCGAAGCCCCGATCCGCAAACTGGCTTCCAACGCTGGCGAAGATGGTTCCGTTATCATCGACACCGTCCGCCGCACTGCCTCCGAGAAGAAGAACCCGAACATCGGCTTCAACGTGCTCACCGGCGAATATACCGACATGATCAAGGCCGGTGTGATCGATCCCGTGAAAGTGGTTCGTGGCGCGCTCGAAAACGCCGCCTCCATCGCCGCGATGATCCTCACCACCGACGTACTCATCACCGACATGCCCGCGAAGGAAAGCGCTCCTGCCATGCCTCCTGGCGGCATGGGCGGTATGGATTACTAAATCGCCCTCACCTCTACCCCTCTCCCAAAAACGGGAGAGGGGTTTTGTAAACAAATTTGTAGGGATGCAGCGCCGCTGCGTCCCTACGTTTTTAATTTATAATTCCAGTATGTCTTCACCTCCCCGATTTTTAGCTCAATTGACTCTGGCTTTTGTTTTGGGATTAAGCGCCTGCGCTTCGCTCGGGACCTCAAGCACGCCCACTCCCGAATTGCCGACTTTTACGCCCATACCTCCTACTGCCACTCCGCCGCCTTCGGCGGCAACCGTCAATGGGGAGTACATCACCACTGCTGAATTTCAAGCAGAGTTGGATCGATACAAAGCTGCACAAACCGCGCTGGGCCTCTCCTTCATAGATGAGGATGCGAACAAGGCTGTTCTCGAAGATATGATCGCGCAGTTCTTGCTGGCACAAGCCGCCAGAGAAGCGAATTTCAATTTGACAGAATCAGACCTCCAGTTAAGAATCGATGCGTTGGTGAGTCAGCTTGGAAGCGCGGATGCGTTAAGTCAATGGCAGGCGGCTCACGGATATGATGATGCGTCGTTCCGAATCGCATTGAAGCGTTCTGCTGAAGCGGCGTGGATGCGTGACAAAATCATTGCGGATGTGCCAGCCGTTGCGGAGCAAATCCACTTGCGCCAGATTTTGACCTATAATCAGGGCGATGCGCAGGCAGCGTTGCAGCAGTTGAAGACCGGCGCTGATTTTGACGAACTCGCCGCATTGTACGACCCGATCACACTCGGCGAATTAGGCTGGGCGCCGCGCGGCTATTTACTGGATGCAAATGCGGATGAGGCAGTCTTTGCGTTGCAAGCGGGCCAGTATAGCGAGGTCATCGCAACGGACGCAGGCTTTCATATTTTTAAAGCATTGGAACGCAGCGATCATCCGCTCACCCCGGACGCTTTATTGACTATGCAGGAACTGGCATTAAAAAACTGGATCGCTGAAAAACGCGCAAGCAGTGATATTGTTCTGGCCCCGTAATTGGGTTGGATAAGATTATTTTTCGGAGAGAATAATGAGCAAATACAACTATGACGACTCCCCCGCGCCCAAAAGGGGTTCACGCCTTGCGTTTTGGGATGTGCTTAGTATATTTACTCTGATCCTCACGGTTTGCGTTGCGGCGTATTTTGTGGCGGTTTATCTCATGCCGAATTCGGCCATCAACCCCCTCAGCCCGGCGCGCTTAAGCGCCAACCTGCCTCCCACCGCAACCATCACGCAGATCCAACTCCTGCCCACGTGGACGCATACGCCGATTAATGTGACGGAGATCCCAACCCTTTTGCCGACGTTTACTTTGGAACCTTCGCCAACGCTTTTGTCGCTGGTTACTCCTTCCGTCACTCCGCTGCCAACGAAGACTCCCAAAGCTCCTTTTTCAGCCACTGTCACCTACATCGACAGCACCATCATTCACCCCGAACTGGGCTGTAACTGGCAGGGCGTGGGCGGCACCATCGTGGATGCCAGCAATACAGACATGCTCCGCATTACGGTGCGGCTCGTCGGATTTTATAACAACAAATCGAAGAACGAGTTGACGGTCAGCAGTATCGCGCCTGCCTATGGAAAATCGGGATACGAATTTTTCCTCGGGAAGGTTCCGATCCTGTCTGATGGGCTGTTGTACATCCAGATACTCGACCAGGCTGGCCTGCCGCTCTCTGATAATATTTACATCGACACCTTCAATGACTGCGGCAAGAACCTGGCGCTGGTGCGGTTCAAGAAGAATCCGTAAACTCGATTTCCGTTGGGAAGCAGGCAAGACCATGAAACCTGAAATTCTGCGAAATATATTTCTCGTTATCTTCGTTGCGTCCACGGCGCTTTTCGTTTTATTGAGCAACGGGAGAAGCGCCGGAGATATTTTTTCCGAGTTTACTTCATCTCCTCAACCGCCCGCCACCGCAACGCCAGTTCCTGTGGCAACTGATGAGCCAGGTGGTACAACCACTCCAAATCCAAATCCAACTTCAACTCCTGCCCCCAGCAATCCTCCTCCTCCCCCTTCCACAAAGACAGATTTCGGCGCGTTGATCGGTACGATCATTACTTCGGTCACTTCGCTGGTTGGCTTTGCCACCACCACCGTCATCACCTGGCGCAGGGAAAAGCGCGATGCCTCCCTGGCAGATGTGGAACACAAAAAACTGGAAACCGAGCTTGAAAAGAGCAAGCTGGAACTTGAGAAATTAAAGAAGGGCAGGGGGAAGAAAGAAGTAAGAAGAAAGAAATGATAAAAAAGTCCGTTGCTGAAAAAACAACGGACTTTTTTTGTTCCCTAAATTACAAATTACCGATCTGCCTTTTCTATCCCACTTCCAAATTCCAACCGTGATATTTTGGATGTTTTGCCCGCACCACATCATCGAACAGGCTGCGTAATTTTGTTGTGATCGGCCCCATCGACCCGATGCCAACCGGACGGTGATCGATCTGCGTCACGGCCACCACCTGCGCTGCCGTGCCGGTCATGAACATCTCCTCGGCGATGAATACTTCCGTGCGATCGATGGAGCGTTCCACCACTGGAATGCCAAGATCATTGCGCGCGATTTCGATGATCGAGCGGCGGGTAATGCCTTCGAGAATGTTATCAGTTACCGGCGGAGTCACGAGCGCCCCGTCGCGCACCATGAAAATATTCATCGCCGAACCCTCGGAGACATGGCCGTTCTGGTCCAGCACAATGGCTTCGTCGAAACCAGCGCGGTTTGCATCCGTTTTGATCAGCGCCGAATTGGCGTATGCGCCCGCCACCTTGCCGCGCGCGGGAATGACATTATCGTCGATGCGCCGCCACGAAGAAAAGGTCACATGCGCGTTCGTGTCATTCTTGACGTATTTCTCGAATGCCATCACGAACATGCAGAACTCATCCTTCAAGTCATGCAGGCGCACGCCGATGCCCATGTCCGATTTATAAATGGTGGGGCGCAGGTAGATATCCTGTTTCCAGTTATCTGTCCGCAACACATCCAGCGTGAGTTGGGTCAAACTCTCTTCATCGTATTGAATCTTCATCGCCATCATCTTGCCCGAATTCAGCAAACGGCGAAAATGATCGTAGGGACGAAAAACGAAGAGACGTTTCTTCTCTTCGTTCCAGTATGCCCGCATTCCACCGAAAACGGCGGTTCCATATAAAAAGCCATGTGTTGCGATGTTGATCTTTGCCTCGCCCAGGGGGACGATTTTTCCCTCAAAGAAAGCGTGCTTCGTGAGATCCACGGACACCTCCAAAATTAAATTGAATTGATCTTTTGAAATTATACCCAACGCGCTCACAAATTGCGCTTTTTCAAAAGCGCAATTTGTGAGCGTGGGTATTATATAACTGATACAACCCCGCCGCCATTTGAACGCTTCGCCTCTTTCCCCGCCCGCGCCTGCTTCAGCCGCCCGGTCATTTTCACACCCGAAGAGGATTGTTGATAAAATACACCATCTCACTTTACGGAGGCGCAGATGAAAAAGATAATTTCCATCAGTGTAGGGTCGTCGGCCCGTGATCACACCACAAGGCGCGAATTCCTGGGGCAGGACTGTGAAATATCGAGGCGGGGCACCAACGGGGATTTCAAAAAAGCCATCCAACTCTACAGGGAATTGGACGGCAAAGTGGATGCCTTTGGCATCGGCGGGGTTGAATTTTTTTTGCAGGTTGAGGATAAAAAATATTACTTTCGCGATGTAAAACGGATTCGTGATGCAATTAAGATCAGCAAGGTAGGCGATGGCTGTGGAGTCAAAGGCCTGCTTGAAAAACGCGCCTTTGAATATCTTGAAAAATACCTGAACGAGAAAGAGAACAGGTCGCTCAAAGGTCTGCCAGCGTTGCAAACAACGGTGGTCGACCGCTACAGCATGGGCAAAGCCATGGTAGATGTGGGGCTGGATGTCACCTTTGGCGATTTTATGTTTGCGTTGGGCCTGCCCATTGCCCTCAAAAGGCTCAGCGCCGCGCGGCTGCTTGCGGCTGTGCTACTCCCTGTCATCACACAGTTGCCGTTTTCATGGTTATATCCCCTCGGCTCGGAGCAGGATAAACCCCCGCAGCCAAAATGGACAAAATACTATCAACAGTCTCAGGTCATTGCAGGAGATTTTTTGCAGATCCGTCAATACATGCCTGACGACCTCTCTGGCAAGATCATCGTCACAAATACAACCACAGCCAAAAATGTGGAGGAATTAAGAAGTCGCAACCTGCATATTTTGGTCACTGTCACGCCGCGCCTCGAAGGCCGCAGTTTTGGGACAAACGTAATGGAAGCAACCCTGCTTGCCTTGATGGACAAGCCGCAATCTGAAGTGACCCAGGCAGATTTCCTTGACCTGATCAACCGCATTCCGCTTGAACCGAATATCGAAGTTTTGAACTAAAGACTTTGGCTCATGTGTAAAGAGTGTGCAGGTAGCCATGTGGTTTTTTCAAAGAGCGAAAATCTTAACGCGAATTTCCCGAATGAAGCGACTTACGCGAAAAATTCGCGCCCTTCGCCTTTTTTGCGTAATTCGCGTTAAAAAAGGCTTGCTTTATTGCACAGAGTCTACACATGAGCCAAGACTTTTGTCCGTAGAATCCGTGTGCCAAAGGGAAAGAGAAATCAAGAAACAGTCTCTTACTGGCTTATTGCCCAAAAAACGTCTTGACAAAATGTAGATTCGCTCCTAAAATCTAATTAGATAATCATCGAATTAGATTTACGGAAGTGAACCATGAACGAAATGCTTGATTTTGTCAAAGCTCTCTCAGACGCGAACCGCCTGAAGATCATCGGCTTGCTTGCCCAACAGCCCTACAGCGTGGAGGAACTTGCCGCGTTGTTGAGTCTCAAAGCGCCCACAGTCTCGCATCATCTCGCGAAGCTCTCACAGGTTGGTTTGGTCAGCGCGAAAATGGAGAGTTATTACAGCGTCTATCAATTGGATGAAAAAGCGCTGGAGGCAAAATCCCGCAATATTTTCTCGCAGGAGAATCTCACCGCCTCTATCGTGGATGTGGATGCTGACGCCTATGACAACAAAGTAGTCAAGGATTTTGTTCGCAAGGATGGAAGCCTGAAGACCATCCCTGCCCAACGTAAGAAACTGGAAGCTATCTTGCGTTATGTGGTGAAAGCGTTTGAAGTCAATAGAAGATACAGCGAGAAAAAGGTCAACGAGATATTAAGCGGCTATCACGCAGACACCGCATCCCTGCGGCGCGAACTGGCAGGGTACGGCTTGATGAAACGTGAAGGCGGGGGTGGGGAATATTGGCGAGAAGAATAAAAAAACTTCCCAGACCTATGATCTGGGAAGTTTTGCGTTAAGTGTAATTTTTTCATCCCCGCCCAATGGCAAACCCAACGGACTTGAATCCAATGCCATCACCCTGCTGTTCGCAAAGAAGGCGAAATCAAATTCAGTGGCTTCCCCTGCCCGTTTACCGGGAACAGGCATCAGCCGCGCAGTGAGCGGTTTGTCCAATCGCAGCGCAAGAGCGCACAGGTCAAGCAGAAGCGGGGAGATTTGATCCGCGGTGGTATCGCCTGCCAGCGGAATCGTATCCAGCCCTGTGCCGCAAACCGCAGAATACAGCAGGGCATCTTTGATCGTGAGCGTTCCCTCCGCCGCGCGTTTTGCAAGGATGGTATCTTCGAGCACGGGCTGCATGAAACCGTTGAAGCCAATGTGTGGAAAGTCCGCGCGTTCGATGGCTTCGGTCAGGATCGCCGCAGATGCAAGCGAACCATGCAAACCAATTTTCTGCACGCCCATTTTCTCAACCGCATTGCCAAGCGAATGCGCGTCATCGGGGAAGGGCGCGAGGGAAAAATCAATGCCGAGAAACTTTGGGGATTGGAGATTGGAGATTAGTGATTGTGCAACGTGTGAGATGGCTTGACCATGTTTTGTGATTTCAGCGATAAGCGCGCTTCGCCCCTCGTCCAAAGTTGGTTGCCCCGCAAAAGCATTCACCGCCACATCCGCAGACTCTACCGCAATTGCAAATGCAGGCGCGTCGCCATCGTGATACGCGGCAGGGAAAAACGGCGCCCCTGCATGGACATTCGCCAGCGCGGCAAATTTTAGGTTGGCAAACCCGTTCGGGTCGAGCGGCGCGCATTTGACGATGACATCCGCACAGGCTTTGACCGCTGACATAAAAATTCTGGAGTCAGACAGCTCGCTGCCCGACTTGCCTGTCATCATGCCGCCAAAGAAAATATCCTCACTCGCCGCAATCGCCTCAGGAATCACCTGATAACTGCGCGGAAACTCAGGCAGCGCTGGCCCCAAGGACCCGTACGCAATTCCCGCATCTTTAATCGCCTTCGCAAATTGATTTGCAAATTTTGGCAATTCATTCAAGGATTTTGTAGTAGCGACTTCAGTCGCTTTACTGCCAGAACGATTAAAGTCGTTGCCACTTAATAATTTTGGGAACGGAATCGTCGCCAGCCGCACCGTCTGCACTTCATAACCCGCCGCCTCATAAGCGGACTTCGCCTCAGATAAAAATTTTCCTGCATCTTGCAGTATCTTTTCCTCGAGCGGGAATTTTGGATTGCAAAAATAGGTGATTGATCTAATTTTCATAGCGCTTTTCTCGTCACTCGTTTCTGACCACTGATCACTGTTCACTGTTCACTGATTACTGATTACTGCCTACTGATTACTGCCTACTGATCACTGCCCACCCCCCCTCTGCCTCACCACCTCAAACATCAACACGGACCCTGCGACCCCTGCATTCAGAGATTCCATTTCTCCTGACATGGGGATGCTGATCTTCTGATGCGCCAACTTTCTCGCGGACTCACTTGCACCCTCAGCTTCACTTCCAATCACCAAAGCCACAGGCTGACGCAAGTCGGCCTCCCAGCATGATTGACCGTCCATGTCTGCAATCAAAACCTGCAAACTTTCTAACTTTACAACCTTATCAATCTCATCCCAACTCATCGAGTGGATTGGCAGCTTGAAATGCGCTCCCATCCCAGAACGGAGAACCTTTGGCGCAAAGGCATCGGTCGTTTCAGGCGGGATTAAGACAGCCTGCACACCTGTCGCTGCGGCAGAACGGAGCAATGTGCCCAAATTGCCAGGGTCACGGATTTGGTCTGGGATGAGGATGAAATTCAAGAGACTGGAGATTGGAGACTGGGTGAATTTGAGGATTGCGAGAATGCCTTGCGGAGATTCTGTATCGCTTAGGGATTTCATCACACTTGGCGAAATTTCTTCTACTTCGATGCCGCCTGATTTTAAGCGTTCCACCAGCAACTTCCCCCGATTATTCAATGAATCATCATAGAGCGCTGTCTCAAATCTCCAGTCTCTATTTTCCGCTTCTTCCACCAGCCGCACACCTTCCACGACGAATGCCCCCGCCTCGCGGCGGTCCCTTGCGCGGTTGAGCAGTGCGCGGATGAGTTTTATTTTTGGGTTGTGGTTGGATGTGATCATATACAGGGATGAATGATGAAGGATGAATTATGAATTGGTTGAATCCCAACTGTCAAGAAAAACTTTGACGGTTGCATCGTCAAACAAAACCAAGCGCACAGTTTGAATAGCTGAATTTTCGATTTCGGCAAAATATGTTTCAATTGCAGAAAAAATAATTTTTGCCGCGCGGTCTTTGGGGAAACCGAAGATGCCTGTTGAAATGGCTGGCATGGAAATGGATTTGCATTTCAATTCGTCGGCCACGCGCAGGGAGCCTGTAACCGCGTCTGACAATTTTTTATCCTCGTCACCGTCTCCCCAGACGGGACCCACAGCGTGGATAATGTACTTCGCAGGCAGCAACCCGCCCAAAGTCCAGGCAGGATGCGAATGGGAGACGGGGCCGTGTTTGCGAATCCACTCATCGCTTTCTTCCTGCACAGTCGGCCCGCCGCGTTTGGATATCGCCCACGCCACGCCTCCGCCATGCTGCAACTGCTCATTCGCCGCATTGACGATGGCATCCACTTCATCAACCGTAATATCACCCTGCACGATTTGCAGGGTTTGGCCTGTTGCTAATTTCTTTTCCGCTAAAATGGCGTTCATTCAAATATTTTACCCCCAATAAAAAGAGTAGGGGCACAGCGACGCTGTGCCCCTACAAGTTATTTTGTTTTTGCCACAACTGCGGCGAAGGCCTGCGGGTTGCGGACTGCGATATCGGCCAGCATCTTGCGATTGAGCTCGATATTCGCCTTCTTGAGCGCAGACACCAACTTGCTGTATGTCGTGCCGTTCAAACGGGCCGCGGCGTTGATACGGGCGATCCACAACTTGCGCAGATCGCGTTTGCGAACGCGGCGATCACGAGTGGCGTACCACAAACTCTTCAGCATCGCCTCGTTCGCTCGTCTGAACAAAAGATGCTTCGAGCCGCGCTGGCCCTTTGTGATCTTCAAAACTTTCTTGTGACGTAGATGCCCTTGCGGGCCGCCTTTTACGCGCATGTTACTTTACCTCCTGCAAACTCGCGGGCGTCGGCAGGTTAATGCCAGTTGCGAACACCCGTAAGCCGCAAATAAAAATTGACTACAACGTTGGGTCGAAAGACCTATTTCATATTTGGAGCAAGGCGCTTGATGCGTTTGATGTACTTGCGTCCCAATACGGGAACCATCTCGCTCAATAACGCCTTCGTGCGGTCAGACGTGCGGCGGCGCAAATGGCTTTTGCCACCTTTGGTTCGCACGAGTAGGCCGGAGCCCGTCATGCGAAATCTTTTGGATGTCGCCTTGTGGGTCTTCAGCTTTATTTTTCCAGACTTTTTTGCTTTGCGAGGCATTGCTGGTTTTCTCCTTTCACACAAAATTAACCGCGGGACATATCACACTGCACCCGCGGACGATCTACATCTTTTGGGACTTACCGACTCTCAGGCTTCCGCTTCGTTCTTAACCTCGGCCTGATCGGTTTTCTCTTTCTTTTTTACCGCACCCTTGGCAGGGACAAGAACCACGAGCATGGTGCGCCCTTCCATTTGCGGAGGAACTTCGATCGTGGCGATATCGGCAAGATCCTGTGCAATTTCTTTCAGGTCTTCCAACGCGATTTCGGGATAATCCATTTCGCGGCCACGGAACTTGACGGTCACACGAACTTTGTGACCCTGCCCGAGCCAGCGGCGGGCATCATCCACCTTGAACCCGCGATGCGCTTCGTTCGTCTTTGGGCGCAAGCGAATCTCTTTGATCTCGATCTTGGTCTGGGCCTTCTTGGCCTCGCGTTCCTTCTTCGTTTTTTCGTAGATGAACTTGCCAAAATCCATTACGCGGCAAACGGGAGGAGTGGCGCCGGGGGAGACTTCAACCAGGTCCATCTCAGCATCACGGGCAATTTGCAAGGCCTGGCGAATCGGCACAACCCCGACATTACCGCCATCTGGACCAATAAGGCGAACTTCCGCAACGCGGATGCCTTCGTTCACTCGAAATTCGTTAGCGCTTATGAGTATTCTCCTCTTGTTTTCGATACAACAAAGCCAGCCTTTGGCTGGTTTTTTAGCGGGCGAATAATACCACGAAGGCGGGAGAGTCGTCAATAAAAGTGTATAGCGCAAAAGTGTCGGTAAGGTAGATGTGACCTTGCCAAGTTAGTTGAAAACGTCCGCTATGGAATTCGCTCAATGCCGCTAACATGGCTTGAGCGTTTTTTCGTTTCCAGCCAACGGATCGCGTTACCTGCGCTGGGGCGGGTGTGGACTCTGCTTGGAAGCAGAAGAAACTCGAAGCCAGAAAAATGCTTGAAAATGGCGCAGAATCCCCAGCGTCCAATGCAGGCTGTGTTCGGCGGACTTATGCCGATATGACAATGTTTATTTGAAGCGATCTTATCATTGGTCATTTGTCAAACAAATCATTGATTTTAATAAAGAGCAAATTCGTACTGCAATAACCTGAATAGCTGTTGAAAAACCAATATGCTGTTATAGATTGGTTCAGGAGCGGTTGAAATATCTAATCTTTTTATGAATTCATTCCACTTTAAGAATTTTTCTGTGTCAGTAACGCTAACATTCTCAATTTGCTCTTGTATTTCAATTGCTAGGCTTTGGCCTTGATACACATGTGCAAATTTCCCGAAAATGTGAAGGATATTATCCAAGCATTTTTCAACGATTCGCTTATCAAATGAAATTGTTTGCAGGTCGGCTGCAAACAAGAATCTATGAATAATCAAAATGTTCTCCAAGACTTCCAGTTTTTTGATAGCCTTATCAGCAGAATGTTTATATATTCTAACCACACATTCAAAACATTCTTGATTGTAAAAGAGCAAATGTAAAATACCTTCAATCCTATTGTCAGGAATCACGTCATGTATTAGCAACAAAGATATGAAATTCATCAAAGCTTCTATGAAGTTAAGTTTTCCTACCTTTTGTAGCAACTTGGTTTCAATAGAACCATGTTCAGTTAGTTTTTCTCCACCGTGAATGTAAGACGAGCGATAATCATAAACCAATGTTATCAATTCAATCATGCTGGTTATAGCATCATCCGTATTAATTAACTTAAATACTTTTGTACGAAGTACATCTTCAACTCCTTGCTTTATTACTTGTGCTTTATCATTTTGCCTTCCGATTTGAAAAAAAGACTCTAATGAACTGGAAAGCCAGACAAATCTCTCTTGATCTTTAATGTCGCAACTTAAAGCCTTATTGTAGAATGAGATACTACGCAAAAGATTATGCTTTTCACTATTATTCAAACTTTGAATTAGATATTGAAATAGCTGATCTTGATGGTCAATCTGGAGATTATTATAGATATATCCATACTGCTGATTTTGGGTCACTATATTCTCACATCCAATGGGCAAGATAATGTGATGGCTTGTTTTTTCAACAATATGGAATTTAAACTTTTTCTTGGCAAGAAATTGACTGTCATTCGCATTATCTGAATCAAGAATTGTAAGAATAAAAAGCCTAAAATCTTCTCGGCAGAAAATGTTTGGGGTAGATAATAATTGTGATAATTTGCCGCCCTTGTGCATGTAAAATAACAAAATATCCAAGAAAAGCTCAATTTTTTGTTGGGTTGTATTGATGCCAATTGGCAATAAAAATGTTACTTTATTCTCTCGGTTGCCATAAGTATTTTGGATGAAGGTTCTTTGATTTTGGCTGAATTCGTTAAGCATTTTTTGAACATTTTCGCTCAACTCAGTGATTTCATGAATTTTAGATTCGGAAAATATCAGGAATCCATCTAGCCTGATAACTTCTTCTGCAAAGCTAATAAAGGGGAGTACCCCAATGATCTGTTCATTCATACATAACTAAACTCTGTATTCCTTAAGAAAGGCGATAGCTGTTATTTTGCAAACGCCGAACTAGTGTTTATGCTACCACTGTCCACCGAACTGCTTATAGGCGGCAAGCGATTAAAATAATATGAGCAGATTATACGCAGTCGTCCGGGGAAGGTCAACATGGGAAAATGAGCCGCCCCCAGTCTCCAATCTCCAATCTCCAGTCGCCCAGTCTCCAATCCCCCCGCATCCAGCTCTAACCCTCCAATCTCCTCATTCACGTTACAATAAGTTCTCCCATGAAAGAAACCCCTTCATTTTTCATCCCCCGCGCAGCGTGGATTGCGGCCTTAATCTCTCTTCTCATCCTTGGCCTCGCCATCCGCTTCTACGACCTCACCGACCTGCCCCTTGATTTTCACCCCACCCGCCAAATGCTCTCGGCCCTCAAAGCCCGCGGCATGTATTACCAAACCCTGCCGGACGCCCCCGCCGAAGAACGGACCTTCGCCATCCAGCAATGGAAATTCCGCGCCTCTGTCGAGCCTGAATTCTTCGAGCGCATCGTCGCCTTTACCTACAAATTCACGGGCGAACAACTTTGGGTCTCGCGCATTTATTCATCCATCTTTTGGATCATCGGCGCAGTCTTTCTTTTTTTGCTTGCCCGCAAATTAACCTCCACCGATGGCGCACTCGCCGCCACAGCCTTTTACCTCTTCCTCCCCTACGCCGTCACCGCCAGCCGCAGTTTTCAACCTGACCCACTCATGGTCATGCTCATCATCATCTTTTGGTGGGCAGTCTACGAATGGTCTACTAGCCCCTCTCCCTCTGGGAGAGGGGTTGGGGTGAGGGGTTCTTGGCGCTTCGCCATCCTCGCAGGCCTCTTCGGCGGCTTCGCCATCTTCATCAAATTCGTCGCCGCATTCTTCGTCATCGGTGGCGGGGTGGGCGCGCTGCTGCTCGGGCGTAGGTCAATGTTCGAGGTGTTGAAACAGCCCCAGGTTTACGTCATGAGCGTGCTGGGCATCCTGCCGGGCGCGGCATACGTCATCTACGGCGTCTTCATCGCGGGCTATCTCGGCCAACAGTTTGGCGGACGTTTCATCCCATCCTATTTTCTAAACCCAGCATATTATCTTGGATGGGTAAACATGCTCAACCTTGTCATCGGCGGCATCCCTTTGATGATGGCCCTGCTCGGAATATTTTTCTTTGAAGATGAAAAGCGCCGCTTCATTCCTGGACTTTGGGCCGGGTACGCCCTCTTTGGCATTACCTTCAACTACCACATCTCCACCCACGACTACTACTCCCTGCCGTTGATTCCCATCGCCGCATTATCGCTTGCGCCGCTTGCCGATCTGTTTTTCAAACAACTTGCAAACCTCACAACAACTCGCTGGCTGCGCTTCACTGTTTACTGTTTACTGCTTACTGGAATCTTCATGTCTCTCTGGAGCGCCCGCGCCCAAATGAAATCTGTGGACTATCGCCCCGAAGCGCAGATGTGGGCTGAGATCGGCCAAAAAGTTGACGGGTATAATTTAGCAGGCCTCACCCAGGATTACGGCTCGCGCATGGCCTACTGGGGCTGGCGCAACATCACCTCCTGGCCCACCTATGGCGACCTGCTCTACCACGACGACCTGCGCGGCGCGCAACGTGATTTCGAGAATCAATTCGCAGAGATCGCCTCCAAAAAAGATTTGTTCATCGTCACCGACTTCACCGACCTGGACCGCCAGCCATTCCTCAAGACAAAGTTGGAGCAACATCCTATTTTTGCCGAAGGCGCTGGCTATGTGATCTACGACTTAAGAGAAGAATAGACTTTTAAATTATGCTATCCCCCTCAACCCGTTCCCAGATCGTAAAATACCTGCCCTGGCTTGGCGTGCTTGCGGCATCTGTTGCCATCACCGTCTACATGTATTTCGGAACCTTCACCCGCTACATGTCCGATGATTACTGCCTGCTCGTGGATTTGAACTCAGGCAATATCTTCGCCGCCAGTTGGAATAAATATCTTTTCAGCTCAAACCGTTTTTCCAACCTGTTCGTGCTCGGCTTGTGGGAACTCTTCGGTTCGCACAATGTTGCCTACACCCCCGCCTTGTTGATTCTGTTGTGGGTGGGCGGTCTGTTCTGGCTGTTCAAAGAAACCAACAAACTTTACAACCTGAAATTGAACTTCCCCGTTATGTTGCTGGCTGCCGAGGCCCTGGCGGTCTTCACCTTTTACATGACCCCCAATCTTTTCCAGTCCGTCTACTGGCGTCCGGGGCAGGTAACGTATTTCACCCCGCTGGTGTTCTTCGTCTTCCTTGCCGCCTGGCTTGTCAGAGTGGTACGCAAGCAAAGTATTTCCACAGCCTTTGAATCATTTGTAATTTTTGTTTCTTTTGCGCTTGCAGCCTTCTTCATCGGCGGACTCTCCGAAACCATCGGCGCATTTCATATTGCAGCCCTCCTGCTGGCAACGCTTGCCATCATCTTCTTCGACAAATCCCCCCGCCGCAAACCTGCATTGACCTTGCTCACGGCCCTCCTCATCGGCGCATTCGCCGCCCTGCTTGCCATGCTCTTTGCCCCCGCCAACTCCCTGCGCATCAGTGATGATGCGCCTTCGTTTTTCCTCGTCCTCTCCCGCTCCCTGCAATATGCCTGGTCTTTCATTATCGATACACTGAGCATTCTGCCGACCCCATCCCTGGCTGTCTTTGGTATTTCTGCGCTGGTTTCCTACCTGCTTTTTATCGAAAAACCGAACCGCAAAATTGATCCGCGTTTTTGGCTGGTCTTTGTGTTAATTCCTCTCATCACCTATGGCTTGATCTTTGCCATCGTAGCCCCCAGCGCCTATGGACAGTCTTATCCTGTGGAGCGGGTGCGTTTCCCTGCGCATTTTGTTTTGAACGCCGCCCTGCTTTCGCTTGGAGTTTGCATTGGGGTTGTGGCCGCACAAAACAAGCTCCCGAAATATGCGCCGCAAGTTGCCATTCTCGCTGCCGCGTTAGCCATGCTCTATCCCTTTTGGATGATACGACAGCCTGTGCAGACCTATGCCGAACGCCGCTTGTGGGCGCAGCGCTGGGACGAACGCGAAGCCTATCTCCACAGCCTCATCGCAGCGGGCGAAACAGACCTTGCCATCCCTGCACTCGACGGCTACGAAGGCACAAAAGAATTGGACTTGCAGGCGAATTTCTGGGTCAATCGTTGCGCGGCTGAATATTACGGCGTCAATTCAATCGCCACCTTTTCAGTGCATCCTGAAGAGATCAAGGACTTTTTCAGTGAGTGATCAAAACCCCATCCTCGTCACAGGCGCACATCGCAGCGGCACAACCTGGGTCGGCAAAATGCTGGCCGCCGACGCCGACACCGCCTACATCAGCGAGCCGTTGAATGTCTTGCACCGCCCTGGCGTATTCCGCGTCCCTGTCAAACATTGGTACACCTGCATTCACGATGAAAACGAATCGGAATACCTCCCTGCCTTTCGAGAACTGTTTAATTTTCAATATCACACCTGGCTGGAGATCAAATCCATTCGCTCGCACAGAGACTTCCTGCGTATGGGCCGCGACTTTCACACCTTCTTCATCGGCTCCATGCACGGTCAGCGCATCCTGCTCAAGGACCCTTTTGCTGTTTTTTCAACTCCCTGGTTTGCAAAAAAATTGAATTGCCGCGTTGTCGTCACCCTCCGCCACCCTGCCGCATTTGCCGCCAGCCTCAAACGCCTGAACTGGCCCTTTGACTTTAACAACCTGCTCGGCCAGCCCCTGCTCATGCGCGACCACTTGCAAGCCGACCGCGCCGACATGGAATCGATTCAACCTGCGGACGTTGTCAGTCAGGCCGCATTGCTCTGGCGGATGATCTACCGCTTCGTTCATTCCAGCCGACAACTGATTCCCCAATTCGACATTGTCCGCCACGAAGACCTTTCCCTCGACCCCATTGCGGGATATAAATCTCTGTACGAATCTCTCGGCCTGACCTTTGATGAAAAAGTAAAAAATACGATTCGCAACTCCAGCAGTTCCGAAAACCCCGCCAAACTTGCCAGGAACAAAACCCACTCCGTCAAGCTAGACAGCCGCGCCAGCCTCGACAACTGGAAAAAAATATTAACCCCCGCAGAGATCACCCGCGTCCGCCAAATCACCGAACCCGTTTCCCATCTATATTACTCAGACACTGAATGGTAACCAATCTCCAATCTCTAATCTCCAACCTCCAATTACCCATGCCCACTCCCCCTCTCGTCTCCATCATCACCCCCTCCTATAATCAAGCCCAGTTCCTTGAAAAGACAATTCAATCTGTGCTTACGCAGGATTACCCGAACATCGAATACATCATCGTGGATGGCGGCTCGCAAGATGGCAGTGTGGAAATCATCAAAAAACACGAGGTTGGAATCGGCTGGTGGGTCAGCGAGCAGGATAAAGGTCAGACCGATGCGATCAATAAAGGATTCAACCGCGCCCAGGGTGAAATCCTCGCCTGGATCAATTCAGACGATACCTACAATCCAGGCGCAGTTGGCGAGGCTGTAAAATATCTCATCGAAAATCCTGAGGTGGGGATGGTGTACGCCGACTGCAACTTCATCAACGAAGATGACAAAGTGATCGGCAAATTCAAATCGGCGCAAACCGATTACCGCCGCCTGCGCGAAGGCTTCGTCCACATCCCCCAGCAGACGATGTTCTTCCGCGCAAAATACTGGCGGGAGCTTGGCCCGCTCGACCCCTCCTTTTACTTCGCAATGGATTACGATCTGTGGACGCGCATTGCCGCGCACGCGCCGATCCAATATCTGCCAGGAAAAGTTTGGGCGAACTTCCGCATCCACACCACCAGCAAAACCAACGTTGCCGACGTGCGCGGCTGGGACGAAATGCTGCGCGTGCATTACCGCGACGGCGGTGGTTTTTTCTCCCTGATTGTGGCAAAATATTATTTAAGAAAAATCACCGGCCCACTTTGGAAGTGGCGCATAAAAAATAATGCGTAATGCGTGACCCGTAATTTACGCATCACGCATTACGCAAAAAACTCAACCATGAATTTTATTCTCACCCCCCCCTCCCTCGAAGACCTCATCCGCCTGCTGCGTGCCTGGCGCTTTTGGGTATTGGGCACAATGCTCGGCGCGTTAATCGGCGCCGCCGTTTATTTCATCGCCCCGCCGCCTTACCGGGCGCGCGCCACCGTCAATGTGGATTTCAACCTCGAGCAGGCCTGGCCGCAGGATACAGATCGCCAGCAATTTTATTATCTCGAGCGCGAATCTCGCAAGCTGGAAGAGATCGCCTCGCATGATGAAATCATGAGCCAGTTGTCTTCGGTGTATGCCATTCCGTTTGAAGACCTGCTCGGCCATAAATTACAACTCAGCCAGCCCGCCGAAGCTGGCTGGCATTTCTACGCCGACGACAGCGATCCGCAAACCGCCGCCGCGCTTGCCGCCGCCTGGGCAGAGACATTCGTTCAGCGGGTTCAAGCGGAGATAGCCGCTGGGAACATCAACGAATTCGTAAAACTCGAAGTCACCCAAACTGAAAAAATACCCAAAGAACGAAGCGTGCCTTTAAGTGGGTATTTGCTAACGGGCTCCACGGGCTTTCTCATGCTTGCCGTGTTTGTTGTGTTGTTCGTAAAACCAAATACGGGACGCTGAAGAACGCTGATGACGCTGATGTTTTGATACGAGGATGGATGGATAAAAAGCCTTTATATAACGGGGTCTTGTACAAACATTCTGATTTAACGGAACAGATCATTGGGGCGTTCTATGCTGTATACTCGGCATTGGGCTATGGCTTTCTTGAAGATGTTTATGTCAAAGCATTGGTTATAGAATTAAAAAAACGCGGGTTAATCCCAAATACCGAACAACCCATCGAGGTCTATTATGCAGAGCAATTGATCGGAAAGTATTATGCCGATATTGTCGTAAATGATCTTGTTATTGTTGAATTAAAAGCCGTCAAAACTCTTGTCGCAGAACATGAAGCGCAATTATTGAACTATCTGAAAGCGACGCCTTACGAGGTTGGGCTGTTGCTGAATTTTGGCCCGAAACCCGAAACCAAACGCCGTTCATTCGACAACAACCGCAAGGAATGGTTTGTCGCTAAAAACAATCTTTAAATCTGCGTTTTCAGCGTTCATCTGCGTCCAAATTTTCTTTAGTCTTTAGGTATGAAACGATTTTCGGTTTTTCTCAATCAACTCCCCCGCATCCTGTGGGCTGCGGCCATGCTCACTTTGCCCGTCACCAGTTTTCGCTGGTTTCCATTTTTGGGCGAAGGTACGCTGGTCCGCCCGCTGGCGTTGTATCCGCTGGCGTTGCTGCTTCCACTTTTATTAATTCAGGCGTTTCGCAAAAAAACAAAACTACATTGGGCGGGCGCGTTCGTGGCGCTTGGGGCGTTGATTCTGTTTGTAGTTTTTGCAACCAGCTTTGGGGCGCTGATCGATCCGCTCCCCTTGCGCGGGCAGGAATATTTCGGGCGGGCGATCCGCGCATTGGCAACCCTCCTCATCGGCCTGGCCTTCTTCGTCAGCGCGGTGTGGATGAACAGGGACGAATCCGATTTGCGTTTTACAGTCAAATGGATTTTGGCTGGCTTATGTTTTGACCTTGCCTGGAGCGCTTTGCAAGCCGTCACCTTTTATACAGGTTTGCTTGAAAAAGAAATGGTCACGCATTGGCAGCTTGCATTCTCCATGCGCGAGCTGGTCCGCACGAACCGCATCTCAGGCTTTGCGTATGAACCCGCCTGGCTGGCGGGACAACTGGCTACGATATTCATCCCGTTCCTGTTTGCATCCGTGCTGACGAAGTACCGCCTCACCCGCGTGAAGTGGCTGGAGCCTGTTCTACTGGCATTCTCTTCGCTGACGCTGTTAGCCACCTATTCGCGCGGTGGATTGTTGACCACGGTGGCCGCGGCAGGCTTGACATTTTTATTCCTTGGGCGCGATGCCATTCGTTCGATGTGGGCCTGGTTCGTCCATGGGTTTCGCGGACGCATCCTCGACAAGCTCTTTCGTGTTGGGGTGATCGTTGCAATCTTTGGCGCGCTTGTTGGTTCCTTTCTCTTCCTGAATCAAAAAGGACTCTTTCGCCGCCTATGGCAGATCGATGCCGCCAGCCTGAGCGAATACATGGTGGATATCAACGCGGGCGCACGCGGCGCATACTCCACTGCGGCATTCGCCGCCTTCGAGAAATATCCGCTCACAGGCGTGGGGCTTGGCGCGAGCGGGTTTTATATCTATCCAAACCTGCCGGATTGGTCATTGACCAGCGTGCCTGAAATTGCGAAACAATTGAACCCTGAAAGCCGCCTATATCCCAACCCGAAAAATCTGTACGTGCGCCTGCTGGCGGAAACCGGGTTGTTCGGATTCGTCTTGTTCCTCGCATTTCAATTTTATGCGCTTGGTGATATGCTGTCCCTTCTGCTCCTCAAAGAGGCTTGGGCGCGTTTTGCCGCCGCTGCCGGGGTATTTGCATGGCTGGCAATCACCTTTTATAATTTCACCCAGGATTCGCTCACCACGCCGAACATCTGGCTGGTTTCTGGCATACTGGTGGGGCTGTCTGCTACTTCATCGAACAAGGAAATCTAATGATCGTTCTTTCCGTTGGGATGCCGCGCGCGGGATCAGGCTGGCACTACAATCTCATTCATGATCTCATGAAAACCACAGGCTGCGCCGACGCGCATGACATCCGCGAGAAATACCGCCTGCAAAAAATTCTTACCGAAGTCAATTGCAATATCGGCGTTCTGTCAGCACGCAGGCTGGGGATGGCGGCCCTGCCCGCCTTGTTTGGGAATACCTTTGTGGTCAAGGCTCACGCCGCGCCAACCAGCGCCTCGCGTCTTCTCTCCGCCCTGGGCCTGCTGCGCATCACATACATTTACCGTGACCCGCGCGACGCCATGCTCTCCGCGTATGACTTCGGCCAGCGTGCGCTCGCCAAGGGACACCCCAACGCTTTTTCACACCTCTCCGATTTTGAAAAGAGCGTGGATTTTATGATGGAATACGTTCACATTTGGGAAAAGTGGATCAGCGAGAAGAATGTGCTGGTTGCCCGTTACGAAGACCTGCTGATAAATTATGACGAAGAATCTGTCCGTCTGCTAAATTATCTTAAATTGGACGGGAACAGGTTCGAGGTCCAAAAAGTGATCGAGCAGTATCGCCCCGGGGTGTCGAACGGCCAGCAGGGACTCCATTTTTACAAGGGTAAGATTGGGCGGTTCCGCTCTTCCTATAATGATGGGCAACAGCAGGTCTTAAAAGAGAAACTGGCCGCGTTTTTGCCCCGCATGAAGTATGATGCCTGATAACGTGTAAATTAGCTGTAACGTCATTCGAGTTGTCTTCCTGTGCATTTTTGATATGATTGGCTGGTATGATGCGCAAATTTGACACCCCCTACATGGCAGACTGGTTTGCCATATCATTACGCTGGATCATGCTGGTGGGCCTGATCGTATCGCTTGGCCTGGCGCTACAGTTGGATATCAGCTCCACCTGGCCGCTGGGCTTAATGATCGTTTGGAACCTCACCATGACCGCCATGGCGAGTTTGAATGCCCGCATTCGTTTTCATCGCCGCCTTAACATCGCCGTGGATTTGATTCTGGCGGGGGCTTTTTTCTGGGTGCAGGGCGGTTTGCGCGGCCCGGCATTTTGGACCGGGTTGCTGCCGATCCTGACCGCTTCCATTTATTTTGAGATCTTCGGGGCATTGATCGTTTCGTTCTTATTTTCCAGCATTGTCTTGTACGTGGGCTTCCAATCGGATGGAAATTTTTTCCTTGCCATTCTAATTTCTGTGATCCTGGTTGGGTTGAGCCTTGTGTTCGGTTTTCTTGGCCGCCGCATGATGCAGCATATGCGGAAGAACCGCAGCCTGTGGATGGATTCAGAGGAAAAGAAAGGCGCCATTCAAAGCGAACGTCTGCGCGCCATTTACGAACTCACCTCCACCCTTTCCTCCACGTTGAGCTATAAACGCGTGCTCGATTCCGCGTTGAACATGAGCGCCGCCGCGCTCAACCCCGACCCCGATCAATTGGTCAGTGACCCGTTGGTGGGCGCGGTGATGTTGTTCAACGGCGGCAAATTGCGCATCGGCTCCGCCAGGCGTTTTACCAGCGCCGATATGCGCGTCACTTTCGACGGGGCGGAAGGCGTGCTGAAAAAAGCATTGGATGAAGGCGAGCCTGTTACCTTCAAGGATATTGGCTATGACCCTGAACTTGGGCGGGTGATCGCGCTCCGAAACTGCATCAGCGGATATTGTTTTCCGTTGCGCAGCGGCTTCAACGTCTATGGCGTTTTGTTGTTTGCCCACCCAAACGCTGGTTACTTTAATTCAGACCGATTGAAACTGCTCGATATTATCGGCAGGCAGGCGGTGATTGCGATCCAGAATGCGCGCCTGTACCAGGATTTGGTCGAGGAAAAGGAACGCATGATCGAAGTCCATGAAGAGGCGCGCAAGAAGCTGGCGCGTGACCTGCACGACGGCCCCACCCAGTCTGTTGCGGCCATGGCAATGCGGCTTAATATTACCCGCCGTATGTTGACCAAGGATGTAAAAGGCGCAACCGAGGAAATTGTCAAACTGGAGGAACTGGCGCATCGCACCACCAAAGAGATCCGCCACATGCTCTTTACCCTGCGCCCGCTCATTCTCGAATCGCAGGGGTTGAAGGCAGCAGTGCAAGCCATGGGCGATAAAATGATGGAAACCTTCACACAAAAAGTAGTGGTAAACATCGATGAACGCATCACCAGCCAGTTGGAGATGGGCAAGCAGGGCGTGATCTTTTACATCATTGAAGAGGCTGTCAACAACGCCCGCAAACATGCCGCTGCTGAAGCCATCACCGTGCGCCTGAGCCAGATGGAAGTTGGAATAGCCCTGCTGGAGATCAATGATAACGGAGTGGGCTTCGATGTGAAAGCCATGTCGCAATCCTACGATAAGCGCTCCAATTCCAGCCTCGGCATGGTCAACCTGCGCGAACGCGCCGAACTTGTCAACGGCCTCCTGCAAATCGACTCTGCCGAAGGGAAAGGCACAAAAGTGCAGGTGTTTATCCCTCTCACCGAAGATGCCGCAGACCGCGTGCATCACCCGCGCCATTCAAAAGCCAGGACCAAATAATGCCCACCTCCGCAGGACTTTATTATTTTGCCCACACGGCAGAAGATGCCAAACCCAATCGCCCGCCCGTTATCTTGATCCACGGCGCGGGCGGTAATCATTTATCCTGGCCTCCGCAAATTCGCAGGCTGGCGGGCGAAACCATCCACGCGCCAGACCTGCCCGGGCATGGGCAATCCGAAGGCGCTGGCAGGCAATCCATCGAAGCCTATGCGGATGATGTGATTTCATTTATGCAATCGCTCAAAATTCGCGCGGCAGTCATGGCGGGAATATCCATGGGCAGCGCCATTGCGCTAACGCTTGCATTGAAATATCCAAAAAAAGTTACAGGGCTGGCATTGCTGGGCGGCGGCGCGAAAATGCGCGTGGCCGCCAGCGTCCTTGAAACTGCGGGCAACCCCAACACCTTTGAAGCGGCAGTGGATTTGATCAACACAAATTGTTTCAGCAAGAACGCCCTGCCAGGCCTGCTTCAACTTTCAAGACAGCACATGTTGAAAATGCGCCCGCCCGTTTTACTCGGCGATTTTCTCGCGTGCAATGAATTCAACGTGATGGATCAGCTTGAAAAAATAAACATCCCCACACTTATCATCTGCGGCGCGCAGGATAAAATGACGCCCCCAAAATTTTCAGAATCCCTGCGGGATGGAATTGCAAAATCCACACTGCATATTCTTGACCATGCGGGTCACATGGTAATGCTCGAACAACCTGATGAAGTTGCGGAACTGTTGAAGCAATTTCTGGATGGGCTTTCGCCTCGTTCCGCACCCCGGCCTGCCGCTACACCCCAAACAGTTTCTTTAAAATAGGCATTGCGTTCATCACCGCCAGCGCGCGGTGGCTGAGACGGTTTTTACGGGCCATGTCCAACTCGGCCATGGTTTGATTCAATTCGGGAAAGAGAAAGACCGGGTCGTAGCCGAAGCCGTTGTTGCCGCGTTCTTCGGGGATGATCTCGCCGAAGCAATTACCCTCCGCAAATTCCACTTCAGCGGAGGGCGTTGCAATGGCAATCGTCGCATGGAAATGCGCCTTCCACGGACGCGGCTTATCCTGTAAATTCTGCAATAGAAAGGCGCGGCGGTCTGCGTCACCCCCCTCTTTCTCTCCGTGAGGGGCGTACCTCGCGGAATAAAGTCCGGGCGCGCCGCCAAGCGCGTCCACTTCGAGACCGGAGTCGTCGGCAAGGGAAACCAGCCCGCTGGCAGCGGCGAAGGCGATGGCTTTTTTGCCCGCGTTCTCGGAGTAATTTTTGCCATCCTCTTCGACCTCGAGAATTAAGTTGATATCCGCTGGCGTGACGAGTTCGATGCCTGTATCTTTCAGCAGGTCTTGCAGTTCTTTTACTTTGCCTTTGTTGTTGGTTGCGATGAGAAGTTTTTTCAGATTGCGGATTTCAGTTTGCGCTAATAAATGCGGACTGAAGTCCGCAGTCCCTTTTTTCGCAGTCCTTTTTTCTTGCGCCCATTTTGCATGTTCGCGAATCGTGGGTTCATTGTCTTGCATGGCTTTTTCCAAAATGGGGATGTCATTCTCGTTCTCATTTTCGTTGTTTCCGATTGCGACTGCCAGATTTCGCAGATAGCCGCGTCGCTTGGCGCGTTTGATGGGGCTTTTTTTGAAGCGTTGATTAAACTCAACGGATGACAGGAGCAGGTCTGAGGTTAAGACAGGAAGCGGGATTTTCGGCTCGAAGGCAGAATCTGCCGGGAGGGAGAATCGATTCCATGGGCAGGCTTGCTGGCAGATGTCGCAGCCGAAAATCCAATTTCCTATTTGCGGGCGCAGGTTTTCGGGGATGTCATCTTTAAGTTCGATGGTAAGGTAGGAGATGCAGCGGCGCGCGTCTATGCTGCGGTTTGGGAGAATGCATTGAGTGGGGCAGGCGGTGATACAGCGCGTGCAGGCGCCGCAGTGGTCTGTGGGGAAGGGGTCGTCGGGTTCGAGTTGGATGCCGAGCAGAATTTCGGCGAGGAAAAATGTGGAGCCTGCGCGCGGGTTGATGAGCATGGAATTTTTGCCGACCCAGCCCAGCCCTGCGCGTTGCGCGAGTTCGCGTTCGAGGATGGGGCCGGTGTCTGTGTAATAACGGTTGGGGATTGGATGCCCGACCTGTTCTTCGATGAACTGGACAATCTGTTGCAGGCGCGGGGGGATGATGTCGTGATAATCATCGCCGAGGGCATAAGCCGCGATTTGAAATTCTGAATTCTGAATTCTGAATTTGCATAAGGCAGGGCAAGGACGAGGATGGAGCTACATTCGGGGAGAATTTGTTTGGGGTCTGCGCGGCGGATGCGGCTGCGTTCTTCGGCGAGGTATTGCATCGTGCCGTGCTTGTTTTGATCGAGCCAGGCTTCAAAGATGTTGTAATGCGCGGGCGGCTCGCAAGAAGTAACGCCAGCCAGGACGAATCCCAACTGTTTTGATTTTATCTTTATTAGTTCTTTTAAGCCTTTGGGTATGGCTTCCTCTTTTGTTGGGGTCATCGCTTGGGGGCGGGTCATCATGGAATAAGTTTAGCAGATTAATACTAATCTCTACCTGCAATTCGCGGTTGCAGTCTATTGTAACCCGCTTGACCAAAGTATTTACAACCTGCTTTTTGAACTCAAATATCTCTAGCCGCTCTTCATCGTTTTTGGGTATGACATTTAATGAGTCAAGCCCCGCTCGCAAGTCGGCTAAATATTCTACGACTCTGGTTTCCCAATCACCCAAAGCATAGATATTTACCGCTTGCCCAATATCTGCATATTCGCGCTTTAGGCTTAATTCTTGTAAAGCAATTACGCCTAATTGATAATCCATATCGTTTTCAGTTATCGCGCCTTTGCGGGCTTGGGTGATTATCCATTGCCGCTCCATAGTGAGGGTGTCAAGTTCTTTTTGTATTCGGTCTTGTTCGTCGTTTAATGTATTTGCGTTATCCTGCAATTCGGCAACCATCTTTTTAGCTTGGGTTAAAAGAATTTCAGGCTTATTGATAGCCTCACAAACTTTTTCCCAAGCAACTGAATCGGCTTTCCCGCTTGCTATGGTACGCGGGCAATCAGGCGATATATGCTCTTCATGCTCTTGCCTGCAATAGTACCGTCCATATTCCGTTTTTTTTACCCATTGCCCTTCTTGATTGCGCCGCATGGCGGGTACGGTTCGCGCTCCCCATTTTCTATCACAAGCGCAATAGAGCAAACCGCCGATAAGGTAATTTTGTTTTATATGGCGGGCGGGGTGTTTTATGTTTGCCTCTCTTACCTGTAAAAACTTCTCGTAGGTTGTCATATCTATAATGGATTCAACAGGCATGGTGAATGTTTCACCACCCCTCGATTGTGTTTTTACTCCAAAGGCGTACTCTTTTGCTGCCCCTAATATGAATTGAATAACATTTTTTGACCATTCGGTTTTACGAAAAGCATTACCACCCTTTTGTGGAACAGCGGCATTGATTAATCGCTGTCGTATTTCTAAAAGTGGGATATGCTCGTTATACCATGCGAAAATTTGCCTTACCCAATTTGCTTCATCTTCTACTACTTCGATTACTTCCCCATTCCGCCGATAACCATAGCGGTCACGCCCTGCATTTGCTTTGCCCGCGCGCAAGCGGGCTTTTACCCCCATTGTCATACGTTCTTTCATGCCGTCTAATTCCATTTGTGCAACCCAGGCCTTAAGTGGGGCCATTTTGGCGTCAAAGGTTTCACGTGCAAGCATGATGGTTATCTTATTTTCCTGAATGGTCTCTAATACCGTAAGCATTGCACGCATCCCGCGATATAAGCGATCTTCACGCCATGCAAGGATAACGTCAAATTGTGCTTGCCCCGCGTCTCTTAACATGGCAAGCAGGGCGGGGCGGTCTGGACGCGTACCTGAGGGTTCAACCAGTTTATTCTTTACGCGGTAACGCTCTATATCCTTGTAAACATTGATAACGGTCAAATCATTCTCTGCCGCGTATTTTCGGCAATCCGCCTCTTGTTCTACGGGGCTTACTTTTTCGCCTTGACGTTCGGACGAAGTCCGAACATAAATTACTGCCTTTTTGCTCATTGTATTTTATCCTTTCGTTTGTTAAGTCTCACGTTCTTACAACTGCCCGCCATAGTTACCAATGACGGGCAGGGCGTAAAAATATGAGTTACTTATTCGGTAAACAGTTGCGGATTATGTTTCCTATGCCACGCTTCAAGAGATTCGGATTTGGGAAAACCCTGGCTGTCGGTTGTTATTCCTTGCCTCTCTGCAAGCGTGGGGTCAATCAATACTATGTTGGTATCTTCTGGCGCGTCCCCGCTTACTTCAGCGCGGATACTAAAACGGGGATCGTTGTCGTCATCATCGAAATTGAAAACAACTTGGTGATACATGGTTGACTCCTTTTGTTTTTGGTTAGACAGGTTCGATTCATCAATAGGGAAGTATTCGCGGGGTATTGGTCATAAGACTCCTTTCGTGACTGTCCCCGCGCCAAAAACAAAAACCGCTTGGGCAATGCCGCAAGCGGTTAAAAGGTGAGACATGATAGAATCTGTCTCAGCCCTTACGCCGCTCTCTGGCGTGGGGGTTAGGGCGTGTATTGTGCTAGTAACACTTTACTCGCCCGATTTAACGGGTTGAATTGTAGTGACTTACTACAAAAGAATTATACTACTGTTCGGGGGATTTGTTACGGTCACTTCTCAGGCTTGCGCCCGCGCTTTTCCCCCATTGCTTGCGCTTTATCCAAGTATGCTAAGAGTGATTTGCGGTCAACCATCCAAACGATTGAAAATTTACGCGCCTTGATTTTATCCTCACGGACAAGCCGTCTAATATGTTCTGGGTCATACCCGCTTAGTTTTGCCGCGTCTCTCACGGTCAACCATTCGCCATTTGTTGCCATGTGTCACACTCCATAAATAGAATTATACCCGCCGCCTAACGTGGTACACGCTTGCATTATTCGGTTGTAAAGGTTCGGGTCAAACTATGCCGACTGCCGCCATTGCGCCCATCCTGAGGTGTCTGCGAGTTATACAGGGGCATTTACTCCCATTGCTTGCGTTTTGTTTCAATCACTTCTCTATACCCGTTTACGGTCTCTTGCAATTCGGGCAATTCAAGCGGGGCGTCAAGGTATGCCGCTCTTGCGGTTAATTCGGAAAGTTCTATCATTTCAATATAGGGCAAGCCCTCTAAAATCTTTTCAGGGTCTATTCCGTATTCTTTACAGATTGCGCGCCATGCTTCGCAATTGGTCATAATTCGCATAAAGAGAAAATCCAGCGCATCCTCAAAATTAAAAGGCCTGCCCGCAATCTTTACGCCTGTAAGTTCGCTTTCATCCTCTACCACTATGGTTATGTAATAAGCACTCGCACAAAGTCCCAATTGATTCATAACGTGCCACATGGCAAGCCACTCAAATGCATCTGATAACCCGTAAGTATTGGGAAATGAAAAAACCTTACGCGGGGCGGATCTTAATAATGCGTCACGGTCTTGGTCATCCTTGCGCGCGCCCGCCGCAACCAATAAGGCAAAGCGTTCTTTGATAGTCAACTTGTCATAATGCTTTTGAATTGCGTTTATGTTCATTGCGTAACCTCTCTTGCTTTCAACGCGGATTCAATTGCCATGAGTCGGCGTTCAAGTTCGCCCGTTTTGATAGCGTCAATAAACGCGCCGCATATTGCAACCAGCAACCGCCCGCGCTGTATTGAATTTTCAAGGGGCATTGACTCGGCAAGGGCGTAATCAAGAACGGCTAAGACATCTTCAATAGTTCGCACTTTTGCGGGCATGGTCTCAGGGTTGCCCGCGTGGGGCGTTCGGTTACGTTGCCCGCCGATCTTGCGCGCCTTTGCCCTTGCCGCGCCGCTTGCGGGGTCATGGGTAAAACAAAACTTACTGCCTTTGATTGCCTGGGCTTGGCAGGCTTGCCCGCTTGTTGTCTTTGATCTACATTTCATTTGTTACCTCTGGTTATGATTGCCTTGCTTATCCTGCTTGATAAGTATTCGCTAATTGCGTTACGCGGTAAACTTTCCCGCCGCCATTATCTGTAATACGTTTTATGCTCTCTTTATCAGGCTTGTGTCTTTTGCCTTTTTCATCCTCTAGCCATACGTTATATTTACGATTTTTGAATACCTTTTCAGGCAAGCCCGCTATTTCAGCGGGCGTCAATTCTTGCTTCTCTATGTTTGGCGTCACAAGTAGATTAGCCCGCTTGTCATAACTCTGCCCCGTTCTTGTGCTTACCCCTATGCGTTCGGTTAATGTTTTGCGGGCGTATTTGCCTGCTTTTCTTCTTGGCAATGCCGCGTAAACCTCTGCCCGATAATCTGCCGCCCGTTTGATCTTATGCGGGGGCATTTCGTCAAAGTGATATTGCCTTACCTGTAATTTGTTTGCCAGTTCTGAAAGTTTGGGCAGGCTGTAAACCATTTGCGGGCGTGACTTAATGCCCTTTTTTTCCTTCATACTTGTTGTAATGAAAAAAGAGAGAAGAAAAGGGCAATAAGTATTCAATTGATTAGTAGCATTGCGAATTGTTTTAGATGATAGCCAATCATTGCAAGCAGTAACCGCATCCTTGCGGGTAAACTCTTTACCTGCCCGCCAATCTTTGAGGGCAACCGCATCAAGCAAGCGGGAAAGACTTGTTTTGTTATCTCTTATTAACGCCTCTCTTAGTTCGGTTGAAAGGGCATAAGTATTCGTTAATCGCCATTCTTGCAAACTGCCCGCGCCGATCTTGATACCTGTTTCATTCCATGTAAACCACCTGCCGCATACATGGCAGTAAAGCCCTTTTTCTTTGTGTAGACTCGCGTCCGCATGTTTACCGTCATCATGGAATGGACAACGAACATTTTTTTTAGTAAATCCATCGCTTTGATATTCGGTTGCCAGTAAAATATCGGCAATTAATTGGCGGTATCCTATGGGGATAACTGCCGCGTCATTAATCAGGGCGGGGAGTTCGGTCTTGGGTTCTGGTTCGGGGGTAAACCGTGACAAACCAAGTAACCACCTTTCAAACGGTTGACGCTTTGTATAGCCTGCCCATGCTTTCCCAATATCGCCTTTATCGCCCAAAGTATCAGGCAATTGCCGCGCATCAAGTTCTATACTGCTTTCCTGCAATGCTTGGGCGATAAGCCGCGCCCATCTTGCGCCCGCTTGGTCAAGGTCTGGAGCGATATACAAAACGGTTACGCCCATGCTTTCAAGATATGCGGGCAGTTCTGTGGATACTTGCGCCTCTGTGTACCCGCTCATTACATGGGTTACGCCTGCCGACTGCATAGCCCATACATCTGCCTCACCTGATACAAACCAGCAAGCACCGCCGGCGTTATAAATTGCGTGTGCAATGTCTTGGGCATGATAAAAATTATCGGTCTCAGGCTTGCCGTCATCAAGCCATTTATATTTTGGGTCGGCTTTACTGTCGGCATTTTTCCAACGATAACCGCCGCTTGGCGTGGGATACTTCCAACCATTGTTAAACGGTTGAATATCAAAAACGGTTATCACTTCGGGCGTGATTCGCCGCTCTGCTAATCTTTGCATGACGGTATGCTCTGGGGCAACCAATACCCCGCCTAACATAACCGCCACGTCAACAAGATTGCCCATAGAATTACTTACCGCCTTGCGCCTTTTCTTGTTTGATCTCACAATCGCGGCAAATATGATAAGTACCCCACCGCGTTTTTATCGGTCTCAACTCTTTTTCACTACCGCAATACTGGCATACGTTGACATAAACGACTTGCTTATTTTGATTGCTTTTCATTCGTCACCTCTTTGGGTTCTTTTGTCTTTTCGTCAACCGCTTGGGGTTGCGCTTGGGTTCTAATCTTGCGCCCACGTTCGGCAATGCGCCTAAAGAGGGCGTCAATTGCCATAAGGTCAACTTGTTGCAAGGCGGGGGCGGTCTGGATGTTATCCTGTAACATTCATTCCCTCTTGTTTGATCTTATTTACTTGCTTTGGCAAGGTATCAGCACGAGCCGGGCCGGCTTGCAATAGCCCGCATCGTTCTAATTCTTGTCTCAAAATAAGGCGTGTCTGTTCTCTCAATCCGCGCATTTCCCTCTCGGCCATCGCTTGTAATGCTGTTTTTTCTTCTTCCGAAAGATAAATTAGTAATCGTGTCATGGTCGTATCGTCCTTAAAAAATTATCCTGCTATCCGATTCAATAGCAGGATAATTTATCTAAGGCGTAATAACTGTTACTAACTTAGACCAACCCCTTTAATTCTTTTTCCCAATTCCGAAGAGTGGAAATACTTATCGCGTGGTTTGAACAAAAATTTTCCTTAAGTATCTTACCTTGCTTTTCCCTCCATTCTCTCACTATCCTGATTTTTTCGTTACGAGGCGTTGCTTTTGGCCCCCCCTTACGCAATTCTTTGAAACGATTTTTCAAGCGTTTTACCATCCATTCCCAATAGGAACGTCTTTCCGGTAATTCACTCTTAATAATAACATTCGTAAACGGTTTCTTACTTTTTTTTGAAGGATACAATTCAATCTGTCCGTCGTTAAATTCTACCAATCCACCCTCTTCTTGCAAATACATCCATCCCCAAGTAATTTGAATATCACCATACCAGTGGGTGTGCAAGAATACTTTGCCCGGATGGGGTTTACCCATAACGCTGTTGATTGTGTTTTCGATTTGCTCTTGGGTAGCAATTTCCTCGCTGTGTTTTTGAATGAAATGATCGATAAGTAAATGGGTATCAGGTGGAAAATAGTCATCACGATTTAATTCCTGAGGTGAAGGTAAGCGCACTTCATTAACCTTGTTATCCAAAAATACAATCAACTCCTCTTTACTTGCTCTTAATCGCCCATCATAAATTATCACCTGTTGCGTCATCTTGCGTACTCCAAACAAAAAGCCCGTCCAAGATAGGACGGGCGCGCAAGTTTGGTATACTATGCTTTGTCACGCCGCACCTATCGGCAGACCGTCGCCTCGGATGTTATCAGCATCGCGGGGCGGTTTTTATTTCATTGCCGGCATTATAGCACAGGCGTTCGGAATTTTACGGCCTAATCACCTGATAGGGGAATAAAATCGCTTGCCGTTGTTTCAAGGTCAAGATTCAAGTTCAAATACTTTTGAGTAGTGGCAACGCTTGAATGACCTAATAGAACGCTTATCTGTGTAATCGGTACACCCGCCTCATACCCCAATTGGGCGTAAGTACGCCTTAAATCATGCGGGGCAAGTTCGGGCAATCCTATCACCCCGCCATACTTGCGGACAAGCTGAAAAATCGCAACTGCCGACATACTGCCGCCTAATTTCTTCCTCATGCCCAAAGAACGCACAACCAGCCCGCCCTTTACGGTTTCCTTCCATGCGTGCAAATGCTCTGCAAGAATGGGCTTTATGGGGATAACCCTATCCTTTGCGCCCTTGCCTTTGACTTGTAGCACATCGCGGACTTTACCGCCTTTCATGGGTTGCTGTTTCAATGCGTCAAAGGTCAAGGTTGCTAATTCATCCCGCCGCAAGCCCGCGCCAAGCAACAAGCCCAATACAATCCAATCGCGCCGCCCTTCAAGGTCATCTTTGCAAAGTTTGGTTATCTCTGTAACCTGCTTTTGACTTAGCCAAGTATGCGCCTTTGTCCCTTTATGGGCTTTTACCTTTACCGCGCCGCGCATCGCTTCAAGCCGATAAACGCCCGCCTGTATTTGGGCGATATTCTCAGGGGTTGCCCGCCCTTTTATGTTTTGTTCAAAGTCTGCCGACATAAGCCGCAATGCCGACTTAAGAAAAGATTTGCGTGAAGACTTCAAGCCGTCCGCGTATGCCGTCAACCCGTCAAGGTCAAGCGGGTTTATTCCTGCCTGCATAAGGTTTGCGATCTCGCGCTTATATTTTGCTTTGGTAGTGGGTTGCAAGTCGGCGCGATCTATCGCTTTCAAGTCAAGGCTTGGGCTCTGGGCCTGGGTAATAATTGCGGTCTGGGTTGTCATGGCTTGGTATCCTTTCATTGGTCAATACTTACGTAAATGTATATATACGCAAGTATTTTACAGCATGAAAAAGATACCGTCAAGGGCATTAAAAGCAAACGGGGCAAGCCGTAAAGCCTGCCCCGCTCTGCGTACAACTCATATGAAAAGTTATTATGTACCCAAATAAACTAAAGTGCCACAAGCCTTATTTTCAAAAGCATAATCTGTTTCGGCAATATAAATTGTAGTGCCGCCATAACCAAAATAGTTTTCTATAATATTTCCATTTTTATCAGACCTTGCCCAATAGCATTCTTGTGTAACCGTAGCATCACTCATTGATTTCCATGTGCCGGGAGCAATATCTACCCCCACCTTAAAAACGCCGCTTGATTTAGGCTGGATTAATTTTGGGATTGACTCAACATAGTAAACAACAACTTTTGGAGAATCCCCCTCAGGCTCTATTATTTTTCCATATATCCAAATCCATTCGTTACCTTTAAGCAGTTGTTTTGATGTTTGATCTGACAATTGATCTACTACTGCTACTTTGATTCCAAGAGGGCTATTAACATCAGCGGAAATCAAAGAGTAATCGGCCTCAGTTCCTGGAAAATCAAGATAATATGCAATTGCCTTAATCAAAGTTCCGTTATACGAGGCGGGGTTACTTCTCAAAGATTCTACAAAATCTAATGCCCCGAAAAATTCAAGGGGTATTTGCGTAGGAGTTATTGTAGGGGTACTTGTCGGTTGTGTTGTGTTTGTTGGCTGTAGGGTATTTGTTGGTGGAAATAGGGTCGCAGTTGGCAAAGCGGCTTGTGTTTGAGCCAACGCGGTTTGTATAGCGGTCTCAGATGGTTGACAGCCAGCAATCAAGAAAAACACTATCAAGGAAAAGGCAATTTGCTTTTTCATCATAACCTCCATTTGAATGAAATTGATAAGTTGATTCTAGCATCTTTACGAAATGAGGGCATCTGCCATTTGTAATAAAAACAGGGCAAGCGGTTAAGTCTGCCCTGTTTAGGGTCATAAGATTACTGTCAAATATACCGGCGTGATTAAATCTGATTTATTGGGACGAATCCCAGCTGGCGCGCTTTTTCTTTGATGGCTTGTGTGAGCGTTGTCAAATTACTGGACGAGGATTTTGACAAAGACGGCTTTGCCGAATGTGACTCCTGCGGCATTGGCCATCTGCCATGCGCTTGTGTATTCGCCAATGGCGGTGGGAGCTTTGAAGTTGACGGATATTTCCACTTCCTGCCCAACCTGTACAACTGTGCCAAGCGGCACGGGCTGTCCGTCCATTTTTTGGCCGTAAGAGAAGGTGAGAGTGTATCCATCGCCCCAGGCGCAGGAGCCGGTGTTTTTGATCTTCCAGGTTTTTACAAATTCCTGTCCAGGGGTCATGGATGTTCCGTCGAGGATGGTTACATCCACGGTGGCGGGATCAAAGGAGAGGTCATCACAAAGCAGGCCTGGTGTGCCAAGCGCAATTTGGGTTGGGTCTGTTGCGAAGGCGACGGTGGGGGTTGCGGTTGGAGTTTCCGGTGTGGGCGTCTGTGTGGGCGGCAGGGGTGTGGGTGTGAAGGCGGCGGCGGTCAACGTAAATTCTGCCACCACGGTGTTGGCCGCGGAAGTGCGGATCGCCAGAACATCGGGAGTTGGTTCGATGGGCGTGGCGGGCGCGCAGGCGGCTAGCAGAATTGCAGTTAGCAGCAGGAAGATGAATGCTCTCGTGTTCATGGAATCCTCTCTTAGTTTTCGACGGAAGTGAACTTGATGAAGACAAGCGAGCCGAAGAGGTTGCCTGCATCATCTTTTAGTTTCCAGCTCCAGACATATTGGCCGATTTTAGTGGGGGATCTTAATTGAACGATGAAGGTTCTCGTTTCACCGGGTTTGGTGAAGGCGCCGTTTTTAGCAATCACTTCATCCTTGCTGTAATATCCAATGGAGGCGCCGTCCGGGCTGGAGGAAAATTCAGGCCTGAAGGAGAAGGAATAGCCCTCGTCCCAGACGCATGTTCCGGTGTTTAATAAGTCCCAGCTTTTGGTAAATTCCTTGCCGGCTTTGATGGTGGCCCCATCATAAGGCGAGGATTCGCTGACCATGACGCCGTTGTTGCATCCATTGGCGGTTGTAATGGTGGAGTGAACGCCCACGGTTGGCGCGACGGATGGCAGCGCCAGCGGAGTGAGGCCAGCCTGCTGGGTGTTGAATGCGAAAGGCGTATTTGTGCCGAGGAACGAAGCAGTGGGAATTAAACCCAGGGTGGCGGTTGGCAGCGGCGTGTTTGTCGGCAGGGCGGTGGGCGGAAGCGCCTGCGCGGTTTGGGTTTGATTCAGGGAAACCTGGGTGAGAACAACGTTGAAAGCCTGCGTTTGGATCGCGCCCGAATCCTGGGTAGGCACAGGGGTGGCTCCCACATTACAGGAACTTAAGATAACAGTCAGTAACACGGCGCCCACCAGCCAGATGGACTTGCGAGAGATCATATTTATAGCCTCCAAAAATGGTTGTCTTTATTATACCCGTCACGCTCACAAATTGCGCTCTTTGACAAGCGTGGACACATGGCTGTAGCAAAGTCAGGAAAATCTTAGCGCGAAATACGCGAAATTGGCGAATGGACGCGAAAAAGGAAAAATTCGCGCTCTTTCGCTTTTTTCGCGGCGTTCGCGTTAAAACGACGCCATGAATTCAGAACCACGTCAAGCGACTTTGCAACAACCATAAGCGTGGACAGCGTAACATCGTGCCCGAACTTGGGCATTTGTGACCGCGGGCATTATATTACGCACCTATGGAGTGGGCGTGCTCGTCGGCGTGGGCGTCTCGGTAAAGGTTGGGGAGGGTGTGAAAGTTGAAGTTACGGTGTGGGTCAACGTGAACGTGGGGGTGGCGGAGGATGGCTGCGTAGGCGGCGGGTTGCCCTGACGAACAATGCGGGGATTAAGCCATAGCGCAAAATCGTTATTGTTCGCGCCGTTTGCGTTTACCACAAGGATGAACTTCACCGTCTGCCCGGCCAGGCCGCTTAGGTCCAGGTCCACTGTAAAGGTTTTGCCTTCGTACACTTCATGCCAGCTTGCCAGGGTTTTCACCTGCCCGTTATTTCTGTAATCGAGGCGGAAGATCACGTCACATTTGGCGGCGTTGTACTGGCAGTTGATCACCGTGCGAAAGCGGTCGCCGGATTGCACGGCAAAGGCCGGGTATTCTCCGCTGATCGTGCCGTTGTCCCTGTCCCGCGGATAGGTGAGCAGGCCGGGCACATCTTCTTTAACGCCATTTTCCATCCTGGGTGAATTTAGCTTCAACACATAGCCCTTGGGGTCATCCTCTGTGCCGGGGCAGGGTAGGGAGGTTTTTTCGTTTTCCCAATCTGCCTTGCAGTATTTGCCCGCAAAGTTATAGGCGACGTACGAAGGCCCCGCAACTTTAATATCCACCCAAAAAGCGGTATCGGCCTGTTCGCCAATGCCGAACAAAACAGAGGATGCGTTGCGCAGTTTCCAATAGCCGCGATAATTCCCATCCTTGTTGGGCGCGGTAAAAGTGATCGGGATTTCAATATACTGGCCGGGGTTCACTGTTCCAGGCATGGCGATGGATGCCGGCCCGTTCATGCTGTCTCCGCTGGTGAAGACCACAGAGTAGGAAGTTGTCCACGGGCAGGCGCCCACATTTTTGATGCGCCAGATTTTGGTGAAGGCGCTGCTGCTGGAGACGACGCTCCCGTCCGGGTAGGTGACGTCGGCCAGGAATTGCGCCGCATCACACCTGGACGTTGGGGCTGGTCCGCCCGAAGTGGCAGTGTTCGTCGCTGATAGAGTTCCATCCACGGTGGCGGTTGGCAGAGGCAGGCCGGGGGTGGCGGTCAGGCTGTTTGGTGTGCCGCCAGCTTCAAGGGTCAGGGCAGAGGCGGTGTAAAGTCCATTGAGGGTGGCGAATGTATCTGGCGTTGTCGAAATCCCGGCTGAGTTACATGCCAGTTGGGCGGCCAGCAGGATAATGAGCGGGAGAATAAGGGTTGATTTTTTGGATGGCATGGTTCCTCCGTTTAGGTGTTTTAGGGAAAAAGACGAAGGATGGGTGGAATCGGTTCCCAGAACCAGCCCCTGTCATGGGCAGACAAATTCAAAATCCACCTTATATTCCTGCTGGGTGGGGGAGGTGATCACAAATGTGATCCACTTGGAACCCTGGGTGTTTGCGCGGCCAAACTTCCATTCACGGGTGAAGGTTTTTGTAGTGGCGGATTCCATGAAGTAGGTTTTTGGGCTTGAGTTATTGCCGTCTTTTTGATCCCAGCGGTATGTGAATTCAAGTGGGCCGTTTGTTGCGACTGTGGCATATACGGTGAAGGTGGTGTTGGCCGGGCAGCCGGTTGACGGTTCGCGGGTAAAGCTGGTGGTAACGGATGTGATGCCATATTTCGGCTTTGCTGCGGAAGAGACAACGATCTCCGTGTAGAAGGAGGCATTGTACAGGCCTACACCGAAATTAATATTATCGGGGGTTTGCAGTTTCCACTCGGAACGGTAGGTTCCCTCGGTTGTTGGGGCGGTCAGCACGAGGGAGATCGGCAGGGTTTGCCCGGGTGCGGCGGCTTGAGGGAGATTGTACACATACCCTCCGCCGAGAACGTTGCCATCCCAGAAAACGATCTTGTAGGTTGTATCCCAATAGCAGGGGCTGGTGTTGGTGATCTGCCAGGTCTTTGTAAATTGTTCGCCAGGTTTGAAGATCGTGCCATCGTTGATGGTCTCGCTGGTGAGGCTGGCGCTGGCGCACTGAGCCTTGGATGAACCGGCGGGCAGGGTTGGCAGGGGAGACGCAAGCGGGGTCAATAATTGGAAGGGTGTTTTTGTAGGGATGGCCGCTGCATCTGGCGTTTGGGTGGCTGGTACTTCGAGCGTATTTTGTGCGGCGACGGTCAGCGCTACGGCGGTTTGAATGGCGGTGGTTGCATCCTGTGTGGGGGCGCCTTCGCCGCAGGATGTGATAAGCAGGGTTGTGATTACGGGTACAGCGAAAAGTAAATATTTTATAGATCGGGTCATTTTTTTCCTTTCATTTGTTGGAAATTATTATACTGTTAAATAAGAACGCCCGGTTTTCCCGGGCGTTCCCAATATGAATGGATGCTAATTCTTTTTACGGACAGGTAAATGTAGCCCGCCCGAATTGCTGGTGGTTGGGGCTGTCAATATAGATATCGGTCCAGGAACTGCTGCCGGCTACGCCATAATAAACCGCTTCCGTAAACGATTGCGTTCCCGCTGAGGCATAGGTCAAGGTTCTGGGGGTTGTATCGACGCCGCCGTCGCTGAAAATTCTGTGCAGGTTTACTGTGCCCGCTCCATTTGTGGTGACGCTGACCGTATAGCTGAAGTTGGGGCATGTGCCTGAAACAGAAAAAGTTACGCTGGTTACTGCAAACGCGGCCGGCACAGGGGTGAATGTCTTTGTGGGTTCCGCGGGGTTTTGCACCTTGATCTGTACATAGAATTTCCCAAATAAAACGCCGGCTGCGTCTCGTATTTTCCAGTTTCCGGTGTAGTCGCCGGTGGAGGCGGGGGCGGTTAAGTTGACTGAAATGTCTATGGTTTGGCCGGGATTGACGTTGCCCGCCAGGGCTTGTGTGGATGGGCCGCCCATGGAGTTGCCATCAGAGAATACGATTGCGTAGGAGGGTGTCCATGCGCAGGCGCCGATGTTTTTGAGCCGCCATGTTTTTGTAAAGACTTGCCCGGGGGTGACAACGGTTCCATCGGGGTAGGTTACATCTGAGATGAATTGCATGGCGTTGCAATTCGATGTGGCGCTTGGGACCGGCGTGTTTGAAGAAACAGGCAGGGGGATCGGGGTAAGGCTTGCGGTTGCCGGGGCTGGGAGGGGGGTAAAGGTATTGGTGATGACCGGGGTTGCGCTGAGCAGAGCCTCCACAGTTTGGGCGGCGGCAGTGAGGCTTGCTTCTTCGCCCTGGCTTCCTGATGGCAGGTTACATGCGCCGAGGAACAGGGCAATGATGAGAAACAGGTTGAATAAGCGGCTTTTTTTGTTCATGAGTTTCTTCTCCTGGATTTAAAATATTTTACCGCAAGAATACGACTGCCCATACCCCCTGCAATTCCTACTGGAATGATAACTAATAGACATTATCGGAAATAACATACAGACACCATCCCGACACTTGCGCCGCGCGCTAGTACCCGAACAACATGAAGATGTAGGGTAAAAGCGGCGAAATTCAGCCGCTTTTACCCTACATCTTCATGTTGTTCGGGTACTAGCGCGGTGAGGTTTATTTCGAGTAATTTGAGCGTTTGACGACAACCCTTCGACAGGCTCAGGGCAATGCCTTCGGGACGTTTTTTCTAATTACCGATAAAGTCTATTCTTCTAATAAGGCATTAATGCTAGCCAGTAACCTTTTTGCCCCAATAGCGACTGGTCTTATTAAGACCAGATCATCAACCAGTGATAGAAGGAGTTTAAAAATGCGAAAAAGTACCTTGTTTATTTCAGCCATGTTGACGATGTTCCTCATGGCAACCTTGTTTGGGGTGGTTTCTGCGTATCAGCAGATCGTCAGGAATAAGGAGGCTCAAGCTGCGAAGACGGCGGCCGAGCCAATGGCAGTCAATATAGTACCAACGGCTGCCGTGCCCCCCATTGCTCAAATTCTTGTGATTTCCCCGGAACAGGCCACCACCCTGGCCATGGATTTCATGGGAGATACCAGCGTGTATAGTGTTGAATCTGTGAGCTATGAAGGCGCGCTTGCCTACCTTGTCACTTTTAGTTCAGGCGACCTGGTGTACGTTAGCCCGACTGGAGAAATTCTTGCAAACGCCAAACTTGAGCCTGTGATTGTGGTTGCCGCCAGCGGCGGCAATGGCGGCAATAACGGTCAGGCCGAGAACCCTGGACGCAACTCCGGCGGCTCTGACGATGATGATGACGATGATGATGACGACGATGACGATGACGATTAAGAGGTGAGGCTGAATGGCTCCCAAACCCAATGCAAATAAATGGACGGATGTGCAACTGGCAATTGCCGCAATTTCAATGACGTTCGTGCTGGCGTTCTGGAATATGTTTGCCGGCCCGGACAAAGCCAAAGCGGATGAAAAAGCCGCGGCAGAGCAACAAGCGTTATTGATCCCCACTGCAACGGCCTTCCTTGAAACTCCGCCTCCCACACCCCTGCCCACCATGCCCCCAACTGGATACACCATCCTGTTTGGCGGCGAAGCCCCAAAACCACAGGTGATTGTCGTACAGCGGCCTGGCGGCGGTGGTGGAAACAACGGCGGCGGCGAGCAGCCCCCAGCCACATCCACCACTTCTTCATAATGTGGCACCGTTTGCCTTTTCGCGCAATGGGCTGTGAAATGCTCGCCATCCTCGAGCAGGACACTGAATCCAAGCCGCTTATTTTGAACGACATCCCGGCCTGGTTCGAAGAATGGGAAGAGACGTTCAGCCGCTTCCGACTTAACTCGGAGCTGTCCCGCCTCAACCGCACATTCGACCAGCCTGTGGAAGTCAGCGAGGCATTCTGGGATGTCTTTCAAACCGCACTGTGGGCAGACGAGTTAACAGAAGGCCTCGTCACGCCCACAGTGTTGGATGCGGTCATCGAAGCCGGCTACAACCGTCCCTTCAACGACATCCCCGCTTATTATCAAAACGCTGCAATGCAACCAACCCCGATTCAGAACCACCCGCTTTCCATGATCGTTGCAGACGCATGTTCGCACACCGTCAACCTCCCGCAGGGAGTCCGCCTTGATTTTGGCGGCCTGGCAAAAGGCTGGGCGGCGCATCAAACCGTGGAACGGTTGCAGGAATATGGCCCATGTTTAATGAATGCCGGCGGCGACATTGCCCTCAGCGGCCCGCAAACGGATGGCAAGCCCTGGCCCATCGGCGTGTCCAATCCCTTTCAGGCAGGGACAGACCTCGAGGTCCTGCACTTGAAGCGCTGCGGTATTGCATCTTCCGGCAAGGATCGCCGTCATTGGAATCGAAATGGAACGCCCCGCCATCACATCATTAATCCATTTACCGGCCTGCCCGCCGAAACCGACTTGCTGCGTGTGACGGCAGTGGCTCCCACCGTGCTGGAAGCCGAAGCTGTCGCCAAAACAACCTTTATCCTCGGCTGGCAAAAGGGGCTGGAATGGATCGAGTCTCGCCCCGCATTTGCATGTGTCATGATCCTCGAAAACGGTGAACTCATACACAGCCGCAAAATGCAGGAATATTTGTAAGAGCCTGTTTCTAAACGCCTTTTTGTACACGGAATAAACGGATTATGCGGATTCGAACGGAAAAACCTTTAAAAATCCGTGTACACGAAGAGGAGGCAAGATCATTTAAGTAGGACTTTCGCTCGCTCCTCTTGTTTTGCATGTCACCCTCCCGAAGGACATCGGGAGAATGACAAGCGAAAGTCCTGTTAAGAAACAGTCTAACCAAGGAGTCAATCATGAATCAAACCCCCACTGAATTCAACGAATCATCTATAAATTTGCAATCATTCATCCTTTTTCTTTTTGCATCGGTCGTTGGCCTGCTGGTTGCAATTCTTTTACTGCCGATCTTTTTACCCAACATGGCCTACTCACTGGGAGGAGACAGCCCCAAAGCCTATTGGTATCTTTCGCGCGCCACCGCCTTTGTTTCGCTATCCCTGCTCTGGGTCTCGATGGCGTTGGGGCTGGGCATCACAACGAAAATGTCACGCCTGTGGCCCGGCCTGCCCGCCACATTTGCCATCCATGAATATGTAAGTTTGCTTGGCCTGGCTTTCGCTGTATTCCACGCCCTCGTTATTTTAGGCGACCATTACATAAATTTCACCCTGTTGCAATTACTCGTGCCCTTCAGCGCCGTAGACTATCGTCCCTTTTGGGTGGGCATCGGGCAGATCGGTTTTTACGTTTGGGCAATTGTGGCCTTAAGTTTTTACATCCGCCCGTCCATCGGTCAAAAATTCTGGCGCTTTCTGCACTACGCCAGTTTCGGCTTGTACCTTCTTGGCATCCTGCACGGCATCTTCAGCGGCACAGACACCAGCCTGAGCTGGGCGCAAAACTATTACTGGTACTCTGCCGGAAGCCTGATATTCCTATTCTTCATCCGCCTTGTCGGAGTTGTGATCGACTCTTTATTCCCCATGAAAAAACAAGCCCCCGCCCCGCGTCCCACTCAGGGATAACTGATTCGGTTTCGAGATTCATTTTCCCCGCTGACAACAGAACGGGCCACCAGCATAAACTGATCGCCCGTTCTGTTTTTACAAATTACGCAATACGTACCACGTAATATGCACTTCACTCTTTCACTTCCCCATCGATCACATCCCCATCCTGTGACGGGCTTGACGATGGGCCGCCTTCAGGCTCAGCCTGCTGCTGCCCCTGCGCGTACAACTGCTGGCTAAGCGCGTGGAAGGTATTCTGCAATTCTTCAGTGAGCTTCTTGATCTTGTCCACATCATCGCCCTGCGCGGCCTGCTTCAGTTCACTAACCTTGCCTTCGATGGAGCTTCTTTCAGCGGCGGGAACTTTGTCGCCAAGCTCACGCAGTGACTTCTCGATCTGGTACGAAAGGTTATCCGCGTTGTTCTTTACCTCGATCACCTCGCGGCGTTTCTTGTCTGCGGCTTCGTTCTGGCGGGCTTCCTGCATCATGCGGTCAATATCGTTCTTGTTCAAATTTGTGGATGCAGTAATGGCAACCTTTTGTTCCTTGCCTGTGGCTTTGTCTTTTGCTGTCACATGCAAAATGCCGTTCGCGTCGATGTCAAAGGTCACTTCCACCTGTGGAATGCCGCGCGGAGCAGGTGGAATTCCATCGAGTCGGAATCTGCCCAGGCTCATGTTGTCGTTCGCCATCGGGCGCTCGCCCTGCAAAACGTGGATGTCCACAGCCGTCTGATTATCCCCAGCCGTGGAATACACCTCCGTCTTGCGGACAGGGATGGTGGTGTTGCGTTCGATCATCACGGTCATCACACTGCCCATCGTTTCCACACCCAGGGAGAGCGGGGTCACATCGAGCAGCAAAATATCCTTCACTTCGCCGCCGAGCACGCCGCCTTGAATGGCCGCGCCAATCGCCACAACCTCATCAGGATTCACGCCCTTGTTGGGCTCCTTTTGAGTTAATTTCCGCACCAGGTCTGCAACCATCGGCATCCGGGTGGAACCGCCCACCAGAACCACTTCATCGAGTTTATCCGCGCTTAAACCAGAATCTTTCAAAGCCGCTTCAAACGGATGGCGGCAACGGGTGAGCAGGTCTTCGGTCATCTGCTCGAATTTTGCGCGGCTGAGTTTCAATTGCAAGTGTTTCGGCCCGCTCGCGTCGGCTGTGATATAGGGCAGGTTGATCTCCGTCTCCATTACGGTAGAGAGTTCGATCTTCGCTTTTTCGGCGGCTTCGCGCATACGCTGTAACGCCTGTTTGTCAGACCGCAGGTCAATGCCCTGGTCCTTCTTGAATTCGTCCGCGGCCCAGTTGGTGATCTTCTGATCCCAGTCATCGCCGCCGAGGTGCGTGTCGCCATTCGTGGCTTTTACTTCAATCACGCCTTCCCCAACTTCAAGGATAGACACATCGAAGGTGCCCCCGCCCAGGTCAAAGACGAGGATCGTTTCATTCTTTTTCCTATCCAGCCCATAGGCGAGGGCGGAAGCGGTTGGTTCGTTGATGATGCGCAGGACTTCCAATCCCGCGATCTTGCCCGCATCCTTTGTAGCCTGGCGCTGGCTGTCATTGAAATACGCGGGCACGGTGATGACCGCCTGCGTGACAGGCTCGCCCAAATATGCCTCCGCATCCGACTTTAGCTTGCCCAGCACCATGGCGCTGATCTCCTGCGGGGAATATTCCCGTCCCGTTACCGGGATTTTGACGCGCACATCGCCCGCAGGCCCTTGCATTACTTGATAGGAAACCATGCTTCGTTCTGTGCTGGTTTCCTCAAAATGGCGGCCAATGAAGCGTTTGATGGAATAGATTGTATTATCCGCATTCACAACCGCCTGGCGTTTTGCGGTTTGCCCCACCATGCGCTCGCCATTTTTATTAAACGCCACAACAGACGGGCATAAACGCCCGCCTTCGGCTGTGGTAATCACAGTGGGTGTGCCTCCTTCGATAACAGAGACAACACTGTTGGTCGTGCCCAGGTCAATGCCTATGATTTTTCCCATAATGAACTCCTTACATGATCTTGTAAGTGACAGTCATCTTGCGAAGCGCCCTTTAGAGTAAGAAGATGATCGTCACTTTTTATGTGGGTTTATCTTAAACGAATTATGCAAGAATTCTGTTAACGACGCGTAGGTTTTTAATCAAAAAAAGAAGCCATACCTGATTAAGCCAAGTTTTTTTAGTGTATGGCGCAAAACTGCCGTGAGCTTTAACGCCAAACCGCAAAGGCGCCAGGATTTTAATGCTTTGCGGCTCTGCGCCTTTGCGTTAGACGGTTGTTGCAGAAATTTACCGAAACTTTTGCGCTATACCCGTTTTCATGGCTTTTCCAAGGTCGCTTGACATCTTTTTAATTTTGTAGCAAGGCTTAACGCGAAAAACGCAAATCAGGCAAATTTACGCGAAAATAAATGAAAAATTCGCGTCTTTCGCCTTTTCGCGGAATTCGCGTTAAGATTTTCCTGACCTTGGAATAGCCATGTACCCGTTTTTTTATCCAATCCCCGCCATACCCGTTAATGTTGTAAAATCATTCATCTTTGATAAAATGAAAACAACCAATTCCCAGCCCTTTCACCGCATAATGTACCGCATGGACTAAACCAAATGACACAGCCACAAAATCCCGCCTCCCCCTCCTGGGGCACAAATACCAAACTGGTCGTCGCCCTCACCATTATCGTCATCATTGGCGCATTGCTCGTCAAATTCCAGTTCATCATCGGCCCCCTGCTGATTGCGCTTGTCTTTTCCTATCTATTTCACCCCATCGCCGATTTTTTCCAAAGGAAACTGCGCTTCTCCTGGAACGCATCCGTTGGCATCATCTACCTTGTCATCATCATTATTTTTCTGAGCCTGCTCACACTCGGCGGCGTGGGGCTGGTGCAACAGATCCAAAGCCTGGTCATCATCCTGCAGGATGCGATCAAAACCCTCCCTGAACTCATCGCAAATATTTCAGGGAAAGTCTATCAATTTGGCCCCTTCAAACTGGATTTTAGCGCGCTCGACTTGAGAGACCTGAGCAGTCAGGTACTCGGCATGGTGCAACCCTTATTAAGCCGCACCGGCACATTGCTTGGAACCGTGGCAGGCAGCGCCGCCAACTTCCTCGGCTGGACGTTATTCGTCATCCTCGTCTCCTACTTTGTGCTTGCCGAAAGCGGCGGCCTGCGAGACCGCATCATCATTGTAGACGTCCCCGGCTACGCCCAGGACCTGGCCCGCCTCACCCGCGAACTCGGGCGCATCTGGAACGCATTCCTGCGCGGACAAGTCATCATCTTCTTCCTCACCGTCATTGTTTACTCCATCGTATTGAGCGTCCTCGGGGTGCATTACGCCATCGGCCTCGCATTCCTCGCGGGGCTTGCGCGTTTTGTTCCATACATTGGCCCCGCCATCAACTGGGTCATCCTCGTGCTCGTCTCCTATTTTCAAGTTTACAAACTACTCGGCCTTTCGCCCTTCTACTACACCCTTCTGGTGCTCCTCATTGCGCTGGTGATAGACCAGGTCTTCGACAACATCGTCTCCCCGCGCATCCTTTCCGACGCGCTCAAAGTCCACCCCGCTGCGGTGCTGGTCGCGGCCATCGTCGCCGCCAACCTGCTTGGAATTCTAGGCGTCGTTATCGCCGCCCCCATGCTTGCCACAGCCACATTGCTCTGGAAATACACCATGCGAAAAATGCTGGATGTGAATCCCTGGCCCGAAGAGGAACTTCATCAAACGCCCCCTCCCTTCGGGTCACGCCTCCTCGTCTTGATCAGACGCTTCCTGCGTACCCTCAGCTTGAAACTCAAAAAAGGGAAATAACCTCCCCGCAGCATTGTTTTAAAACGATATCCACCCAAGGAGAATATCATGACCAACAATAACAACGAACCCCGCACCGGCACCCTCGCAGAGACCGAAAACTTCCTCGCCTGGAAAGCCGAAGAACCCGATGGCGAAGTCACCTATCACATCGACATAAACAACGTCACCGTACACTTCTTTCAGGAGGAATGGACGGAGTTCCTGCAGCTCGTGCGCGAATTAAAGTAACACCCTGCAACAACGATGGAGTCCGATCATTACATCGGACTCCATACAAATATCTGGAGATTTTATTGAATGAAATTATTTCAATTTTTATTCAGGGTGGGATTCAGTTTATCCATCGCATTCGCCGTCAGCTTTCCCTCTGCCGTCATCTATTTTGATTACTCCGGGTATGAGAACAGCATGGATCGTTTTATGCTCGTCGCCGTCCCCACACTTGCAATGGGATTCCTGCTATTTGAAATATTCCCAAAATTCTGGGCGTGGTTCGTACAACGAAAGCCCGGCATTCTTCTCGCATTTGGCCTGTTTGCCCTCATCGCCGCAATCGAAACCGTGCTGCCCGTTGGAACGTCGCGTATCTATTATCTCGGCGCCTTTGCCTTTGCGCTTGCCTTATTCACCTTAATGCTCCCAGCCGCGCCAGCCCTGGAACGGCTGAGTCCAACTCATTCCGTCTGGCATTACCTCCTTGGGTTTTTATTGAGCTTGTCGGTTACCTATGGGATAGTGGGCTTTTTCAGCGGCACGCTGGACGGCAGGTTTCACATCATTACCTTCTCGATGTCATTCATCCTTCCCATCAACATCCTTGGCTACTATCTCGTACGCCGCGCCGCGCATTCCCTTAAGGATGGATTTCTAAGCAACGGGTTGAATATCCTGCTTGCCTTAACCCCGCCCATATTCGCGGCGATCATTTTTTACATCAGCGCCCGGTTTCCGGCCATGTTCCAGGCAGGGTATTTTCAAATCCCCGGCGAATGGCTCGATCTTTATCTTTCCAGCGCTATAGTTGGCGGAGCCTGGGGCATTTTAGCGCTGGAGCAAATTGAAACACGCGGCATGTATCGAGCCTTCAGAAAAACAAAAATCTTTTCCTTCATTAAAGAAAACCTGCCGGGTATCTATGCGGGCGCCATGATCTTTCTGGTGAACTTAATCCTTGCGCGCGCTTTCAACCATCCCACCTTTAGTTTAAACAGCATCGTCTTCGAGGCGGACGCCGGGCCTTGGTTTGCCATCCTCGGCTTGCCCGAAGGATTTAACGTCAACCGCGCCGTGCATCCGCTGGTGTTGCTCACCCTCCGTCCCTTCGTCAGTTTGATCCGCCTCTTCGTAGCCGAAAAATGGTTCCTGGCCCCCATGATCGCCATCGCAACAATGAGCGGATCGGCCGCACTGATGGCGTGGATCTTCGTCAAACGCGCGGCGCAAAAGGATACCTATGCCTTCCTCTTTGCCGCGCTGCTCGGCACAACGGCCTCGCACCTGCTCTTCGGGTCGCTCACCGAAACCTATGTTTTTGGCATGGCTTCCCTGGTTTTCTTCTTCCTCCTCATTCAAGCGGACGAAAAGCGCTTTTCCGTGCTGGTACCGGCAGGCCTGCTTGTTTTCGGCGTCACCCTCACCAACATCGCGCAAAGTATGATCGGCCTGTTCTTCAAAAAATTTGGCTTCTGGCGGCTGGTGCGCTATGGCGTCATTTTGCTTGCAACGGGAATTGCCCTGACGGCCTTTGTGAGCGTGCTGTATCCCGGCAACCAGTCCTTCTTTTATGTGCCTCAGGATATTCTCTTTGAAGCCCGTTTTTCACAGCCTGTTGCGGGGAATCCAATTGAAAAGATGGTGAACCGCGCCAAGGTCGTGGGAAGAACCGTATTCCTGTATGGAATGCTGGCCCCCACGCCCATCGAGGATTTCACTGGCAAACAGACGGGTACTCAACTCATCGACTTCAAGACCTACGATTATAAAGACCGCGTTGTCGCATGGTACCAGGGACTGGCAAACATCCCACTCGCTTTCTGGCTCATCCTGCTTGCAGCATCGCTGGCGTTCTTCCTGAAAAATATCCATTCCGAAGATACCCCCCTCCTGCTCGGCCTGCTGGGGAGTATTGCCTTCAACTTTTTCCTGCACATGAATTACGGCACTGAGTTATTCCTGTACACCCCCTATTTCACCTTCCTGGTTGTCTTTTTCGTGGCAGTCTCCTTAAAAGAGCTGGCGGAAAAACGCTGGTTTCAAATCGCACTAACCCTTTTCCTGCTCATGGCAATGGCAAACAACGCCCGCTTCATCTTTATCATTTTACGCGGACTGTCGCCCTATTTTGGCGGATGACCAGGCTGGCAAACGTGCGCTTCATAAACACACGCTTCCTCACAGCCTCGCTGCTGGGAATTCCCTTCACCTATTTTATTGTCGCATTCCTGACCAACTTCTACCCAACAAATTATGAAACTTTCCTGCTGACCCTGCTGACTCACTCCTGCATCGGCCTGATCGTTCAGCGCCTGCTTGAAAGAAAAAAAACGCCTCTTTCCGACTTTGGCATAATCGCTGCCCTCTTCGGCATTCTCTCCGCCTTTGCAGGGACCCTATTCAAAACCGCTGGAAACTTCCCCAGCCTGTTCAATGCAGGGACTTATCAGATTGAGGCCAGTTCATTAGGCGGCTTCATCGCGGCGGTTATTTTATCCCTGCCGCTTTCCATGTGGGGGCTGTCATTTGCCAAAAGCAAAAAACTCGATCAATCCAGCTTCCTCAAATGGGTCGATGAAAACCTCGGCGGCTTGATCCTCGCCGTTTTTTTCTTCTCGCTGTATTTGATCCTCGTTTCCATATTCAGCCAGCCCGCCTTTGACGTGGACGATATTTTCTTTGATGCAGACAGCAACCTTTGGCGCTGGCGGTTTGCCACCGAAAACTACCGCGATTACTACTGGCGTTCGGTGCATCCCTTCGTCCTCATCATCATCCGCCCGCTGGTTGCGCTGACCGCATTCCTGCTTAAAGGCGACAAGCTAAACGCCACCTTCGTGCTAGTGGCTTTGACGGGCGCGCTCTGCGTTTTCCTCGTCTGGTATTTTGTGAAGAACGTCATCGGCAATTCGTTGTACGCCATGCTCATGGCCGCGCTGTTCGGGGCTTCGACAGCTCAGCTTGTATTCAGCTCACTGATCGAGACATATATCTTTCTGGCAGCGGCGGCGTTGATCTTCCTCGTGCTCCTGCTAAAAGACAAGCCCCTGCCCGCCCTGGTGATTGCCGGCCTGGCAGCCTTCGGAATTACGATCTCCAACTTTGGGCAGACAGTCATCGCGCACCTGCTGGTGAAGCGAAATATCAAAGCATGGGTCAAGTATGGGTTGATCGTTGCCGCGCTGGTTGTCCCATTGACCCTGCTCAGCAACTGGGTTTATCCCAACTCCCAGCCCTATTTTTTCGATCTCTCCACCTACGGCAGTGAAGGGCACAATTCCTTCCCGCCCACCCTCCAGCGCGGTGCGTACCTGGCGCGGGTCATGTTCCTACACAGTTTCGTGGCCCCCACCCCGTTGATCCTCGAAGAGGAAATCCCTTTCCTGAAAGTATGGATGTTCAGGGCTTCCATCAAAAAAGAACCAATGCGCATCAGCCAGTACGAAACATCGCTTGGCACAACCACCGCATTTATCTGGCTGGGATTTATAACGCTTGGCGGGATATTGTTCCTGAAAAATTTTACAAAGCAGGATAACCGCTTCCCGCTTACCTTCATCCTGCTTCTGTTATTCTATTTTGCTCTTCACCTACGCTACGGCAAAGACGTCTTTCTCTACGCCGCCAACTGGACCTACGCCATTCTTCTTTTCCTTGCGCTGGCATGGAGGGAACTTGCCGATAAAAGATGGTTTCAGGTTTCACTGCTTGTGTTCATTGGCTTGTTGCTCGCCAACAATTTACAGTTGATAATTACGATGTTGAGCGCATCCGCTTTGCATATCAAGTAGCATCCCAGCTTCATTAACAAAAAACCGCGACTTGTTCAAAAAGTCGCGGTTTTTGTTTTGCCATTCGCAACGCGGGTCTCAGTCCGCTTGCCCAGGCAGACTGAAGCCTGCAATCCGTTATACGGATAGGCGCTTTATTTCTTGCCCTTCAATTCATCGCGCAGGATGAGGCTCATGACCACGCTGACGAAGCTGATCACCAAACTGCCGAGCAGAGCCTGCCAGAAGCCGTCCACAGTGAAACCAATGCCGAAGGATTGGCCGATGTTGCTGGTGAGGATGAGCATGAGCGTGTTAATCAGGATGCTGAACAAGCCCAGCGTAAGCAGGATCAATGGGCAGGTGAGAAATTTGAGCAGGGGGCGCAGGAGCGCATTGAGCAGGCCAAAGATAAGCGCCAGCCAGAGAAAGCCCGTCCACTCGCCAAAGTATTCGATGCCCGGCACGATGAGCACTGCCAGATATAAGGCAAGCGCATTGATGCCCCAGCGAATTAAAAATTTTGTCATTCGTACTCCTTTTGTTGTTATGTCATTGCGAAGAGCGTTCTTCCCTGCACAAAACGCAGGGCGGTGTGTGACGAAGCAATCTCATATTTAACAGAGGGTTGCTTCGCAAAGTACGCTCGCAATGACATACGCAAATTTTTCTAGGAAGTTGCCTGCATCCAGATGAGGGTGCGGGTGGGTTTGAAGCCTGCGGCGGCAATGGCTTCGTCAAACTGGCTGACGGGGAAATCGAAGGCGATGTTTGGGTAGTGATGATAGATTTCGCGGCGCGCATGAATGAGCAAAGCGGTCAACGCTTCGGGGTCGGACTTTTGGCCTGCTGCTGCAAACAGGCTTTCTCCCCGCCTGTTGGGAATCCACGAGAGCGTGGCTTGCAGGTCGGTTCCTGAGCCTGTCGAAGGACGCATTGCAGCCCATTGACGGATGTTCATGTCTATGAAAAGCAGGTAGAGCCAGTTCCAGAAACCAGGCCTCAGCGAGTTTATGTTCCAGTCGCGGTGCCAGGCCAGGGCGGGGGGATAGAGGCGCAAAAGCCAGTTGAGTTGAGTCTGCCAGAGGGTTGAATATCTGCTTGTGATGGCGATGTCTGTATCCAGTTTTTGAAGATGAAGGTCAGTGGCGGCCTGCCAGGAGGTGCGGCGCGCGCGTTCGATGAATCCGAGTTGGGTGTAGAGGTGGATGGCCTGGGGATTGTCGTGGCGGACGTGAAGCCAGATGTTGTTTATCTTTTTTTCGCGGGCATGCTGGACGGCGCGTTCGGTGAGGGCACGGGCTATGCCCCTGCCGCGATGGGTTGGATGGACGGCGACGTTGGCGATGAGGTAGATGCGTTGTTTGCGATGCTTGAAGGGCACGAGGCTGGCGTTGCCGACGATGCGTCCGTCTTCCTCCCAAATGTAGCCAGTGAGCGGAAGCGAGGTGGTTTCGGCGGCGCGGTTGGCCCATTTGATGAAGGAGTTGTCGCTGCCTGCGCGGCGCATATCCTGCACGTAGCGTTTGCCTTCGCTGTCCATGGTTTCGGAGAAGCATAGTTCGATGAGGTCTGCGACGGCGGGCAGGTCTCGCAATATGCTGAGGGGGCGCAGGTTGGGGTGCGTGTTCGCGTTCGTGCGCGCGGGGATGGTAATGGTGGACATGGGGGGATTATAGCTGGGTTGGGTGGGGATGGGAGATTGGAAATTAGAGATTGGAGGTGGGGTGAATCCCCTATCAGCGTGGGAAATGTGTGGGGTGGAATCCGCAGGTTGGGGCGGGGAAAGATGCGGGGGTCTTTCATCCAGAATGGGGGGTGAGCCGAATTTACTTTCCATTGTGAAAATCATATATTGAAGTCAGGATAAAGAAAGGAGATTGACATGAACGGTTCTGAAATTATCTTGACGCTCTTCCTGGCCCGCCTGGTCATTCCGTTCGGATTGCTCCTGCTCGTTGGTGAAATGGTTCGCCGCCGAGATGCCAATTACTGGCTGAGATCGTGAGGTGAGTATGGATACATTGACTTCGATACTTGTCCTTCTGAGCGGTGTTTTGCTGCGCTTGCTCGTGCCGTTGTCGTTGACTGCGCTGGTGGTTTTTGTGCTCCGCAAACTGGATGCGCGCTGGCAGGCAGAAGCCGAACTGGAAATGAAATTGCTTGCAAAAGACGAAACGCCCTGTTGGAGGGAGCAAGGTCTTTCGTTGGATAGGATCGAGCAGATGTCTGCGGCCAGCGGCAAGCCTTGCTGGCAGATCAAGCGCCTGCCCAATGGGTATCTGCGCGAGGAATGCCTGGGCTGTGAAGCGTTTCTTTCTGCGCCGATGCCAAGCCCAAAACATAAAGAAGCCCATGCTTAATAAGTCGCCTTACAGTTTAACCGTCATTGCGAGGAGCGCTCTTGTTCTTCGCGACGAAGCAATCCCAGCACGCGAAGAGATTGCTTCGGGCTATCGCCCTCGCAATGACGTGTGTAAGTTAATAACTCACCTTACGCACCGCCCATGATTCCCTCCCGAAGGACATCGGGACGATGTGAGCGGAGCGAAGGGTCTCTAAGATAGTCGTAGAGACCCTTCGCTCCGCTCAGGGCGACATGACCCTAAAACACGCAAAACTGCGTAAGGTGAGTTAATAAGGAGAATGAATATGTTTTCACGTTTTGAAAAGGCTTTGATCGCTCTGATGTTTGCCCTGCTTTTTGCAGGCGCGACCCTTGTTGCTGTTTCTGCCCAGGACGCGACTCCGCCGCCTGTTGCCGCGCAGGGAAGCGATTCGTGCGCCAAGTGCCATGAAGATTCGCAAATGAGCTGGCAGAACGGCCCGCATGGAAATGCCAAACAGGATCCGATCTTTGTAAACGCATGGACGGATCAGGGCAAGCCTGCGGCCTGCCTGGCCTGCCATGTAACCGGGTTTGACGAAGCCACAGGAACCTGGCAGGAAGACGGTGTGACCTGCGCGGCCTGCCACATCGATGAAGGCGGGGATCATCCGAAGACCACTATGAGTGTGGATACCACTTCCAAGACCTGCGGCATGTGTCACACCGATGCTCGTTTTGTTTTGGAGAGTTGGGAGGGCAGCGTTCATTTTCAAAAGGGCATGGATTGTTCCACCTGCCACGACCCACACAATGCCTCTTTGAAAATCACGGTCAATTTAAAGAATCCAACTTCCACCGACGCTTCGCGGTTGTGCATTAGCTGCCATGAGGAAGCCAGCATGAACTTCCCGTATTCGACGCATAGCAAACAGGGCGTTACCTGTATCGACTGCCATCTTGAGCATCTTGAAAGCAGGAACCCGGATATTCACAGGATCGCGGACCACTCCTTCAAGGCCAGTGTAAAATCCTGTGCCGATTGCCATTCCGAGCAAATGCACGCGGATGGGGAAGCGGCCATCACAGAAGCTGTTGCCAGTAATATTGCAACAGCCGAACCTGTGAGCGAGCCGACACCCGCCCTTGAAATGGCATCCATTACGCCTGAACCGAAACCTGTTTCCCCGGTGGGTTATGCCGGCATTGCCAGCCTTATCGGCCTGGCGGCAGGCATGTTGCTGGCGCCAAACCTGGAACGCTGGTATCGAACTGCCGTGAAGAAATCCGAGGAGGCGCACCATGACGAAAAATAATTTCAACCGCCGTGATTTCATCAAACTCTCTGCGGTTGGGCTTGCGGTTGCCGCGGGAGCCAATGCGCTCACAAAGGTGGGGGCTTCCGATGGCACAAAGGGTAAGCATCAATGGGCCATGGTGATTGACCAGTCCAAATGCACAGGCTGTGGACAATGCAACCTGGCCTGCCATGCGAACAATGACATCAACCCCGAACTGGATTGGAATAAGGTTTTGGATGCGGGCGAAGTCAACGGTAAAAAGGTGTACCTGCCACGGCCCTGTATGCAGTGCGAACATGCGCCATGTGTGGAAGTCTGCCCGGTGGGCGCATCCTACTACCGTGAAGACGGCATCGTGATGATGGATTATGACAAGTGCATTGGCTGCCGCTATTGCATGGTGGCCTGTCCGTACGACGCGCGCGTCTTCAACTGGAAAGCCTTCACAGGCGGGAACCCCGCCGTGCCCGAATGGGGCGAACCCGAAGTGGAACGGCGTCCGCGCGGCGTGCCTGAGAAATGCTCCTTCTGCTATAACCGCATCGACCGCGGCATGTCTGTGGGCCTCGTCCCCGGCGTGGATGCGGAAGCAACCCCCGCCTGTGTAGTGACCTGCCCGACGGGAGCCCGCATGTTCGGCGATCTCAACGATCCCGACTCAAACGTCAGCCAACTATTGAAGAAACACCCATCCTATCGCCTGCGTGAGAATTTGGGAACCGGTCCGCGCGTGTATTACCTGCCCGTTGTCGAAGAAGAAATTGTGGAGGGCTGATATGAAGACTATTTTCAAAACCATTCGTGAAAACATCAAAACCCCGTGGGGCCTGTGGCTGGCCTTTTTAGGAACGCTTTTGGCGATGGCATTGGCAGCCGGGCTTTCCGTTTTCTGGTTTGGTCTTTCCATCACCAACCTCACGGATATTGTCCCCTGGGGGTTGTGGATCACCATTGATCTCTCGTCCATTGCAGTCAGCGCGGGCGCATTCAGCTTGTGCGCGGGCGTGTATCTCTTCGGCCTCAAACGCTATGAACCAATTGCGCGCACGGCCACCTTCGTGGGTCTCATCGGCTACACCATGGCCATGCTTGCGCTCATCCTCGATATTGGCCGCCCCGACCGTTTTTGGAAGGCGCTCGTATTCTGGAACACCCATTCCCTGATGTGGGAAGTGACGATGTGCGTCATGCTCTATCTCACCGTGCTCGTCTTTGAATCCATGCCCATCTTCGCCACCTTTGAATGGCTGCGTGGAAAATATCCACGCCTCGCACAGAAAATGGAACGAGTCCATCATTACGCGCCTGCGCTTGCCATCATCGGCCTCGGGCTTTCCAGCCTGCATCAATCCTCGCTGGGCGCAATGTATGGCGTCATCAAAGCCCGCCCCATTTGGTACAAACCTGAAATGGCGGTCCTGTTCATGTTCTCGGCCATCGTCGGCGGCATCGCGCTCACCCTGCTGGCCTCCATGCTTTCCGCGCGGCTGACCTCCAAAGCCAAAGTCAACGACATTCTCATCGAGCGCGTGGCCCACTTCCTCGGCTATTTGATGATCGGCTATCTCTACTGGCGCTTCTGGGATTGGCTCGCCCAAACCTACACCTACGAACCTGGACGCACCGAAGCCTTTGAAATCCTCACCAAGGGGACTCTCTCCTTCAACTTCTGGTTCGGTGAGATGATCTTCGGCGCGCTTCTTCCGACCTTCATCCTGCTCTACCAACCCATGCGTTTATCTCCCTTTTGGCGGATGCTCGGCCTGGCGATGATCGTGGGCGGCGTGGTGGCCTTCCGCTTCGACACGAACATGGTAGGCTTCCTGGCGGTCATCTCCTACCTGCCCGGTGAAGCAGTGGTTTCGTACACCTCATATACTCCCTCGCTTGTTGAGTGGGCGGCGGGTTCGGGAATCATCGCTTATGGCCTGCTAGCCTTCTCGCTTGGCGTGAAATACCTGCGGGTTGTAGATCATCGTTTGGTAAGCGAAGAACATGAAACTGTGCATGTCAAAGCTGATGAGGCTGTGCAGGCGTAGTTATACAGTTAGTTGAACATAAATTTACAAAGCTAAGCCCTCGGCGGGAACGCTGTCGAGGGCTTTTGTATTCTTAGGGTTGCTACTTCTTTAGGACTTGAGCCTAGAACCTAGCGGTTTAGGATTCAATCCTATTGAAGTACATTTTCAACTAACAAATTATCTTAAGAGAAATGATTATTTTTTTGGAGAGATTCTGCTTCTTTTTTTACTTTCTCTCTCGCCTCTTTCTCAAGAGTTTCTGATATTAGTTTTTTAAATCCTTCAGGATTCTTGTCACAATAATAGTAATAATGATCTTTCAATCTATCTACACGCTCTTTTTCTTTTTCCCTCTTAGACTTCGGCCACTTGCCCATAAACTTGAGCGCTTTCTGAACAATTTTGAATATAATATAAAAAAAAGCAAGTAATGAGAATAGTCTATTAAAGTAGATAATACTTTCGTAAATCAAAGCGGCCGCAAAAGGTACAAATAATAACAATAAGTATCCCTTCTCTATCTGGTGACGCCTTATCTTTTTATCGGCATTATATTTGGCGTCAGTAGTAAAAGGAAAATCCGAGAATAAATTATCTAAATAATCTTTGCTCAAATCTTTATTCGGACCTTCTTCATCTTTCTTCAATGGTCTCCAATATAAACAAATTTTTCCGCCTGTATTAAGGAACCCCATTAAGATATTTCGCTCTTTTATTTCGCTGAAATCATAGGTGTTTTCCGCATTATCAAAAGCAGAAACTAAGAGAGGGACTGGATATAGCCTAAGCCAAATTTCTGCCTCTTTTTCCATTGCCGCGATGACATCATTTTTAATTGCATTTCCAATTGTTATTGTTAATTGTAGAGTGGAAAAGCCTTCAAAGTTAAAAGGGTAATACTGAACAAAATACCAATCCCGCGACTCAGTTTTTGGCTTATAGTTTCTATCTGTTTTCATACAAATCCCTGCAGAACATTCTGGACAAACAGTGTTTTCGATATTAGATCTGCCTCATTATACGCACTTTTATTTTAGTTTTACAAATTTGTCCCCAGATAGCGAAGTGCCAGTCACCTTAAAGGTGACTGGCACTTGGGGTTCTATTTGTATACCTGTATACCTCTCCCTACTTCTCCGGCACACCCCCATCAATCCATTGGATAAGAATATTCAGATCCTCTGCGCTGAAATTGCTGAAATGTTTTTTCGATTGGATCTGAACGATCAGGCTGTTGGCTGAATCGCCGGGGATGATCACCGCTCCGTTTTCACTGCCTTTCATTGCAGAGGCGTAACTGGAGAAATCAAGTTGCGCCGCCGCCGCTCCATCATTCGTATGGCACCCGGAGCATTGGAATTCGAAAAGCGGGCCGATGTAATTATTAAATGTTGGGTCGCCTGTGAGGGTGGGATGTGCCAGTTCAAGTTCAGGTTCGGGCGTGGGCAATTGCGCTTTCAGAATTTCGCGCAACGCGGGCGCATCGAAGCCGGCATAGGTGAATACACTGCCATGACAGGCACTGTTGGAACAGAAGGAAGTATTGCTTGTGCCGCCCGGGTCTGCGGTGTCGTGGCAATTGGAACACGAAGGACCAAACGCCTGATTATGAAGGTTGATCCAGTTTGGGTTAAGGTGCGATTCGGGCTCTTTTCCGCGGCTGATCTCGATGTTTGTGATAAAGTCATCTTCGCCAGCGACCACAGGAATGGCGTGGCAGAGATTACATTCCAGGCGGATCGCTTCATCTGCCGCGTTCAAGTGTTTTCCATCGTGACAGCGAAAACAACCCGGCGAGTTGATATGACCGACATTCGTAGGGTGAGAGTCCCAATCCACTTTCTGTTCGATGAAGACGGAATCAACATAAATTTTTTGCAATACCTCAATCGCTTGTTTGACCTTTTCGGAATTGGATGAGTAATACTCTGGAAAAGTGTCTTTGTAGTAGGTATCCAATTCGCCGATTGCATTCAAGCCTTCCTCCTGAGTGGCATATTCGCCGCGCAAGACTTCAACTCCTTTTTGTTGAATGCCGGGTATATCTTTGGCGATTTTGCTAAGAGTGAATGCGTTGTCAAGAGATTCTTCCGGCGTATAGATGCGGTGCGTGATGCGGTTATGACAGGTAACGCAATCCATTTGCCTGAGTTGGCTCTCGTCAATGGAGGCTGGGTCAAAGTTGGCTTCAATATCCACATACTCAACCGCTGAACCGTCATCCTGAATCACTTTCACGTAAGGGATTGTCTGGGCCACTTCATCTGTCGGATAGTAGTAGATGGTATTTTCAATATGCCAATGAATTCCGCGTCCCAGTCCCTCGCGCTCTGTGCCTCCGCCTGTTTTGAGGATCAGATATAAATTATAGGCTGACATGTCCTCATTATAGTGAGTGGCGACTCGCAAACTATCATCCGAGAATTTTTCAGGAGAGTGGCATTTTTCGCAGATCTCAGGCGCCGGGCGCATGTTCTTGACGCGGATAGGGTATTCGTAGGTCACGAAGAGCGTGGCAAACACATGCCTCATGTCTCCTGCTTTGCGAAAAATCTGGTTGCCAATGAATTCACGACCGATGTGACATTCAACGCAAGCAATGCGCGCGTGAGGCGAGACCTGATAGGCCGCGTACTCAGGAGGCATGGTATGGCAGGAGGTTCCGCAAAACGTGGGGGAATTGGTGTAATCCCAAACGTATGCCCCGCTTACGAAAAGCGAAACAATCAGCGCGCTAAATATTGCGTAAGGGATGATATACATCAAACGCGGGGAGCCGTGAGGTGGAAATAGGAAGTTGCGAACTTTGCGGCGAAATGTAGTCATGCTTTGCTCCTGTTTAGTTTTCCGGGGCGCCAGCCGCAATCCAATCCAGAATTATTTGGATATCGAATTGGGGTAAAGACCCCAACGGAGGCATCGGTGAAAGTTGCCCCAGAATACTCTGGGCAAGGATGCTGTCTGCGACATTGCCGGGGATAATGACGGGTCCGTTGTCGCCGCTTGTCATAAGGGATTGATATGAAGTATAGTCCCAGCCTCCGCGTGCCTTCTCTGGGTTATGACATGCCTGACAATTTGCATCGAAGATGGCGCTTACCGCGCCAGAGTAGGTCAGGGAAGCCGCATAATCAGGGTCCACTGTTCGGATGAATCCAACCAATAATTCGATCTGACTTGCAGAGAGGTTATCGCCCCATGCAACTGTGGGCGTCACAGTGTGATCGTTGCTGATCGTATCGAACAAGGACTGATTGGTATATCCGGCCTGGAATTCCTTTGTGTTGAATGCAGGTCCAGCGCCTCCTTCTCCTGCGGAGCCGTGGCAACTGGCGCATGCAATGCCGAATAGTTGTGCGCCGGTCAAACTGGACGGAGCAGCGGTTGGGGTCGGAGTTTGAACATCGGCGCTTGCGGTTGGCGCTTCGGCAGGCGGGTTGGATTCCCAATTTCGTATGAATGCCACAATTGCATCCAGTTGTTCATCATCAAGAGGTCCGCCGTTTTCAGCGCCAAAGGGCGACATGCCAAAATCTGGTTGCCCAAATGAGACGATATTTCGAATGGTGGCGTCATCACGAGTCTTTAAATATTCGCTGGAACTTATGGGAGCGATGGTATCGCCAGACAGGGAGGGATTTGGACCGCCCTGACCAGATTTCCCATGACAATCGCTGCAATTTTCCGAAAATAAGTTTGCTCCAATTGCAGGGCCGCCGCCTTTGCTTGCCTCAAATGTATATTTTACAAGCGCGTCAAGTTGTTCGGTGGTAAGAATGTCCCCCCATATAGGCATTGTGATGTGAGCTCCGCCTGAAGAAATAATCTTTAGGGCGCTTTCCTTATCAGGCGCCTTCGGAACTTTATCTCCATGGCAAC
>CAKKRM010000251.1 GCA_919902735.1 Anaerolineales bacterium | reverse complement strand
CTACTTTACTCGAAAAGCCCTACTTTTTTAGTTTATCTTTGGCGAAGGTATTGTTAATAACTTCCGCTTTTCCCGCAGAACCGTCGGACTAAAGTCCTGCCTCAGTACATGGAAGCCCCTTCGGGGCTGAGTCGGCTTTAGCCGACTTGCAAGAACTGAGGCAGGGATTTATCCCGCCGAGCATGGGATAGCCCAAAGTTCAAAATAGGGAAGTTGTTTTTACACGGTTACTAAGTGATGGGTTTCGGTAGTAGCGACTTCAGTCGCTTTTGTGCTGTGAAAAAACGACTAAAGTCTTTACTACGATATATCATCAGTTACTCAATATCGCCGCCTTTTTATTTATCCTACCGAAACAAGTTCCACATCAAAGCCGGGGACTGCCTTGATGATCGTTCTGAATTACTTCACGCTTTGATAGGCGGGATTCGTTTGGTAATGTTTATTGAGTTGAAATAGCCGCTGAATTGAATCCTTTTGCAAACAACCAAATCGGCATAATAATGATTTCCCAAATGGCAACGGGAACAGCCAAAATCGATCCTGGCCCGCCCGGCGTGGGATCAAGAATACCAAACAGGCCAATTATGGCGGCTGGTAACAACAAGGCATATCCAATAAAACCGAATACCGAAATAGATCGCGGAACGAGTTTTGTTTGATACAACATGGATGTAAGAATAATGCCGCCCAAGCCGAGGAAAATTAACTGCAAGAGGTTCAGGAACCAATTTTCTGCCTGTTTAAGTACCGAGCCGATGACTTGAAACGAGGCGGTATCCGCCGCCCCTGCCTTGATGAATTCCCGGCTCAATGGGATGAGCAACATGGCGAAGAATACGCCAACGATCATCAATAAAGACTCGAACATCCTCATGCTCAAATAGCCGAGTGCCATACTTTCACTATGTTTTTTGAGAATCGGATACATCAGAAGCCCGATAAATACGATGCCAATGTCATTGATCATCCAGCCGAGCATTCCGCTTGTGATGGTTGCGCTTTTGGGAAAGACCACCGTCAGATAATCGGGCGCGTTGATAATGGGATTGATAAGGATGGCGCCGCCGATTGCGCCAACGGCTGTGACGATCCACAGCAAGGCTACAAATATTTCCGTTCTACGATAGGGTGCATTAGAAATCATTTTTTACTATTCCTTTTTTGGGTTATTTTTAGACTTTACGAGTTTGAATTTGTGAGGTTAGGCCTGCGAATCCTCAGGATGATAGGAAAAGACCTCTTCCAAAGGCGCTCCGAAAACGTGGGCAATACGAAAGGCCAGCTCTAAGGACGGGGAATATTTGTCCTGTTCCATGGCGATGATTGTTTGGCGGGTCACGCCCACTTTTTCAGCCAGTTGCTGCTGTGTCATCTCGTCTCGGAAAAAGCGCAACTTCCGAATATTGTTGCTGATCCTGCCTTTTCCCATGTTAGAAGCCCTTTCGGTAAAGATTGAGCCGCCAGATATCTGAAACGATTTGCGCGAGGATGCCAAAGAAGATCAAGGTGGCGAACATGACTAATGGCGGCTGACCAAACACAAAGGTCAACATGGAGGCGGCAACTCCTAGAGATGAAAAAGTATGAGCAACACGAGTCCCTTTCAGGTCAATGATTTGATCGCGCTCATCCTGAATATCTTCGATCTGTGTATCTTCATTCGTGCGTATCTTATGAACAATGCCGCCGGCAATATGGGCGAAGATGCTTATGAGAATGGTTCCTACTACAGCGAGCACGGCAATGATTCCCCACAACCGAAACAGGTTCGCTGAGTTGAAACTTTCGGCCTGAACCATTTGCGATACCCTGATCAAATAAAACACCAGGATGAGGGTGAAGGTGGATAACGAAGCGCTGATATTTTTCTCTTGAAATGACATTTTTGCCTCTTTCTAGGTATGTTTTCTTTATATTACATATAGTAATGTAATTCATACTAAATGTCAAGTATTTTTTACTTTGCTTGATGACCCTTTCAGAAGGGAAAAAAGAAATGCGACCATAAATTTATGGTCGCATTTCAATATAAAAGGCGATATGAATCGGTAAATCGCTTTACTTCACATCCACCAATTCCACATCGAACACGAGCGTCGCATTCGGGGGGATGACTCCGCCCGCGCCGCGTTCGCCGTAGGCAAGGGCGGGTGGGATGATGAGCTGTGCCTTGCCGCCGACTTTCATGAGCGCAATGCCTTCGTCCCAGCCTTTGATAACGTTGCCGCGCCCCAATTGAAATTCAATTGGCTCACCGCGAGGGATGGAACTGTCAAAGACTTTGCCATCCTGAAACTTGCCTGTGTAATGCACACTGACGGTTTTGCCAGCTACAGCCTGTGCGCCCATGCCAGCTTCCACTTCGATGTATTCCAATCCGCTTGATGTTTTCATGGTTTCTCCAGTTTGAATATTTTTAACAGGCACACATTTTACCTGCTTATGCCTGTTCAACCTTGAGCATTTTTCGAGAGAAAAAAGATTCATTATCTGGTCATAAAACCCTACGGCTATCCATCTTCCCATTCCATGACAAACATCACTAACTTAAACCCGCTAAAAATCCTACAATAAATCCAATTTGGCGATTCCTTCAAAACGATGAGTCGAACCGTCAGGACAAGTCTTCATCTTTTTACGAGTACCCGAACAACATGAAGACGCAGGGTAAAAGCGGCTGAATTTCGCCGCTTTTACCCATCAATTTAAAGTTGTTTGGGCACGAGGAGAATGTTGTTCATGGAAGTATACAATCACGATCTGGTAATTTTAGGCACTGGTCTGGCAGGGTTGCGCGCCGCGTTGGAAGCCGCCCAACAAAGCAAGGGGGAACTGGATATTGCGCTCGTTTCAAAACTTCAATTGATGCGCGCCCACTCGGTTGCGGCTGAAGGCGGCACTGCCGCTGTGATGCGGCAGGATGAAGGCGACAGCTACGAACTGCACGCCTGGGACACGGTCAAAGGTTCGGATTTTCTCGCCGACCAAAATGTGGTGGATTTCTTCGTGCATGAAATGCCCGGGGAAATTTTACATTTGGATCACTGGGGCATTCCCTGGTCGCGGATGGAAGACGGGCGCATCGCCCAGCGACCGTTTGGCGGGCACACGTTTCCCCGGGCAGTTTTCGCCGCTGACAAAACAGGCTTCCTCGAAATGCAAACCTTGTACGACACGTTGATGAAGCACACAAAGAATATCAACCGCTACGACGAAGGCTTTGTCACTTCCATTCTTATTGAAAATAATCGCTTCGCAGGCCTGACGATGATCGACATGATCCATGGCCGTCAGGTGTTGATTCGCGGCAAGGCGCTCATCATTGCCACGGGCGGGGCGGGCCAGATATTTGGTTTCACCACCTACTCCGAAACCGTGACAGGTGACGGGCTGGCGATGTCCTATCGCGCGGGGCTTCCGCTCAAGGACATGGAGTTTATTCAATTCCATCCAACAGGTTTGATTCCCAGCGGAATTTTGATGACGGAAGCCTGCCGCGGCGAAGGCGGCACACTACTCAACAGCAATGGCGAACGCTTCATGGGGAATTACGCCCCCTCCAAAATGGAACTCGCCCCGCGAGACATGGTCTCCCGCTCCGAGATGACCGAGATCGAAGCAGGCCGCGGCTTCCCCGGGCCTGAAGGGCTGGATTACATCCATTTGGATTTACGTCACCTTGGCCGCGAGAGAATCCTCGAACGCCTCCCGCTCATCCGTGAAGTGACCATCAAACACATTGGGCTTGACCCCATCGAAAAGCCGATCCCGATCCGGCCTGTGGCGCATTACACCATGGGCGGCGTACACACCGATATCAAGGGGCACACCTCCATTGAAAATGTTTGGGCGGCGGGGGAAGTTGCCTGCGTGTCATTACATGGCGCGAATCGACTCGGCGCGAATTCTACGGCGGAATGTCTCGTGTGGGGACGCGTGGTTGGAGAAGAGGCGGCGCGGTATTGCGCGAATGCTTCGGCGGCGGAAATGCCAAAGACCGCCGGGCAGGAATGGGCGAAGATAGAAGCGTTGATCCAATCCAAAGGCACGGAAGACCATTATCAAATCCGAAAAGAGTTGAGAAAAAATCTGGACGCCAGCATGGGCGTCTTCCGCACAGGCGAACAAATGCAGGCGGGCCTGGATAAAATCCGCGAGCTGAAGGAAAGATATAAATATATTTCATTGAAGGATAAGAGCCTGCGCTACAACACCGACCTGGAGCGCGCCATCGAAACGGGCTTCATGATCGATGTGGCGGAAGTGGCAATCCTTGGCGCATTGACCCGCACCGAATCGCGCGGCGGACATGCGCGCCGTGATTACAAAGTGCGCGATGATGACAACTGGCTGAAGCATACGATGGCGCATTTCACGAGCGGCGGCCCGCGTTTGGATTACAGCCCTGTGGATATTTCCATGTGGAAACCTGTGGAGAGAAAGTATTGATGTTGCGTGTTACGTCATTGCGAGGGCGGTGTTCGTCTGCCCGAAGCAATCTTCGCCTTGAACTGGAGATTGCTTCGTCGGGCTAACGCCCTCCTCGCACATTGTCCCCGAATGGGGAATGACATATTAATGAGGAATAATTATGAATTCAAATAAACCAACTGCTTACAACAATAGACTCGGACTCAAAGGCTGGGTGTACGCGGGACGTTACACCTTTGAACGATATTTGTATTTGGGACATCGTCTCTCAGGCATGGGGCTGATCGCATACATGGTTTTGCACATCATCGAAACTGCAAATCGGATGCGCGGTGTGGAAGCCTGGCAGGGATTGATGGCGCTCTTTGCATCCTGGCCGTTCAAGATCATTGAATACCTGCTTTTTGCGGCGGCTGTTTTTCATGCCATGAATGGTGTGCGCTTGTTGCTGACAGAGCTGGGTTTCTTTCTTGGCAAGCCGAAGGAACCTGTCTATCCGTATTCATCGTCGGTGATGCGTCACCGCCCGTTGACCTTTGTCATCATGGGGCTGGCGGCGTTGATCATTATCCTCGGCGGTTCGAGTTTGTTCTTCCCGTAATTATCATTGACGTCATTGCGAGGGCGTTAGCCCGAAGCAATCCTCACATAATTGGAGATTGCTTCGTCGAGAAAACCGCCCTCCTCGCAATGACGGAGGAGTAGATTATGCGCGAAACACGTTTATGGTCTTTACATATCTTGGTCATCCCCATCATCGCGGTATTGCTTGGGGCGCACTTCGCTCTCATGCACTACGCGCCCGTCTTTTATGGCGTGAGTGTGGAAGAGGCGCGCAATTTTGAAACGATGATCGAGCGCGGAAAGAGCGTGGCCCAGCTTGTGCTCTACATTTTATTACTTGCGGCAGGCTTGTACCACGGGCTGTATGGAATGCGCGGAATACTCCGTGAACTTCCGCTTACCCCCGCTCTTGCAAAACTTGTAGATTGGGGCATTCTGTTGTTCGGTCTTTTCATTTTTGCACTAGGTACCTACGTTACCTGGTGGACGTTTAGCTTCAAGGCCGGAGGATAATTTTATGAGCGATAAAACCACCACCCCGCGAGAGATTACCTTCCGCCTCCGCCGCTTTAACCCTGAAACTGATTCCGTTCCCCATTGGGATTCCTACGCCTTGAACGTTCCAGACGGGATGACCGTGCTCGAGGCGCTGCACCAGCTCAAGGCGGAGCAGGAACCGACTCTCGCCTGGCGTTCGTCCTGCCGCATGGGAGTCTGCGGTTCGTGCGGCATGTTCATCAACGACCTGCCGATGCTGGCCTGCCAGACTCAGGTCTTGCATCTCGGCACGGATGTGGTCAGCGTTGCGCCGCTTCCGAATTATGAAAATGTCAAAGACCTTGTGCCGAATTTGGAGCCGCTCATCGAAAAACACGCCGCGATCAAGCCGTTCATCATTCACACCAACTCCAAAGAGATCGATGAACCCACTGGCGAGTTTTTGCAAACTGCCGAAGAACGCGAATCGATCAGCCAGTTCACGCACTGCATCAAATGCGGACTTTGCCTGGCGGCCTGCCCCACTGTGGCAACCGACCCGCTCTTTCTTGGACCTCAGGCATTGGCGCAAGCCTACCGTTACACTGCCGACAACCGCGACTGCGGTTTGCATGACCGCCTCGAAGCCATAGACATTTTCCACGGGCCTTATCAATGTCACCTGGCGGGGGCCTGCTCGCAAGCCTGCCCCAAAGGCGTTGACCCTGCCTTTGCGATTCAATTACTCAAACGTACCTTGGTTTTGGATAGCATTGGCTTTGGCAAGAAGAAATCTTCGCTCGCGAAGGTCATGCCTTTGGCTGACGTGGTCAAGGCGATTGAGGAGTTCGCGCCGCCGAAGAGAACGGTGTAGTGCAAGTTATTAGTTATCAGTAGTCAGTTATGCCAAACCTCCGAGCTCTTTAATAGCTCGGAGGTTTTAATCTCAGGATGCAAATCAATTGGATGTGTTTCAAATGAGTTGAAGGATGAAACGTCCCGACACTTGCGCCGCGCGCCACATCGTCCCGATGTTCTTGCGGGAGTGCGGTGAGGTTCTCTCGAAGAATTTGGCCGTTTTTTAAACCTTCGGGACGGTTGTTTCAACTGATAATGAAACACACCCAAATCTATTTCTTTTTCCTCTTCGGAGGCGATGCCTTCTTCGTTGCAGGTTTCGCCCTGGCTTTCTTCGCGGGAGCCTTCTTTACTGTTTTCTTTGGCTTGGCAAAAGCCTCTGCCTTCTTCTTTCCTCTTTCTTCTTTTCTTTCACTTTCCACAAACCTCTCCACCGCCCACCCCACAGCGAGACCAGTGATTGCTTCACCCGGTTTCACTTCGACAACTACATCGCCCTTGGACGAGGCGCGTTTTCTCACGGCGGCCAAATCCAACCTTGCGGATTTTGCCGCGCCTTTGCTCATGTGGATGGTGGCGACATGGTTCGGTTTTCCGCTGGCAATCGCGGCGAGCGTAACCTTGCCCGGCAAGTCCCATGCGACCACGCCTTTGCCATAACGTCCCTGTTTGGGGAAATCTTTTTCATCCACGCGCTTGGCTTTGCCATCACTCGTGAGCAGGAAAATTTCGCCTTCAGCAGGCAGGATTTCCATGCCCACTACTTCGTCCTTCTCTTCCAATTTGATGCCATTCACACCCGCAGCGACGAGACCCATGGGGCGCACATCATCTTCCTTGAAGCGGATCGCCATACCAGAGGATGTGGCGAGAAGGATTTCCTTCTTCCCCTTCGGGGACGATGTCTTTCCATCGGTTAACCCAACCCAGCCGAGTCTGTCACCTTCGTTGACGCGCACCAAAGTAAATGTCTGCGCGGAAGGGCCGGGCAATTCGGAAACCAAACTTTTCTTGACCATGCCAAAGCGCGTGGTGGTGATCACACAAGTCTCTGCGCCCAACGAAGATTTATTCGCAGGCAATGAGAACACAGCCGCAAGCGGGTCAGTTTCAGCGAGCGGAGCCACCTTGTAATACATCGAGCCTTGACTCAGTTTGTCCGCTTCGGGGATCAAGTGCGCGGCAACTGCGGCGGCCTTGCCCAATTTGCTGACGAAATAGATCGTGTCTGTTGTGCTGGCCTTAATGAGATAACGCGGCGCATCGTTGCCTGAATGTTTCGGCTGTTTGTCATCGTGCGTGCGTGAGACGAGTCCATCGTCCGTGACGCCGATCCACACGGTTTGCTGCGGCAAGAGGTCGCGCGTGGTTAATGCGTTTGTGGTCTTCGCGCCATGCTTCAAGTTCACGATCTGAGTGCGGCGGCGGTCGCCATACGCGGCTTTTACTTTTAACAACTCGTCCGCAACCACGCCGCGCATCAACTTGGGCGACTTCAACAGAGTCGTCAATTCCTTGATGACCCCGGTCACTTCCTTATATTCGGTATCGATCTTTTTGCGTTCGAGGGCGGCCAGTCTGCGCAGCTGCATATCGAGGATGGCGGTGGCTTGTAACTCTGACAGCTTGTAGCGCTTCATCAGTTTTTGCCGGGCAGTTTCAACGTCTGGCGCCGAGCGAATGATATTGATCAGCTCATCCAGATTTTTTAATGCAATCACATATCCCTCAAGGATGTGCGCGCGCGCCTTCGCTTTATCCAGATCGAATTCAGCGCGTCTTTTCACAATGGTGATGCGGTGTTCGATGTAAACGCGCAAGGCCTGCTTGAGGGTAAGCGTGCGCGGCTCGCCATCCACGAGCGCGAGCAGGTTAATGCTGAAGGTGCTTTGCATGGGCGTGCGTTTGTAAAGATCGCGCAGCACAATTTCGGGGTTGGCATTCTTCGTCATTTCAAGAACGATGCGCATTCCCTGGCGGTCGGATTCATCGCGCAGATCGGATAAGCCTTCAAGATGCCCGTCGCGGGCGAGTTCCGCAATGCGCTCGATCAAACTGGACTTGTTGACCTGATACGGTAATTCTGACACAATGATCCGGCTTTTGCCTCTTTCCATCTCTTCGACATGCGCCTTGGCCTGCACGGTCACCCGCCCGCGCCCCGAGCCATACGCAGACTCGATTCCATCTTCGCCCTTCTCTTGAATGATGAGGCCGCCCGTTGGAAAGTCTGGTCCCTGCACGAATTTCATTAATTGTTCAACATCGATATCGTCGAGCTTTTCCCAACGTTCGATCATGTAGATGGTGGCATCCACGATCTCGCTGAGGTTGTGCGGCGGAATGGAAGTTGCCATACCCACGGCAATACCCGTTGCGCCGTTCAC
>CAKKRM010000250.1 GCA_919902735.1 Anaerolineales bacterium | reverse complement strand
GACGGCTGTTGAGGCTGAGGTAGCCCGCTTCAAGCAAAGTCGGCTCGCGCCAAGTTGGATCGGCGACGTGGCTGAGAGTGTAGGCAATGTAATCATCACGCTCAGCGATCTCCACTGCCGCCAAGTATTCTTGAAAGGTGAGATGCGAGAAGCGATATACGCCTTGCCCGGCTTCGACCAATAGTCCGGTGCGCTCGCGGATGACGGTGAGGAAGCGTTCGGCGGCACTGACCGATTCGGCTTTAGTTTTAGTTAAAGGGGTAAATGCCGCTCGCAGTTGCTGATTCAAATCATCGGCTTCGATCTCGCGCAGCCCTTTCTCTTGCATCTTCAAAGCAATCTCGCGCAACATCAATCGCCGATTGATAATATCGAAAGGACGATCATTGAGAATCGGACTCTCTTGCACGCCCCGCGCTTCGTCCCACTTGCCGAGTAGCACATCCACTGCTTCAGCATAAAGTTCGGCGCGGCGGTCAGGCAGTTTCACTCGGTCACGATGGACGAGGGCAATGACGGTCAGCATCAGCGGGTTGAGAGCCAGATCGCGCACGCGACTATTCTTTTGGATCGCCGTTAGCAGTTGTTCGGTTTGGTCAGTGGCATACTTCTCGGCGCTTTCGCCTACGCCCATCTGCCCAATGCTGACCATGCGATGCCAGTGCGTGAGAAATTGTTGAATGTCTGCCAGCGTGAAATCGCGCACGGTGGTTGTCGCAAAGTTCTCGCCCAAACGCGCCGCGCCGCTGTAGCCTACGATACGACTCGTCACCACGATGCGGCACTGGCTATAAGCGGCGGCAAACGAATCAACGATGCGTGCCACGCGACGACGCAAATCTTCACTACCCACTTCATCCAACCCATCTAACAACATCACCACGCGCCCACTGTTGAGAAGCGTGTCAAAAAAATTCTCGTCAACTTTGATGCGCTCGTTCTTTAGATATTCTTGCAAATAGTCGAGCAAGCGGGCGTGACCTTCGGTGCCATCGTCTTGTGGGTAATGTGTTTTGAGATACGCGCCTAAACCGCGCAAGGGCAACAAGATCGGTGTGTGGCCGTTCTCGCTCAAACCCAATACATCACGCACACTGGTTGAACCTTCGGCGCAATCGCGCGAATAGAGCAGCGCCAAATAACGCATGAGCGTAGTCTTGCCGCTGCCGGGCGCGCCCAAGACCACCATTCGCAAATTGTCGGCAAGAGCTTCTTGGACTTTGACCACAACCGTTTCGGTTTGCGGCGCGCGCTTTTCGCCGTGCGCCAGTTTGCGCTCATCATCGAGCCAATGATCTTCAGTTTCTACTGTGCGGGTCCGTGTAGCGCGCAAAGTAATGAAGATGCTTTCGAGTTCGATGTTGACCAACTTGCCGCCGGAGCGGATGCCTTGCAGTTGCAAATAGCGGTTGCGGCTGATGACGTGGCTGAGATAACGTCCCAT
>CAKKRM010000249.1 GCA_919902735.1 Anaerolineales bacterium | reverse complement strand
GCTTTCAATCCTTCAACATTGTTCAGGATGAAGCACATCTTGCCTGGGGCGGGCAACAAGCGTCCCTGAGCGGGTCAGGCCGTAAGGCTGTATCCCCGCTAAACTCATTCTGTTCCGCGCCAGTCAATGAACTGCGCGTTGGAGAACGGCACAAGTTAAGGAGTACTACATGGCTGTCATTTCAATGAAAGCCCTGCTTGAGAGCGGCGTCCACTTCGGACATCGCACCAACAAGTGGGATCCCCGTATGAAACCGTACATCTTCACAGAGCGTAACGGTATTCATATTATTGACCTTCAGCAGACCGTCAAGCTGCTGAACCAGGGGTACAACACCGTTCGCGATGCCGCTGCAAACGGCGGCACCATTCTGTTCGTTGGCACCAAACGCCAGGCGCAGGAAACTGTGGCGGAAGAAGCCGCCCGCTGCGGTATGCCTTTCGTCACCGAACGCTGGATGGGCGGTATGCTCACAAACTGGGCTACGATGTACAAGCGCATCCAGGAACTGGAGCGCCTTGAAAAATTGCGCGACACCGATGAGATTAACCGCCTCACTAAGAAGGAAGGTTTGTTGATTCAGCGCGATATCACCCGCCTGGGCACACGTCTCTCCGGCGCACGCATCATGAAGCGTCGCCCCGATCTGCTCTTTATCGTGGATGTTGGGCGCGAAGAAGCTGCGGTCCGTGAAGCGAACCTGCTCAAGATTCCGATCGTCGCGTTGGTTGATACCAATTGCAATCCTCAGAATGTTGATTATGTGATCCCTTCCAATGATGACGCCATCCGTGCCATCAAGCTGCTGGTTGCCAAGATGGCGGATGCCGTCCTTGAAGGCAAGGCCATGCGAAAGGAAGAGGAGCCCGAACAGCCCGGCGATGTGAAATTAGAAGGCAAGCCGAAGTCCCGCCCGTCCCGCAAACCTGTTGTTGAAACAGAGCAGGATGAAGTTGGTGACGAAGCATTGCTCGGCGAATCCACACTGGCCAAGATGAATGTTGGCCGCAAGGCGGATGAGGTTGCTCCTGCAGCTCCCGTAGAAGAAAAAGCAGCGGAAGAAAAGCAACCCGAAGCCAAAGATGACTCCGCTGAAGCTGCGCATAATAATTAAGAACTGAAAAGTTTAATCAAGGATTGTGAAATGGAAATAACGACCGAGATGATCAAGCAATTGCGCGCCGCAACCAACGCTCCCATGTTGGATTGCCGCAAAGCCTTGCAAGAAGCGAACGGAGATTACGCCAAGGCTGTCGATTGGCTGCGCGAAAAAGGCATGGCTACCGCCGCCAAACGCGCCAACCGAGACGCCTCCAACGGCGTGGTGGAAATGTACTCTCACGGCGGGGGACGTGTGGGCGTGATGGTCGAACTCAACTGCGAAACGGACTTTGTCGCCCGCGCTGAACAATTCCGCACCCTGGCGCACGAGATTGCCTTGCAAATCGCTGCAAGCGCACCCAGGTACATTACCGCTGAGGAAATCCCTGCAGCTGAACTTGAGCACGAGGCAGAGATCGCCCGTGGCCGTGCCAAAGAAGAAGGCAAGCCCGAAAACATACATGCAAAAATTGTGGAAGGCCGTGTTGAGAAGTTTAAGGATGAAGTCTGCCTTATGCGCCAGGCCTATATTCGCGATGAGTCGCTTACCATTGAAAAGCTCATTTTGCAGAACGTGGCCGCCATTGGCGAGAACGTTGTTGTCCGTCGTTTCCAGCGTTGGGAATTGGGCGAAAGCACAACTCAGAATTAAGTTTGGAAAGCCAGCCTTCGGGTTGGCTTTTTTTCTATATGATCCAAATTTTGCTGGCAATAAAACTATTTGGAGGTAAAAATGGCTGAATTGAAATATAAACGGATCCTGCTCAAGTTAAGCGGCGAAGCGCTTGGCGGCAAAACTGGCTTCGGCATAGATGTTCACGAAGCTGAGTCGATTGCCAGCCGCATCAAGGAAGTCCGCGAGATGGGCGTGGATGTGGCCGTGGTCATCGGCGCAGGCAATCTATGGCGCGGCAAGCAGGGGCTGGAGCGCGGCATGGATCGTTCCACTGCAGATTATATGGGTATGCTTGCCACAGTGATGAACGCCATGGCTTTGATGGATGCGCTTGAGCGGCAGGGTGTTTACACCCGCGTCATGTCTGCCATCGAGATGCGCGCCATTGCCGAGCCATACATCCGCCGACGGGCAGTGCGCCACCTCGAAAAAGGGCGAGTGGTCATCTTTGGGGCGGGGACGGGCAACCCGTTCTTCTCCACAGATACAGCCGCGGCCTTGCGCGCCACGGAAATAGATGCGAATGTAGTGATCAAAGCGACCAAAGTGGATGGCGTGTACGATGCCGACCCCAAGAAGAACCCCGATGCCAAAAAGTTCGACCAACTGAGTTACATCAATGTGCTCAACCGCCGGCTGGAAGTGATGGATAGCACCGCCATCACGCTCTGCATGGAAAATAACCTGCCCATCCTTGTATTAAACCTTTGGGATGCATCAGCGTTGCTTGGCGCACTGCGCGGCGAAGCCGTTGGCACTCTGGTTACCGGTTAATCCAATTCATATTTTGCAGTATTCTTTCCTCCTTTATTTCGTAAAAAAATAAAGGAGGAAAGTTTTATTTTCTGATAGCCTCTCAATTTTTTACATATCCTCCCACATTTTTAGCGCTCCCATAGCCTAAATTCTTGTTTTAAGGTATCCTTGTAGTGTAATCATTTTCACACAGTACCGCATAAATTACAAAACCAAAATTATGTTTGCACGCGTAATTTTCCCGGCAGGTTGGTAATTTATACAACGAGCGGTAGGAGGAAGATAGTGAGCACCGACGAAGTTAAAGACCTATTGAAAGACGCTGAGAACCGTATGCATGGCGCGATCCAATCCCTTACGGATGATCTTGCCAGCATCCGCACAGGCAGGGCCAACCCTGCTTTGGTTGAAAAACTCCCTGTGGAATACTATGGCACGCCGACCCCTCTCATGCAGCTTGCAAGCATCAGCGTCCCCGAACCGCGCTCTTTAATGATCAAACCCTTTGACGCAGGTTCCATTAAGGATATTGAAAAAGCGATTCGCGCTTCGGAACTGGGCCTGAATCCTAATTCTGACGGAAAGGTCATACACCTGAACCTGCCTCCGCTTAATGAAGAACGCCGCCGCGAGTTGGTGAAGCACATGCACCACCGCCTTGAAGAAGCCCGCATTGCCGTTCGCAACATCCGCCGTGACCTGCACAACGATATTCGCGACTACGAAAAGGAAAAACTGATTACTGAAGACGAACTCAAACGCGGCGAGGAAGACCTGCAAAAACTGACCGATAAATATGTGGAAGAGATCGCCAGGCATGGCCAGCATAAAGAAAAAGAAATCATGGAAGTCTAGTTTTTTTTCTGATGTCTTGAATATGACATCAGAAAGAGTTGCTTAAAAAATGGCTGAATCCCCTTCTAATGTTCCTCTTGAAAAAGTCCCCCAGCACGTTGCCATGATCATGGATGGCAATGGACGCTGGGCGCTTCAACGCGGC
>CAKKRM010000248.1 GCA_919902735.1 Anaerolineales bacterium | reverse complement strand
GCCAATTTCGCGTATTTCGCGCTAAGATTTTCCTGACTTTGCTACAGCCATGCGCCCAATCCCCCATCTTGTCTGGGTACATCGTCCCGCAGGGTATAATTCCTGGCATGGATTTTTTCTTCCCCGAAGACAACCTCACCCGCGCCGTCCCCGAAGAAACGAAGATTGCCGCCCTCTCCGCCCAAGCCTATCCCGATGGCCGCCGCCTCCGCGTCAACCTCGAAGTCACCCCCTTTCAAAAGCGGCCCAACATCGAAATCACCCTTCACAACGCCGATGGCGATGAAGTCGCCTCCACCAACATCGTCGAACCCATGAGCTGGAAACTCGAATTCACCATGCACCTGCGCGGCGAACTCAAGAATCCCTACATCCTCAACGCGCGACTGTACTATCCTGATGGCCCTTCCGACCAACCGCATCAATTCTCTTTTGATGTGGAACCGCCTCCCCCTTCAACTGAAACTGATTCTGCTTAATTGACATTCCCCATGCCTTTGCATTTTCCTTCCCTATTTCTCCGAATGTCATTTGCCGCCCTCTTCCTCTTTGGCTGTTCCCAGCCCACGAGCGAACCCGCCATCCCCGATACTTCCCCCGCACCCGTCAGCGAAGCCACCAGCGCCCTCGAAGCCTCCCAGCTCAACGGGCAGGGTGAAACGATCTTTCTCTCCATCGAAGAGAATGGATACGCCCATCTCTTCATCGTTCAACCACAGGGGCTTCCCCTCACCCGCATCACCGCTGGCAAATGGAACGACATCGCCCCATCCCTCAGCCCAGACCGTACCCAGCTCGCCTTCGCCTCAGACCGCAGCGGCTTCTGGGACTTGTACGTGATGAATTTGCAGTCAGGTGATGTAACCCAAATCACAGACTCCGCTGAATATGATTCCGCCCCTTCCTGGTCGCCTGATGGGCAATGGCTCGTCTACGAAACCTACATCAACGAAAATTTGGAAGTCTCCGTGGTCTCGGTCAATGACCGCTCCGCAGAGATCATCCCGCTCACCCAAAACCCCGCCTCCGACCATTCCCCCGTCTGGGCGCCCGATGGCAGGCACGTGGCTTTCATCTCCACCCGCGGCGGCGACAGCGATGTCTGGCTCGCCAGCCTCGACCTCGCAGGCGATGAACGTTATCAAAACTTAAGCAACTCTCCCTTTGCCTCTGAAAATTACCCCGTCTGGAATTTTGACGGCTCTCGATTATTGTGGTCTTCCATCTCCCAAACCGTGGGCTACAGCGGCTTGTATATTTGGAACGCGAACGAACCCACCCGCGCCGCGCATTGGATCGGTGACGGCCTGATGGGCGCATGGGATGAAACCGCGCAGCGAGTTATTGCCGTTACCAACGCGCCCAATCAATACTACCTAACCTCATACGATCTGCAAGGCAACCTCCTGCTCGCGCCTTCCCCATTAAGCGGCCGCGTGCGTGGACTCGCCTGGGGCTCTGCTGGGATAACAAATCCACTGCCGAATTCATTCACCCAGGCCGCAAATGACGCGCTTCCCGCGCTTTGGTCGCCCGCCGTTACGCCGGGCCCCGATGTGCCGGGCCAACGCTGGTACGTTGTCCCCGTTGAAAATGTACAGGCTCCCTTCCCGCAGTTGCACGATCTCGCGGATGAATCCTTCATTGCCCTGCGCGAACGCTTCATCCTCGAAGCCGGCTGGGACGCGCTTGCCAGTTTGGAAAATGCCTTTGTCCCACTCACCACCAGCCTCGAACCTGGCATGGAAGAGGATTGGCTCTACACCGGCCGCGCCTTTGCGATCAACTCTCTCATGGCGAATGCAGGTTGGATGGTGACCCTGCGCGAAGACATCGGCGCGCAAACCTACTGGCGGGTTTACATCCGCTGTTGGGTGCAGGATGGTTCGCTCGGTGAACCGATCCACAACGCGCCCTGGAATTTGAGCGCACGCTACGAACTTGACCCGCGCACCTACGAGCAGGGCGGCGAGTATGCATCCGTCCCTTCTGGCTATTGGGTGGATGTGACCGATCTCGTTTCTGCTTATGGCTGGGACCGTTTGCCCGCGCTGCCAAACTGGCGTACCTTTTACAATGGCGCGCGCTTCACTGAATTCGCACTCACCAATGATTTGGATTGGTACACCGCCATGCAGGAACTCTATCCCATCGAAGCGCTTGTTACTCCAACCCGCGTGCTGGCTCCCACCCTCACCCCAACCAATACTGCCACAAATACCTCCACGCCCCGCCCCACCCGCACCCCGCGCATGACCTTCACACCCTCGCTAACGCCTACCGCCACCTTGCCGCCTACAGCCACACTACCCCCTTCTTCCACGCCCACCCCGCCGACGGTCATTCCGTAGATCGAAACTCTGGAGTCAGGCAGCTCGCTGCCTGACAAGCCCATCAGCAAGCTGGTGGAGTCCAGAGTTCTTGCAAAACAGAAATAATGAAACCCAACAAAACTATCGTCCTTCTTTTACTGCTACTCCTCTCCGCCTGCTCGCGCACAGTAGGAGGAGTGAACCCAACGGCGGTAATTGCTCTCGTGGCCGACCAGCCAGCAGTTACGTTTGAAGCGGGGATCACTCCATCGCCTGTGCCGTTTCAATTTAGTCTTCCCACTCCGGGCGCGGAACCTGTCTCGGTTTGGCGTCCGCCTTTGTATCCAATTCCGTGGGCCATGTCGGCTTACGATCATTTTTATTTTGCCCGCCCCATCGCCGCCGACCAGGTCAACTGGCCGACCCCGGATTATCGCTACGGCGGCGTTTTCTTTGGACGCAGCATCGTTCACACTGGCGTGGATATTCCCACTCCCGAAGGCACGCCCATCATGGCCGCCGGCCCCGGCACCATTGTGTGGACGGGCTGGGGCTTGTTCAGCGAAACGCCCGGCAATGAGGATGACCCGTATGGCATTTCGGTTGCCATCCGCCATGATTTTGGATACAACGATCAGCAGCTTTACACCATTTACGCGCACATGAGCGCAATGAACGTCATCATGGGGCAGCACGTGGAAACGGGGGAGGTGATCGGGTTTGTCGGCTCGACGGGCGCAGCCACGGGGCCGCACGTGCATTTTGAAGTGCGCTTTCCCAGTAATTCCTTTTTTTATACCTACAACCCTGAGTTGTGGATCGCTCCACCGCAAGGCTGGGGTGTGCTGGTGGGCCGCATGATGAATGAAAAAGGGGAGTTGATTCAACAGGTGAATGTCACGGTGCTCTCGGAAGCAACGGGGGATACCTTCGTGGTGCGGACCTACGGCAAAGGCGGCGCGGTCAACTCTGACCCGTACTACAACGAGAATCTCGTTCTCGGCGACCTGCCGGCTGGCATTTACAAAGTCACATTCCGTTACGCTGATGAAACCCGCGACAGGCAAACCTGGGTGGATATCTTCCCCGGGCAGGTCAGCTACTTTACTTTCCATGGGACGGATGGCTTCGACACCGAGCGCCCCCCCGCTCCCACACTGAACTTTTTACCTTCTGCCCTTCCAGCCACGCCCATCCCTTAACCGTTTGATTTCGGCGTGTTTTATTAACTCACCTTACGCAGTCCGCTCTGCAGGGTGGGATACTTGCCCAAAACATCTAACGCAAAGACGCGAAGGCCCAAAGGGAAATAAAACTTCGCGTCTTTGCGGCTTGGCGTTAAAATTTTCGGCAAAGAGTTCTTCCGTGCGTAAGGTCAGTTATTAATATGGGGGATGTCCGTAGGACAGGATGTGTCCTCCACTTCAACGACCAGTGCCGCGATGACTTGCTGCCTCTTGAAATGGACTCCCAACTTATTCCCACGTAATTCCTGCCGTAAGAGCAAGGATGAATTCGGAAGGATGAAGGATGAATAACCGTCCACGAATGGAAAACGAATTCACGAATTGGACGCTGTCATTCGAGTATTCGTGGAGAAAATTCGTGGATGGTCTTTTCACCCAACTTATTCGCCCGCAATTCTTGCCAAAGGACTTCTTCGGCAGGGGTCATGTCGCGGCGACTCTCCCCATTTTCGCACTTTGAAAATGGGGAGATGTCCGAAGGACAGAAGGGTCGCGTTGAAGTTTTTCTTTGGTGACGGTTTGACCTGGGATGATGTTCTTGA
>CAKKRM010000247.1 GCA_919902735.1 Anaerolineales bacterium | reverse complement strand
AATATTCACACGTCATGCACATCGTCTCGCACGTCGAAGGGACTCTGCGCCCCGAGTTAACGGCTTTCGATTTAGTGAGAGCCGCCTTCCCCGCAGGGACAGTCAGCGGCGCGCCGAAAGTCCGCGCGATGGAGATCATCGCCGAGTTGGAGTCAGACGCGCGCAACGCCTACGCAGGCATGATCGGTTACTTCGGCTTCGACGGCGCGATGGACACCTGCCTCGCCATCCGCACCATGGTCGGGTGCGGTAACTCCGTCAGCGTGCAGGCAGGCGCGGGCATCGTCGCGGATTCGAACCCCACCGCGGAGTTTCAAGAGACGGTGAATAAGGCAAGTGCGATGTTGAAGGCTATTGAAGTCGCAGAGTTGAATTCTTAACCGTGTAGCGTGTTTCGTTCTTTTTATGCAACACGCTACACGCACCACGCAACACTCCCCATCACGAACCACAGAAAGGAAGTAACCCATGCCCAAACCCCGCCTCCTCACTGGCGACCGCCCCACAGGACGCCTGCACCTCGGTCACTACGTCGGCTCGCTGGCAAATCGCGTGCGACTGCAACATCAATACGAATCCTTCTTCATTATCGCGGACTTGCACACGCTGACCACCAAGCCCGAACCGCAATACATAAAAGAGATTCCCGTCTACATCCGCGAAATCGTGTTGGACTATCTCGCCGTCGGCATTGACCCGAATGTCAGCGCCATTTTCGTGCAATCGGCAATACCTGAAACCTACCAGTTGAATCTGCTTTTTGAAATGCTCGTCACCGTTCCGCGCCTCGAACGGATGCCCACCCTCAAAGACATGGCGCGCGACGCCAACATGGACTCCATGCCGTTTGGTCTGCTCGGCTATCCCGTCCTGCAAGCCGTGGACATTCTCCTCCCGCGTGCGCAAGTCGTCCCCGTGGGACGCGACAACCAATCGCACGTTGAACTCGCCCGCGAGATGGCGCGCAAGTTCAACAACTTGTACGGTGATGTCTTCCCTGAACCCGACTCCATTATCGGTGACGTTCCGCTGCTCGTCGGCACGGACGGACAGAACAAAATGTCCAAGTCGCTTAACAATGCCATCTATCTCTCCGACGACGCTGAGACGGTGAGGCAAAAGGTGATGAACATGTACACCGACCCGAACCGCCTGCGCGCCACCGACCCTGGCACCGTCGAAGGTAACCCCGTCTTCATCTACCACGACGCATTCAATCCCTCCTACGCCGAAGTGGATGACCTCAAAGAACGCTATCGCAAGGGACAGGTCGGCGATGTGGAAGTGAAGGAAAAACTTGCCAAAGCCATCAACGCCTTCCTCGAACCCATCCGCGAAAAACGCGCGTATTACCTTGCGCATCCCACCATCCCGCGCGATGTCCTCGCCAACGGAATCCGCCGTATGCAAACCGAAGCCAAAGTGACGATGGAACTTGTCCGCGAGAAAACAGGCTTATCCTACTCGCTTGATCTGTTTGCGGATGAATTGGATATTTTCGGGAACGAAGATTAGGTTGAAGGTTACAAGTGACAGGTTGAAAGTTGCTCTTAACCTTCAACCTTCAACCTTCAACCTTAAACCTTCAACCTTCAACCTTCAGCCAAAAGGATTTCACCATGCTAGTCCTAATCGACAACTACGACTCCTTCACCTACAACCTCGTTCAATACTTCGGCGAACTCGGCGCGGACATTCGCGTGTACCGCAACGACCAGATTTCCCTGAACGAACTCATCGCCCTCAAACCTGACCATCTTGTCATCTCCCCAGGCCCAGGCGAACCCATCAAAGATGGCGGCGTTTCCCCCGAAGCCATCAAACATTTCACGGGCAAAATTCCCGTGCTCGGCGTCTGCCTCGGGCACCAATGCCTCGGCGCCATCTACGGCGGCAAAGTGGATCGCGCTCCGCGCCTCATGCACGGCAAGACATCCCCCGTCAATCATAATGGACAGGGCATCTTCAAAGACATCCCGACTCCCTTTGAAGCCATGCGCTACCACTCGCTGGTCGTCTACGAACCGATTCCCGCCGAACTCGAAGTCATCGCCCAAACCGACGAAGGCGAAGTGATGGGACTCAAACACAAACAGCATCCCACCTACGGCGTGCAGTTCCACCCCGAGTCCATTCTCACCGAACACGGCAAACACCTGCTCAAGAATTTTCTCGAAATCAAAATGCCCGCCACGCAACACGCAACAAGCAACACGGATTTTCCCATGCTCAAGCCCTTCATCGCCAAAGCCATCAACCGCACCGACCTGACCGATCTCGAAGCCGAAGACGCGATGAATATCATTATGACGGGTCAAGCCACCCCCGCGCAAATCGGCTCCTATCTCACCGCGCTCCGCATGAAAGGCGAGACCATCCCCGAAATTACAGGTTCCGTCCGTGCCATGCGGAATGTCGGCGTGAAAGTCAAAGTCGACTGCACCGAACCCATCTACGACATCGTCGGCACAGGCGGCGACGGCACGCACACCTTCAACATCTCCACCGCCGCCGCGTTCGTTCTCGCTGGCACGGGGCGCAAAGTTGCCAAGCACGGCAACCGCGCCGCATCCTCTCAATGTGGCAGCGCGGATGTTCTCTCCGCCCTCGGCGTCAATCTCGACCTCACGCCTGAACGTGTCGCCCAAGCCATTCAACAAGTCGGCATCGGATTTATGTTCGCGCCCAAATTTCACCCCGCCATGAAATACGCCGTCGGTCCGCGCAAGGAAATCGGTCAGCGCACCATCTTCAATATTCTTGGCCCGCTCACCAACCCCGCAGGCGCGAACATCCAACTGACGGGCGTATACGACGCCAAACTCACCGAGCCGCTCGCGCATGTTCTCCACCAACTCGGCTCGAAAGCCGCAATGGTTATCCACGGCGCGGGCGGCACAGATGAACTCAACACCTGCGGCGTCAATCGCATTAGTCACCTCAAAGACGGCGCGGTCAACACCTACGATCTTGATCCCGCTACACTCGGCTTCTCCCTCGCGGCAATTCAAGACCTGCGCGGCGGCACGCCCGATGAATCAGCGCAGATGATGCGTCAGATTTTGAGTGGCAGCTTGAAAGGCGCGCGACGCGATGCCGTCCTCCTCAACGCCGCCGCTGCCCTCGCCGCTCAATCAGGCGATTTCAAATCCGCGCTTGTTGAAGCTACCGCCTCTCTCGATAGCGGCAACGCCCTCAACAAACTCAACGCGCTGCTTGAATTCACTCGCCAATGAACATCCTGGAAAAAATTCTCGAACAAAAGAAATTGGAAATTGCGACGCTTGACGCTGTTGCATTGCGCCGCGCCGCAGAGTCTTTTCCAACTCCCAGAGATTTTCTTGCCGCCATACAGCGCCGCCGCTTCGGACCCCGCCCGAGCCTGATCGCTGAACTAAAGAGAGCCTCTCCCTCCAAAGGGATTCTCGCCCCGCACCTCGACTTGTTTCAAGTGGCAGACATCTATACCCAAAATGGCGCCGCCACCATCAGCGTCCTCACCGACGAAAAGTTCTTCATGGGTAGCCTCGAAACCTTGCGCAAACTCCGCAACCTTCAACCTTCAACCTTCGACCTTCAACCCGTGCCCCTCCTTCGAAAAGACTTCATCATCCACGAAACCCAAATCTACGAAGCCCGCGCCAATGGCGCCGATGCCATCCTCCTCATCGCCGCTGCGTTGACCGATGACAAACGCTTTTCCGACCTGCACGCCTGCGCCCTGAGTCTGGGACTGACCGCCCTCGTCGAAGTTCATGATGAAGCCGAAACCGAACGCGCTTTGAAGATTCCGAAAATCAAACTCATCGGCATCAACAATCGCAACCTCGCCACTTTTGAAGTGACTCTCGAAACAACAGAAAAACTCCGCCTGGTGATCTCAAAAGATATTGCCGTTGTTGCAGAATCAGGAATTTTTACCGCACAAGATGTCGAACGTTTATCCCGAGCCAACGTGGATGCTATTCTGGTAGGGGAGGCGTTGGTCACATCCGAAGACATCCCCGCGAAAGTACGCGAATTAAGCGGTGTCACCCTGAGCGAAGCGAAGGGTCACTACCCCGACAAGCGAGATGCTTCGCTCCGCTCAGCATGACATGGTTGAAACTATGACCAAAATAAAAATCTGCGGCGTCAAAACATTGAGCGACGCCCTCGCCGCCATCGAAGCAGGCACGGACTATCTGGGATTCAACTTCTACCCCAAGAGCGTGCGCTTCATCGAAAAGGATGCTTGCGCCGAAATCACATCCGTGTTGAAGCGTAAACACTCCCACATCAAACTTGTCGGCGTGTTTGTCAATTCATCTGTTGAGGAAGTCAAAGGCATCCTCAACACCTGCTCGCTCGACCTCGCTCAACTCCACGGCGACGAAACACCAGAGATATTTGCTCAGCTTGAGCCGAATGCCTTCAAAGCATTTCGTGGAATTCCATCTGATGTCACAGGTTATGAGCGAGGTGATGCGCCCGCCTTATTAGTGGATGCCGCCGTCAAAGGCGTCTACGGCGGAAGCGGCGTCATAGCGGATTGGTCCGCGGCGGCGGAGTTGGCGAAGCGCTATCCGCTGTTGCTGGCGGGCGGGTTGACACCAGAGAATGTCGCGGAGGCGGTTGGCAGAGTCAAACCCTGGGGTGTGGATTCTGCCTCAGGTGTTGAATCAAGCGCGGGGGAGAAAGATGCGGGGAAGATGAAGGCGTTTGTGCAAGCAGTCAAGAGATTGGAGATTAGTCAGCCTCCAATCTCCAATCTCTAATCTCCAATTACTGAGGACCCCATGACATTACTACCCACAAAATTTGGAATCTACGGTGGACAATTCGTCCCCGAAACCCTCATGCCCGCGCTCATCGAATTGGAGCGTGAGTTCGTATCCGCGCACAATGACCCCGCCTTCAACGCCGAGTTCGATAAATTGATGGCGTCGTTTGTTGGACGTCCCACGCCGCTGACGTATGCAAAACGATTGTCTGAAAAATTGGGCGGCGCGCAAATTTATTTGAAGCGCGAGGATTTGGCGCACACAGGCGCGCATAAAATCAACAACGCGCTCGGACAGGCTCTGCTTGTGAAACGGATGGGGAAGCGGCGCATTGTGGCTGAGACAGGTGCGGGACAGCATGGAGTTGCATCTGCAACTGTCGCCGCGCTGCTTGGACTCGAATGTGTCGTTTACATGGGCGTCGTGGATATTGCGCGCCAGGAGCCGAACGTCTTCCGCATGAAGTTGCTCGGCGCGGAAGTGCGACCTGTGACATCGGGCACGCAGACTTTGAAGGATGCCATCAACGAAGCCATTCGCGATTGGGTGACGAATGTGGGCGATACGCATTATTTGCTCGGCTCGGCTCTGGGTCCGCACCCGTACCCGACGATTGTGCGCGAGTTTCAATCGATGATTGGGCGTGAAGCCCGCGAGCAAATGCTGCGTGATGTGGGACGTTTGCCCGACACGGTCATTGCCTGCGTTGGCGGCGGCTCGAATGCCATCGGCGTCTTCAGCGGATTTGTGAACGATGAAGGTGTGGAGTTGATTGGCGTCGAAGCTGGCGGCAGTGGAATCGCTTCGGGTAAACACGCCGCTCGTTTTGGCGACCCATCGAAGGGACGTGTGGGTGTGATTCATGGAACGCGCACCTATGTCTTGCAGGATGAAGATGGTCAGATTGCGGAGACACATTCTATTTCTGCGGGATTGGACTACGCCGCAGTTGGTCCTGAACACGCCATGCTGTGCGACAACGAACGCGCCTTCTACACCTCCGCAACGGACGCAGAAGCATTGAACGCCTTCCAAGTCTTGTGCCATACCGAGGGGATTATCCCCGCGTTGGAGTCATCTCACGCCGTGGCGGAAGTCATCAAGCGCGCGCCGACGATGAGGAAGGATCAGGTGATTTTGGTCAACTTGTCGGGGCGAGGGGATAAAGATTTGAATACGGTGATTAAAGAGATTGGGGAATTAGAGACTAGAGACCTAGAGACTAGAGACTAGAGACTAGAGACTGGGTGTTGATGTGATTCTCAAAGGCGTGATGGATTTTTTATCGAAATTTTCTTTTGGATATGACGAGCGAAGATTATGAGTCTGTGAAGTCTCCAGTCTCTAATCACTAATTATGAGGAACCTATGAACCGAATCGAAAACGCCTTCAAAAACAAACCCATCTTAATGCCCTATTTTCCTCTGGGTTATCCTGATTTGGACACATCCATCGATGTCATCGAAACCCTCGCCAAAAATGGCGCGGACTTGATCGAAGTGGGGCTGTCCTTCTCTGACCCGTTGGCGGATGGACCTGTAATTCAGCAAGCTACGCAGATTGCGCTGGAGAAAGGCATCACGGTCAAAAAATCGATGGCGGCAGTGGCGGAGTTACGCAAACGCGGCGTGACCATCCCACTGATTTTGATGGGCTATTTCAACCCCATGCTGGCATACGGACTGGAGAAATTCATCCACGACGCCCGCGAAGCAGGAGCGGATGGATTTATCATCCCTGATTTGCCATTGGAAGAAGCAGGGGAGTTTCAATCCATGTTAAACGCTGGTCGAGTAGACCGCGAGGCTCTTTCGCTGTCGTATCGCAAAGTCTCCGAAGGGGGAGACCTGCCGTTGATCCAAATGCTCGCGCCGACATCGCCTGATGAACGCATGGAGTCGATTGCGCGAAATGCAAAGGGATTTATTTATCTGGTTTCGGTTACTGGTGTGACAGGCGCGCGCACAGCCATTTCAGATGGACTCGGTGATTTGATTCAACGCGTGCGTGAGCATACATCCGTGCCTGTGTGCGTGGGATTTGGAATCGGCACGCCCGAACAGGCGGCGCAGGTGGGCAAACTTGCGGATGGTGTTATTGTCGGTTCGGCGTGTGTGAAGACGATTGGGGGGAGCGAACATCCTGTTGAAGCGGCGAAGGAGTTTGCAAAAGAATTCAGAAAGGCACTTGGCTAAAAAATAAAGGACATACAATTGCATGTCCTTTATTTTGATTCACTTTCAATAGACGTTATCGGAAATAAAATTTAGTCATCGTTTCAAAGGTTTCTTTCTGT
>CAKKRM010000246.1 GCA_919902735.1 Anaerolineales bacterium | reverse complement strand
TATCGCTCAGGGCGACATGACCCTAAAACACGCAAAACTGCGTAAGGTGAGTTACTTTATTTCGCCATTTAATTGCCTGAGTTTTATGAACAACTCTCTCCACTGTATCTTGGAAACGCCAAGCTTTTGACGGATCTTATCCGCTTCTTCGCCGGATTGATAATCGCGCAGGGCGCATGTCCAGCGGCACATGTCGAAGGAGAGGTGTTTGGTGAGGCCGGCCTCTTCGCTGATATCTTCGAGCAGGTATTCCAGCCTGCGCGGCGACCAGGCGAAAACCTGGTCTACGGGCTGGTATTGGGTGAGGTATTCCTTGTAGGCTTCGATCCAGTCTTCGGCCAGGTCTATTTTGCGTTCCTTGTAGCGGTTGGCCGGGCTGGCGTAGCGGACAAAAAGATGGGGGCCGTTTTTCGCGTCCAGGTCGATGTGGTTGATGTGAATGCCGAGGCACTCGCTTTTCTTGATGGCGGTGGTGAGCAATAAATAAACGAGGGTGTAGGGGCGGGCATCGGGTTTCTTTTCGCGGCGGTGACGGTCTGCGGCGAGCAGGACGGCTTCGTACTCGCTCTCTGTCAGCGCTTGCGGAATCGGGCTGATGGCGGAGCGTTGCAGGACTTTTTCTGCGGGGTCCATTGCGAGCGTGCCATGCTGGTGCAGCCAGCGGAAGAAAGATTTGACGGATGTGATGCGCCGCGAGAGGGTTTTGGGGCTGCAAGGGATGCCGCGCTCTTTTTCCATCCAGGTGAAGAAGCGGTTGAGATGGTCTGTGGTGATTGCGCCGATGGACTGGTCTGGGGCGGTGAATTGGTTGAGCAGGCGCACATCCGAAAGAAATGCTTTAATGGTGTTGGGTGAACGTCCCTGGTCGTGCATGAACATTTCCCAGCCGCTGATGGCGGCGGGGAGAAGGGTCTTTGAATTGATGTGTGCAGAGTCAGATATTTTTGCCATGGTTCATCCTTGCGGGTAGCGCGTAGTCTTTTCGTATAGTTTAGCGAATCTGGGAGCGGTTGTCAACTGGGGATTTTGGGGAAGCGGGCATGTCGTTGCGAGGAGGGTGTTTTTCCCGACAAAGCAATCTCACAATAATTTGGAGATTGCTTCGGGTAAAGAACAAGAACGCCCTCGCAATGACATGCCTATTTAATGGGTGAGGTCTTGCGGTTGGAAGCAGGGTTCGTAATCTGAGCCGAGGATGAGGCGGTATTGGATGGCGCTGTTTGCGTCGGGTAGGGAAAGGATGTTTGCCGAAAACAGGCCGAGGCTGGTGATGATCGTTTGCTGTTGAGCAGAATCCTGCCTGGGGGTGAAATCCACTAGTACGGAGGAGGTGTAGTCGCGGCGGTCGGCAGTTCCCATGATGGTTTGGTAGCCTGCGTAATTGAGGCGCGAGGCGGCAAGGTTTTCCAGGGTGTTGAAGCTGGCGCCGTTTTGCACTTCGACGGTGATGGTTTCGCGGGTGACGGCGTACGGGGAGAGGGTGGCGGCTTCGATGAGCATTTGTTGAAGTTCGGCTTCGCTTGGCAGCAGCACGGATGCGCCGCCGGGGGTGATCCACGGGTTGACGAGGGGCGGGCGGATGAAATAGCCGCGGATGTTGGCGTTGGTGAAGTTGACGGCGTAGGGAGCCATGCGCAGCATATCGGCCAGGTTGAGGTCGGTGATGACTGTGCTGGAGAAGTCGTTATAAAGTTGGGGGATTTTGCTGAAGGTGTCGGTTTGCAGGGCTTTTTGGAAGATGGTGCGCAGCACTTCCTGCTGACGGCGGCCTCTGTCAAAGTCGCTGGATTTTGAGCGGGAGCGGGCGTACCAGAGGGCAAGGTTGCCATCCATGTGAACCTGGCCCGGGCCGACGGTGTACAGCCACCAGTTGTTTTCGTTGTTGGGGTCGTAGGATGGGTCTATGAGCTGCCAGTCGGTGTAGGCGCAGGCGACGGGGACTTCGATTCCGCCGAGGGTATCTACGATACGGCGAAAGCCGTCGAATTCGACCATGGCGGCATGATCGATGCGAATGCCGAGGTTGTAGGTGATGGTTTCTTTTAAAAGGCCAGCCCCGCCGCCGGGGTAATCGTTGATCTCTCCGCTTTGGTAGGCGGTGTTGATGCGCTGCATCCCAACGGTTGGGATGTAAATCCACAAGTCGCGCGGAATGGAGATGAGCGAGACCTGTCCCTCTTTGGGCCAGACGATGGCGATGAGCAAGGTGTCGGTGCGGTAGGAGGAGCCTGGTCTTTTATCCGAGCCGATGAGCAGGAAGTTGATCGTCTCGTTGTCGGTGAGGGGCGGCAGGGCGGTTGGGTCAACCAAAGGGAATTGGGCTGGCGGGGGAGCGGCCTGGGTGGGGAAAAGCTGGCTGAAACTCACCGTGGCTGTCGGTTCGGCGGGAGGCGTGGGGGTGGGGGATGGCGTTTCGGAGGGAAGGATAAGCAGCGCAACGGATGCGTTTCCATCCACTGAAAGCGGGGGCAGGGTTGGCGTATAAAGGGATGGTTGAAACGGGGTGGGGGTTGGGCTTGAATTCGGCGCCGAGGTTATGAGGATAAAAGGCAGGGACGCCTGTTGCGGGGCGGGAGCGCTTCCACAGGCTGTCAGTAAAATGGCGAATACTGCCGCCAGTGAAAAATACTTAAATGATTTCATCTAATAAAGTTTGCAACGTTGGAATAATTTACGGGAAAGCGGTTGGGCTTGAAGTAAGGGTTGGAACAGGCGTCGAGGTTGGGCTGGGGGTCGGCGAAGGCGGCACAGGCGTTTCGCTTGGAGTAGGCGTGCCGGTGAAAGGCAGCGCCGTCTCTGTTAATGGCTCGGTCGGGATTGGCGTGGCGGTAACGCCGGGCAACGGGGTGGGGAATGGCGTGCGCGTGGGGCCATTTGGCACCCAAAGGATTTCGCCCGCAAAAATCAAGTCGCTGTTATTTCGGCAGTTGACGCTCTTCATTAAACCCAACGTGGTGGAATAATTCGATGCGATGGCAAAGAGGGTGTCGCCTGATTTCACCACATAATTTTTTACCCAGCCAGATGCCCCCTGCGAACAACTCACCACGGTGCTGGCGGGCACAGACGGAACATATAAAACCTTGCCCGCCACGAGAGTGTCGCTTACCAGGCAGTTCCCGCGTTTCAAATCATCCCTGTTCACACGATACCGAATTGCAAGGCTGTCCAGCGTATCAGCAGATTGAACCAAAATTTGCCCCCAGCCCACCGGGTACTGGCAGGAACCTTGAACCGCCGCATTTGTAAAAGTGGCAGTCACTGATAATGTGGGCGTTTCCAAACCTGGTATGGGCGTGGATGTGGGTGGCAATGTTGCAGTGGGGGTCAAAGGCACGGGAGACGGAATCAGGATGCTGGTCGCAGTGGGAGCCGCTTCGGGAACGAATTCCACAAGCGAGATCGAAAGCGCCCCAACCATCAACCCGATGGAGAACAGCGCCACCACAAGCGCGTTTCCAAAGTCGCGCAGACCCCGCATCATTTCTTTCCTTTGGGCTCAGTGTTTCTTTCAACGGCCGCTCCGGCAATCGGCAACAGCACGCTAAAGGTTGCCCCAGTGCCCTGCTCGCTTTCCACCCAAATTCGTCCGTGCTGCGCTTCGGTTAAAGTCTTCGCAATCGACAGGCCAACGCCCGTATCGCCAACGCCTTGAATCAGTACATTATCCGCGCGATACAATCGCGTGAAGACTCGCGGCAAATCATTGGATGCGATTCCGCCGCCGCTGTCTGCCACCTGAATGAGGATGTAATCCAACCCGTTCTCGCTTCGGGTCTGGACCTTGAGCCTGATTGCCCCCTCAAACGGAGTCGCCGCCCCGGCATTTTGCAGCAAGTGGATCAGGATCTGCTGTAACGCCTCGCGGTCTGCATGAATCGGCGCCAGGGCCTTCGGCAATTCCAGGTGCATGGAAATATTTTTCTCGCGCACCTGCGTGCTCGTGTACGACATGGCATTGTCGATGATCGAGTTCAAATCCACCGATTCGGGTTTGAGATCGTTCAACTCCGTTTCCAGTGTGGTGATCTGGATCATATCATCCGTTAAACTGCGGATGCGTTCCGTGGAGGCCTTGATGCGTTCCACAAATTTTCTTTGCAGCGCGCCTAAAATACCCACAGACTCGCCGAGCAGCAGGTCTGTGTACCCAACAATGGAAGATAATGGCTGGCGCAATTCCTGCGAAATGGATGCGATCACCTCAGCCTGCTCTGTGCTCTTGGTCGCAACCCGCCCCTTTTCCATTTCATGCGTCTTCATGTTGGCTTCGGCAAGCTGGTTCTGTAAACGAGCAAGTTCCTGTAAGGATGCCTTCAATTCATTCTCAACTTGCGAAGCCGAACCCGAAGGCTGCAAGTTCTTGCCTGTCCGCAGTTCGGCGTTCTCGAGCTGCAATTGCCCGATGATGCGCTGTGACTCTTCCTGCGCCACCAGCAGGGAAGACATTTCCACCGAGCCGCTTTTTTGGATCTCCGCCCGCGCCGCTTCCAATTGCTGCGAAAGCTCCTGAATCTGGCGCTCCAGTTGAATGGTTTGCGTGCGCGCCTGGTCTGCCTGGGTTTCCAGTTTATTTAATTTCTGGCTGCGTTTGATGATGGGAACCAGTGATGTGGCAATATTGGAAAGGAAAGCCTGATCCTCCGCTGTCCATGTGCGGTCGGAATATGGAGAAAGCAAAAGGATGCCGCCCAACGCTTCTTTTTCAGGTGTGAGGATCGGCACACTCAACAAATGCCCGGGGTTCGTCAGGCCCAGAATATCCCCAAGTCCCTTAATATCGGCGGAGGTACTGCTGGCAGGCATTCGCAAGGGACGCCCGCGTTGCAGCGAATTTGCCAGCATCGGAATCGAACCTTTATTGAGCGAACCGCCCTCCAGGCTGTCCTCGCGGATCAAATCATATCCCCCGGCAATCACCATTTGATTATTATTGTCCGTCAGGTAGATCATGAAGCACAGGTCGGAGAGCATCGTCTGCGCAATGGCGCGGGTGACCGCCTGGCTGACCTTGGTGGGATTCGACTCAGCCGCCAGCGCCAGCATGGCGTGAAATGTCTTCGGGTCTGTGCTGTAGCGTCTGCGTTCAGGGTTGGTCGTATCCTGCTTGGTGGTGGCAGGGTGCGGCGTGGATATTGCCTGGCTTGGCAATGCAAAGCGTAATGGCAAAGTCATTAAGATTGGATAGGCCGCCATGTACGCCAGGCGGACAATCCCTGAATAATTTCCTTCAATTTGAATCAGCAAATGAATGGCGTGACCCAAAAACCCAATGAAAAGAAGCGCCGCTCCATACCACATCCCATCCGGCTTGCGGATGAAAAGGATGGACATGCCAATTAATGTCAACACAAGGGAACTGATTTGCCAGAACCAATCATCAACGGTTTGGTTGTAACTTAAGGATGCGAACTGTGGGTTGGCAATTTGTGCCTGCCAGGTGAGCAGGCTCAACCCCAGCGCCGTCACCACAAAGAGGCTTAATAAAGTCGCTGCTGCATCCGCCGCGCGGTTTGGCTCAGGGAAGGCAAACAGCCACGTGATCCAAATAACGCCAAACATGATAAAAGCCCGGTCCATGGGCGGCAGGATCGTTTTTGGATCCACGATCTGCTGCCAGCCAAGCCCGCTTAAAATGAACATGAAAATTTGCGCCCCGAGCAATACGCCCAGCCCCACAAATGCGCGGCGGGCCTGTGGAAATTCACTCGCGCGCCAGTGGATGAACGCAAATAATGAAGCGCCCGCCACTGCGAACACCAGAACAATATAGTAAATCAAATCCCCAGGCGGAACGGTAAGTTGTGTCAGGATTAAACTGGTAAATGCGCTCATCAGCCGTGATTATACTGCCAGTTCAAAAAATTATGGCGCGCGCAACGTATAATTACCATTACGATGTTCAATAAAAAATATTCAGCCTGCTACGTGGTTGCGGCGCTCATGGCCGCCATGCTCATCCCCGTTCTTTTTAAGGGGTATTCCTCCATCCAACGCGCAGAGCATGACTTCGCCGCGCAGAATTACGCCAGCGCCGTTCAAGGGTATCAACAAGCTGCGCGCCTCCTGCCCTGGCGCGATGATCTTTGGGAAAAGGCGGGCATTGCCGCGTACGCCAACAAAAATTATTCAGATGCAATCCCATTCTTGAATCGCGCGCCCGAACTTTCCGAGCAGGGCTGGGCCGCGCTGGGAAACTCCTACGTCAACACGGGTGATCCTGTCTCTGCCTTGCAAGCCTATCACGGCGGCCTGAACGACTACGATTCTCCCTCTTTGTACGCCGGGCTTGCTTTCGTTTATCGCCAGCAAAAGGATTGGCCTGCCGAGCGGGATGCGCTTCAAAATCAACTTCGCCTCGATGTCAGCGACGCCTACTCCCATTATCGACTGGGACTCCTGTTGACTTTCCTCGCCCCAGAACAGGCGCTTTATGAATTAACCCTCGCCTCTTCTCTTAACCCTGAAACTGATTCTGCTGTGCAAACATTAACCGCCGCCTTGAATTTATCTGCGGCACAACCCGACGCATCCCAGCAAATGCTGACGGTTGGCCGCGCCCTCGGACTCGTGCAGGAATGGGAACTATCTCTTGCGGCATTCGAGAAAGCCATCGAACTGGGCGGGGAAAATGCCGAGGCGTGGGCATGGCTTGGCGAAGCGAAACAGCAACTCGGCGAAGATGGAAGCGTGGAGCTTGATCGCGCATTGACCCTCGATCATCTATCCGTCATCGTTCGCGCATTGCGCGGCCTGCACTGGAATCGCCTTGGAAAATATGAACAGATGCGCGCCGAATATGCCCTCGCCGCAGAATATGAGCCGACGAACCCCGCATGGCAGGCATCGCTGGGTGACGCATATTTCAAGCTGGGCGATCTTGCCGCCGCGCTGACGGCCTATCAAAAAGCCACCGAACTTGCGCCAACCGATTCTATTTATTGGCGGCTGCTCGCAAACTTTTGCGCGGAGAACGGCGTGCATATCGAAGATGTGGGCCTGCCCGCCGCGCAACATGCCGTGCAACTTGCGCCAGACGATCCGTTTGCATTGGACGCTTTGGGCTTGTCTTATCTCTCTTCGGGAAGATATGCCAACGCGGAACAAACTTTTCTCAATGTGATCGCCAGTTACCCGAATCATTTTCCCGCCTACATTCACCTCGCCATGACCCACCTTGCGCAGGGAAACCGCCCCGCCGCTTTCAGCCAATTGATCCATGTCCGTGATGCAGATGCAGGCGGTGATTATGCAGCCTTGGCAAATGAAATGTTGAAGCAGTATTTTCCGTAGTCTACTCTGGAATCCATCAGCTCACTTGCCCTGTGGGCGCTGATGGATCAACTTAGCGGGCAGCGCTCACAGGGCAGCAAACTGCCCGACTCCAGAGTTTTACTTCTCACTAACTGACCTTACGCACGGAAGAACTCTTTGCCGAAAATTTTAACGCCAAGCCGCAAAGACGCGAAGTTTTATTTCCCTTTGGGCCTTCGCGTCTTTGCGTTAGATGTTTTGGGCAAGTATCCCACCCTGCAGAGCGGACTGCGTAAGGTGAGTCACTAATTACCCGTTACTAACCCCTCACTTCGGTGAAAATAAAATATCTTCCACCGGCGTTTTTATCTGAATGCGCCGGCCTGTGAACTTCATCAAATCAGCCAGTGATCTTTTCTTTGTGCCATCCCACAGGACAAGGTTGTCCCTTTGCTTCATCATATATTCTTCCAGTTTGCCAAAGTCGGAATAATTGTCGAAGAAGCCGACCAGGCGGCGGAAGAGTTTGGGTACGATCAAAATATCTTCCTGCAACACGCGCATGTCGAGCAGGGTGAAATCGGAAGTTTTATCTATCGACCAGATGCCGCGCTTTGTTTTCCGTGCGCGCGCCACCACAGCGCGGATTTTCTCCGCAAAGACCCTGTCGGTGCTTGTGTAAAAGGTTGGGTAGACCAATCCCTCGCGCGCGAGTTGAAAATTGATCGAGTCTTCGATGGGCAGGGTGGCTGAGTCCATGATGGCGCCGTCGGTGAGTTTGGCCGATTTTGGAAAGACATAGCTCACGGGTCGCCCGAAGCGGTCAGTCGATGCGGAGGCGATGAAGCCCGCCTTGCCGTCATCCGCCTCCACGATTTGGGTCACACTTAAACTATAAACCACTGATTTGATATTGAGCATTTCCAATAACGATTCAAGCGCGGCTATTGCAAACGGGCGCGGCTGGTGATAGCCTTCGTAATGAGTTTCCATTGCATCGATTGATTCCACGCGCAGTTGTTTCTTCTTTGCTTTTTTATCCGCCTCGGTTTCCCATTCGAAGAAATCCCAGTTCTCTGGTTTGTTGGCCTGAAAGCGGATCGAGTCTCCGTCGGGTTGAAAACCTTTTACGTGAAATGTTCCCGCAACGATTTTGTATTGTGCCATGGTTGTCTCCTTGTTGATGTACCCATTATAGAGAATTTCCCAGCCAAACGCAACTGACTCGCAGTAAAATTATCCCATGCCTACTGTCCGCTTTCCCGCTTTGATGAAATTCTATGTGGATAACCAGAATGAGTTTGAAGTGAACGGCTCCTCGGTTGCCGAATTGATCGCGAATATTCTCATCCGTTATCCTGCGCTAAAACCGCATTTGTTTGATTCAACTGGCGAGCTTCGCAGGCATTTCAACATTTTTGTGAACGGCGTGCATTTGCGGGATTTGGAAGGAATGGAAACTGCTTTGCAGGAAGGGGACAAGGTTATTTTGATGGCTTCTGCGGCCGGAGGGTGAATTTCTACATTGACAAATCAGGTAAGATACGTAAAATAGCGGTCATCTACTATGAAAATCATGAAAACATTATTTAGCTATTGCTTGTGTCTATCGCGGGGCTCGTAGCCACCGCCTGAGACAGACCCCTCCGCAGTCAACGGAATCAGACGGTTGGACGACCCCCGCTTGCAAACTTTTGCATAGTGTGGCGTTTGTTCGCCGTCTTTTTGTTTACCCGTTGACTGCTTTAATTTAAACCTGTACCGCACACTTGCCCTGGCGGGCAGTGCCAGGGAGATTTATCTTGCGCGGAAATGAAAAACATGACTTTACTGGATATAAGATTGACAGAAACAAATTCACTGCCGCTGGATGGACTTCCTGCTCATGTGGGCAACACCCCGCTCCTCCCGCTTCGCCGCTTGACCCTTGGCCTGTCTCCTCGTACCCAAATATTTGCCAAAGCTGAATGGTTCAACCCTGGCGGCTCGGTCAAAGATCGGCCCGCGTTGAACATTATCCAAACCGCCATCTTCAATGGGGATTTGGGCAACGGCAAACGCCTGCTGGATTCCACTTCTGGCAACATGGGGATTTCCTACGCCACCTTTGGCGCGGCTTTGGGAATCCCGGTTACCTTGGCATTGCCAGCCAGCGCCAGTTCGGAGCGCATCACTATTCTCAAGGCCCTGGGCGCGGAAGTGGTTCTCACCGACCCGCTCGAAGGCTCGGATGGCGCAATCTTGAAGGCGCGTGAAATGGCCGCAGAAAGACCAGACCTGTATTGGTACGCCAATCAGTACAACAACCCCGCGAATCCGCAGGCACATTATCTGTCCACGGGGCCTGAGATTCTTTGCCAGACTGACGAGCAGGTGACACACTTCATCGCAGGCCTCGGCACGTCTGGCACGTTGATGGGTACGGGGCGTTATCTGCGCGAGCAATTGCCGCAGGTGAAAATTCTGGCTTTCCAGCCCGATGCGCCTTTTCATGGCCTGGAAGGACTCAAGCACATGCCGAGCGCGATCAAGCCTGGGATTTATGATGAGTCACTGGCGGGCAACCCGCTCCCAGTTAAGACCGAAGCGGCGCATGAGATGGTGCTCCGCCTGGCGCGGGAGGAAGGTCTCTTCGTGGGAATCTCCTCCGGGGCGGCGGCTGTCGCTGCGCTTCAAATCGCAAGTGAATTGGATGAAGGCGTAGTGGTGACCTTGTTCCCCGATGCGGGTTATAAATATTTGAGTGACAAATCTTTGTGGGAGGGAAAAGACAGTGGAAAGTAATCAGTGGACAGTGGGTGGTTTTACGGTCTGCGGTCTATCGTCCATCGTCCATCGTCCTTTTAGGTGAATAATGAATTTGAAAATTTCTACAGACATTCTTGATGGAATTAGCAAACACGTTGAGGAAGCATACCCTGAAGAGGGGGCTGGTTTTTTGATCGGCGCGGAAGGCGAAGTGCGGCAGATTTTGTCCCTGCCGAATGCGCGCGAGGATGAAGCGCGGCACAACCGATTTTTGTTCACGCCCGAAGATTATCTCAAAGCCGAATTAAAAGCGGACAGCCTTGGGCTGAGTTTGATCGGCGTTTTTCATTCACATCCCGATTGCCCGAACGTCCCCTCCGAATATGACCGTGAATGGGCACAGCCTTTTTTCTCCTACATCATTACGCGTGTGGATGAGGGGAAGGCAGTCAACCACCGTTCGTGGCGGTTGGTGGAAGACCGTTCGAAGTACGAAGAAGAAGAGATCGAAATTCAATAAACAGGAGAAATTTAAAATGGATGTTATTAAAGAAGATCACGTTTTGGATTGCAGCGGCCTGCTTTGCCCGATGCCGATTGTGAAAACATCGAAGGCGATGGAGGTATTGGATACTGGACAAATCTTGAAGATGATCGCCACCGACGCAGGCTCGCCGCCGGATATCGAAGCGTGGAGCAGGCAGACAGGCAACGAATTGTTGCTCTCCACAGCGGAAGGCGAAAAGTTTGTTTTCTTTTTGAGAAAGAATTAGTTCTTGCCGGAGAATATCGATGACCAAATCAAACCCCAATGCCCCAAAACGACTTGCCCTGATCTCCAGCAAGGGGACGCTGGATTGGGCCTACCCGCCATTCATTCTTGCCAGCGCCGCCGGCGCCATGGGCTGGGAGGTGGGTATTTTCTTCACCTTTTACGGGCTGACCCTGCTCAAGCCCGAACTTACCGCCGCGGTTTCGCCGCTGGGCAACCCTGCCATGCCGATGAAGATGCCATTTGGCCCCGAGGGATTCCAGAACATCAACTGGGCCATGCCCAACCTGCTCATGGCAAATGTGCCCGGCTTTGAAAGCGTGGCAACCACCCTGATGAAGCAGACCTTCAAAAACAAGGGCGTTGCCACCATCGAAGAATTGCGCCAGGTGTGCGTCGAGATGGATGTGCGCCTGATCGGCTGTCAGATGACGATGGATGTTTTCGGCTTCAAGCGCGAAGACTTCATCAAAGAAGCCGAGATCGGCGGCGCGGCGACCTTCCTTGAATATGCCGCCGATGCGGATGTACAATTGTTTATATAACAGGACTTTCGCTTGTCATTCTCCCGAAGGACATCGGGACGATGTGAGCGAAGCGACACTTGCGCCGCGCGCCAGTGCGGTGAGAATCTCTTGGATTATCGTAGAGACCCTTCGCTGTCGCTCAGGGTGACATGCAAAACAAGAGGAGCGAGCGAAAGTCCTATATAAAAAAATAGGATTTACGCAAGACGCCAGGATGGAACGTCCCGAAGGTTTTCTCGAAGACTTTTGCCGTTTTTCAAACCTTCGGGACGG
>CAKKRM010000245.1 GCA_919902735.1 Anaerolineales bacterium | reverse complement strand
TCGGCAAGTCCCTTTACCAGCGACATGATCCTCCGAAACTTTAGACCACACCCTTGTCAAAATTGCTTATTGTAGAAGAGGCCGGTTATCACTATAATCAAATCGTTACAAGTAAACATTTTATTCTACAATGGAGGCAGACATGCAAGGACAAATGATGGATTATCAATTGACGATCACGCCATTATTGGAACGCGCCCAACGGCTCTTTCCAAAGAAGGAAATCGTCACCAAAGCGGGTCCCTCGCTGGAACGCTATACGTACGCGCAAATGGTGGAGCGCGTGGAACGGCTGGCAAATGCCCTCGAAAAACTCGGGGTCAGGCGCGGGGACCGTGTGGCAACTTTTGCGTGGAATAACTCCCGCCACCTTGAAATTTATTTTGCCGTGCCATGTATGGGGGCTGTCTTGCATCCCATCAACCTGCGCCTGCCGGGGGATCAGATTGCCTATATTGCCAACCACGCCGAAGACAAGGTGATCTTCGTTGACCCGACTCTTTTGCCCGCCATTGAAAAACTTGCCCCTCACTTGAAGAAGGTGGAACATTACGTGGTGATGAGCGATACAGTGCCCGACGGCACAACCCTCAGCCCCGTTCACGCGTATGAGGATTTGCTAAAGGGAGTGAATGCCGATCATGCCTGGCCAAGCCTCAGCGAGAATGATGCGGCAGCCATGTGCTACACCTCGGGTACCACTGGCAATCCGAAAGGCGTGGTGTATTCGCATCGCGCTATTTATCTTCACAGCCTCGGCTTGAGCATGACCGATTCATTTGGGCTTTCAGAGCGCGACATATTCATGCCGGTCGTGCCCATGTTCCATGTGCTGGCATGGGGGACGCCCTTTGCCACGGTGATGCTTGGGACAAACCTGGTCTTCCCCGGCCCTCACCTTCAGGCGCGTGACCTGGCGGAATTGATTCAGGCAGAAAAGGTGACACTGACCGCTGGCGTACCAACCTTGTGGATGGGGATTCTTAACCTGCTGGAAAACGAGCGCTATGATTTAAGCAGTTTGCGCGGGATGATCGTGGGCGGCGCGGCGGCCCCCCAGTCCATGATCGAAGCGTTTGAGAAGAAGTATGGCCTCAATGTCATGCATGCCTGGGGTATGACCGAGATGAGTCCGCTTGGCACGGTCAGCCGCCTGAAGAGTTATCAGATGGATCTGCCCGAAGCCGAGAAATTTGCCATCCGCGCCAAACAGGGAACCTCTGTGCCGGGTGTTGAAATTCGCGCCATTGAAGAAAGCGGCAGGGAAATTCCGTGGGATGGAAAAGCCTTTGGCGAATTACAGGTGCGCGGCCCCTGGATCATCAGCAGTTACTACAACGATGAACGCTCAGCCGATTCCTTCCAGGATGGCTGGTTCCGCACGGGGGATGTTGTCACGATTGATCCTGAAGGCTTCATCCAGATCGTGGATCGCGCCAAGGATGTGATCAAGAGCGGCGGCGAATGGATATCAAGCCAGGACCTGGAAAATGCCATCATGGCGCATCCCAAAGTGCTGGAAGCCGCAGTGATCGCGGTTGCCCACCCCAAGTGGCAGGAGCGTCCGCTGGCGTGTGTGGTGCCAAAGCCCGATTTCAAAGACTCGCTGACGAAGGATGAAATTCTAGAGCATCTCAAGTCACGCTTCGCAAAGATGTATATGCCTGATGACATCGTCTTTATCGATGCAGTGCCAAAGACCAGCGTAGGCAAGTTTGACAAGAAAGTCCTGCGTGTTCAATTCAAGGATTTCAAACTTCCAGATTAATTTTTTTCACACAGCAGGCAGGCGCAACGCCTGCCTCTTTTTTTGGAAAACAGATGAATTTTTGTTATACTATTTTTATGCAGGCACACTTTTATGCGAACATGCGCACGCTCTTTGGAACATCATCCCTGGCTGTGGATGATGCCGCTGCGGATACTCTTCGCAAGCTGATCGCTCTTTTGATCGAATTGCGCCCGGACGCCGAACCTAATTTATTGGATTTGAACGGCAACCTGCGCCCCGATGTGCCCGTCTATGTGGATGGAAGAAACCCGCGTCTCACTCCGACTGGAATTGATACGCCTCTCAAGCCTGATTCTATCGTCAGCTTTTTCTCCCCCATCTCCAGCGGAAAGATGAACGTGGAAGTGATGCGCGAAGCCTGAGGAAAGGAAATAAAACCATGAAAGTTAGTTTCTTCGCAACCCTGCGCGATATTGCCGGCGGAAAAAATGTTGAGTTTGATCTCGATCATGGCATTACCGCCCGGGAACTTCTGGATGCCATCATTGTGAAATTCCCGCTTATGAAAACGGAATTGCTCAACGAAAAAGGGGAAATGTACGGACACGTCCACTTTTTTATCAACGGGCGCGATGTGCAATTTATGGATGACCAATTCCAGACGAAGATCATGCAGGAGGATACGGTCAACGTCTTCCCTGCGGTGGGCGGCGGGTAGCATTCTGGAGTCCATCAGCTTGCTGATGGGTGTTTTAGAGTTTTTGGTTAATTATGGTTGCGGACAGCAAGCTGTCCGACTCCAGAATAGAAAAGCAGGGCGACGCGCGTCGCCCTGCTTTTATTATCGGGGAGATTCTGCTTTTTGAAACAGAATCAAATTTCAGTTAAGAAAGAGGCGTTAGATAATCTCCAACTCTTTGAGTTTGGATTCAGGCACAACGCCGTTGACCCATCCGCGCTTGTCGTAGTATTCGACGAGCATGTCATCCAATTCACAGACCTGGCCTTTGCTGCCGCCCATGGTGGAGGGTTCGGTGGTGAAGCGTTTGGGAAGTTGGTCTGAGCCTTCGCCGAAGCCGTTGAGGTTGTTGATGTGGCGTTCGAGGTTGTACACGCGCTCGCCAACTTTGAGCAGGTGACCTGCGTCAGATGGCACGCCTGTCATCGCTTCGTACTGCGCCGCAAATGAATCCAGCGATTCTGCGAAGGTGGCGAATTTGCAGACATCCAAACAATCGGTGACGGCGTGAACGTTCTGGAAGATGAAGTTCATCTCGCCTTTGCCCTTCCACGCGAGCGGATCGGCTACGGTGGACGGGCCAAGCACGTTGCCGACAACTTCAGCGGCGGGGGTGTAACCGCGCAGGTGACATGCGCCGCGGTTGGATGTGGCATAGCCGAGACCCATGCCTTTAATTCCGCGTGGATCGTAGGCGGGAATGCCCTGGCCTTTGCAGGTCATGGCGAGTTCGGGGTGACCGAAGTGCGCGGCAGTGGCATTCGCGCCGTCAGCCATAACATTGCCAATGCCTTCGCGCCTGGCGATCTTGCCAGCCAGTTCAACCATTTTGTCGCCATCGCCCCAGCCGAGTTTGCCATCGCCATTGGTGTAGCCTTTTTCGGAGGCTTCCATCCAAACAGAAAGCGGATGACCGATTTCGATTGCGTCCATGCCGAAGTCGTTGCATGAATCAATCATCTTGGCGACAACGCGGATATCATCATTGCCGCAGTTTGCGCCGACTGACCAGGCGGGTTCGTATTCTACTGATTCCATGCGCAGACCAGCGTAAGGACCGTCTTTGATTTCGACTTCCTTCTTGCAAGCGACTGGGCAGGCGTGACAGGTGGGGTTGCCCACAAGGATATTATCGTTGACGTATTCGCCGCTGATTTTTTCAGCGCCTTCAAAGCCTGTGAACTGGCTGTTTCTGGCAGGCAAGCCGCCAAGAACGTTGGTCATGTTCATCAACACATTTGTGCCATAGACGGAGAGTCCGCCTTTGCGGGGGGAGGTGACCACGCGCTCGTCCATAATCTCGGCCAAAGCCTTGGTATGAGCGACTTTCCACTTATCACGGTCTGCGGCTTTGACGATTTTCTTCTCAGCCTTGATCACGATGGCTTTGAGATTCTTGCTTCCGCCGACGCAGCCTGTTCCGCCGCGGCCAGAAGCGCGATCATTTTCGTTGATCCAACTTGCGAACTTGACGAGGTTCTCGCCAGCCTGGCCAATTGAAATCACGGTCAAATCTTTTTCGCCGTATTTTTCCTTGAAGTGCTTGATGGTGTCGTGAACGCCTTTGCCCCAAACTTCGGAAGCATCCAATAATTCAACTTTGTCATCATGGATGTAGGCATAGGTCGGTTTTGCGGCTTTGCCTTTGAAGACCAGGCCGTCGAAGCCAGCCCAGCGTAATCGGGCGGCAGACCAGCCCCCATGGTGAGAATCAGTTACGGTTCCAGTCAGAGGCGATTTTGTCACAATCGCCATGCGTCCGCTCATGTTGGCTTCGGAGCCAGTGAGTGGCCCGTTCATAAAACATAAAATATTATCGGGGGAGAGGGCATCCACCTTGGGGCCGTTATCGAAAACGAACTTCACGCCGAGGCCGCGTCCACCGATATATTTTCGGGCGTCGTCTTCAGGCACAGGCTTGAATTCCACTTTGCCTGCGCTGAGGTCCACCCAGCCGATCCGATTTGCATAACCGCCAAGTTCCATGATGAATCTCCTTTTGCAAACGAAAATAAACAGCCCACGCTGTTTTTGTTAGTATCAGAATAGCATCCACAAAAAATGAAGTCAATAATTAAGCTTTTCCTTAATCGTAAAGGTGGCATTTGGCGTGATGCAATTCACAGGCGTTGCCCGCATTTGATATGCGTTATACTTTCTCAAATCCAAAATCGCAAATCGAAAATTTCAATGAAACAACTCCTCCAGCACATCAAAAACGGAAAGACAGTTGTCGAAGACGTCCCCGTCCCCACCCCGCATGAGGGGCAGGCCCTCGTCAAAATTTCAGCCAGCCTCGTCTCGGCGGGTACCGAGCGCATGGTCGTTGAATTTGCCGAAAAAAGTTATCTCGGCAAAGCGCGTTCGCGGCCTGACCTTGTCAAGCAAACTCTTGATAAAGCCAAACGTGAAGGTATTATGCCAACCGTAAATGCCGTCTTCAACCGCCTCGATCAACCGATGGCGCTCGGCTACTCCACCGCTGGAACCATTGTTGCGCTTGGCAAGAACATGCAAGGCTTCAAGGTCGGTCAACGTGTGGCTTGCGCGGGCGGCGGTTACGCCACGCACG
>CAKKRM010000244.1 GCA_919902735.1 Anaerolineales bacterium | reverse complement strand
GCGTACAAAAGAAGGGACATGAAGATTACCTGCTCCACCATCCCAAATTTGACCTGGACGAGCGGGCGCTGCCGATAGGCACGGCCATGCTTGTGGAGACAGCAAAGAGATTTTTGAAGGCGTAAATACGTCATTGCGAGCGTTCGTTGCAAAACAGTCTCCGCCTACGAACTGGAGATTGCTTCGACGGAAGAACGCCGTCTCGCAATGACATAAAAAAACGATCGGAGGGCACCTATGCACACCATACTGAAATCGAACAGCAAGGAAGTCATCATCGGTATTGACAAGCCGTTTGTGATAATCGGTGAAAAGATCAACCCAACGGGCATCAAGAAATTGGGGCAGGCTCTTGTTGAGAAGAATATGGATTACGTCAAATATCTTGCCAAACGCCAGGTGGAGTGGGGCGCGGATGTGTTGGATGTGAACGTTGGTCACCCGCAAATTGACGAGGCGGAGATCATCCCAATGGTGGTGGAAGCAATCAAGTCGGTTGTGGATGTGCCGCTTTGCATCGACTCTAATGAACCGAAAATTCTGGAAGCTGGGCTCCGAGTTGCGCCAGGCAAGCCGCTGGTAAACTCTGTCAACGGGGAGGAAAAGCAATTGGCGAGTGTCCTGCCGATTGTTAAAGAGAGAGGCGCGGTTGTCATCGGGTTGACAATTGCCGATGAGGGCATCCCACCTACAGCGGAGGGACGTCTCGCTGCGGCGGCGAAGATCATCGAACGAGCCGCGAAGATGGGAATCCCAATCGAAGATATCATCATTGATCCACTGGTGATGACGGTTGGGCATAACAGTGCAGCCGCAACAGTTACGATCAGGACGATTGAGTTGATCAAAAAAGAGTTTGGCGTGAACATGAGCCTTGGCGCAAGCAATGTTTCGTTCGGCCTGCCAGATCGTCACTCCGTCAATGCGGCCTTCCTTTCATTAGCCATGCAGGCAGGCGCAACCTGCTCGATCACCGATCCGATCAAATTAGGCAGCGCCATCCGCGCCACGGATCTGCTGCTGGGAAAAGATGCGAATTCGATGCGCTATTTGAAATACTTCCGCGCCACTGAGAAATTACGGGAAGCGGAAGCGGCGGCAAAGGTGTGAAAAAGTAAACATGTAAATATGTAGACACGTAAAAAAGTATACAGGAGGCAGTAATAAACTGCCTCCTGTTGTCTTCTTAATAGATCAGGTCCTTCGCTTGTCATTCTCCCGAAGGACATCGGGAGGGTGACATGAAAAAGCGAGATTGAGCGAAAGTCCTATAGATATGGAATTTCAAACTTTAAAGGAATATGGAAAATGAAGAAAACTTTATTGGTAATTCTCGCCACAATACTTTTTATAACAGCGTGTACCGCACAGGCGGCTGTGCCTGCAAACCTGCCAATTACCGCATCTACGCTCACGGCATCCAGCACGGGTATTTTCATCCCCACCCCCACGCTCACGTTAACGCCTCCTCCAACTGCAACACCTGTTCCCCACCCGATGAGCATTGTTGGAATGCGAGCAGGCGACTACCCCGGCAGTGCAGTGACCTTCGTCAAGGAGTTGGATCGCGGATACAACTATCGCCGCTATTATGCAAATTATTTATCGGAGGGATTAAAAATTTATGCCCTGCTTACCATCCCTGAAGGCACGCCTCCCGAAGGAGGCTGGCCTGCCATTGTATTCAATCACGGGTACATCCCTCCAGATGTTTATCGCACAACGGAAAGATATATCCACTATGTGGATGAGATTGCCAAGTCAGGCTATGTTGTCTTCCGCATCGATTATCGCGGACATGACGCTTCCGAAGGCGACGCTACTGGCGCGTATGGCAGTCCTGGCTATCAAATAGACGTGCTCAATGCGGTTGCATCCATCAAGCAATTGCCTGAAGTGAACCCAGATAAGATCGGCATGTGGGGACATTCGATGGGCGGTTATTTGACTCTGCGCGCGATGGTCATTTCACAGGAAATAAAAGTTGGCGTCATTTGGGCGGGCGTTGTCGCTTCCTACCCCGACCTGCTTTACAACTGGCGGCGGACGGGTTCGTTTACTCCGTCACCGAGTTCGCGGGGAGTGGGTTGGAGAACATCGTGGATCGAGACATTTGGCACACCTGAGCAGAATCCTATATTTTGGGATTCGGTCTCTGCGACATCCTACCTCTCGGATCTTTCTGGACCGTTGCAGTTGCACCACGGAACTGACGATGAAGATGTCCCTTTGGAATTCTCCATCCGCCTTGCGGAGCAGGCGCGCGCGGCTGGGCAGGTTGCTGATCTATACACCTACGAAGGCGACAATCACAACATTGCCACGAATTTTTATACCGCCATGGGCAGGACGATTGATTTCTTCGATTTCATATTGAAGTAAAAAGTCGGGCTGCAAGCCTGACATACAAATCCAAAACAGACTCACCCTGAAATTAATCTTTTGCGGTTGAGTCTGTTTTTTTAACAAAAGTTCAAAAAAATAGCCACGAATTAGCGCGGATTTTTGAAATCATCTGCGGCTTGCTAAATTCGAGGGAATTATTTTTGGATTATTTATCAAAATGCAGAATGGCTAGATTTCCGTCAAAGACCCTGGCTATTTGCTCGGGGATATTTCCCAGCGTATCCGCCACACGTTTGCGGGAGCCAAAACCTGGGAGAACGATAAAATCGCTGACAGCTTCGTGTTCCAATTTTTCGGGCTTGAGCTGGTCTTTGAGCATTTCCAATTCGATGGGCTGATCCACTTTGCAGACGACAAGCAAAGCCTCCAAAGTTTGCATGTAGCTCAAATCTGCGCGTATGAGCAAAGGAACATTCAAAGCCTTGGCAATCGTGAGATTGGCTTCCAACATGCGGCGTAGAGCAATGGGTGGAACGGACTTAGTGGGAACGAGAAAAATTACTCGCTGCATACTGTTCAATGGCAGAGATAGTTTACCAACGAGCACGGGCGTATCTGAACCCCAAATGACTTCATCCAAAACAGAGCCGAGGATGTTTTCACGCAACGTCCGTTTTCCGCGCCAACCCATTACAATGAGCGAGGCATTCTCTTCAGCAGCGGTATGCAAAATGCCATGCGCGTGAGTCAATGCCATACGCGGAATCAATTCGATCTCTGTTTCAGGGTCCTGCATGGCCTCTTGAACGCGCCCCAACATTTCCTTGTGCAGAAGGAAACTGCTTTCCTTATTGGGACCCATATCCATTGCGACACTGACGGCAAGCACCTTCCCTTTTGATGTGCTTGCAAGCAGACTGGCAAGCGAGACAAGTCCTTCGGAATGTTTCGAGTCTGCAATTGGAACGAGGACTCTGCCAAAGAGTGGAGTCTGCTCATCGTCTTCCGAGGCAGTTTTCAGGTCAGGGGCGAAGCGCTGGACGATTAAGGGAGAGGTGATCGAGGTGAGGAGAATCATCAAGATGGCAGCGTTGAAAAGGGTGGTGTCAAAAAGTCCAGTATTCAAACCAATGACCAGGGTCGGGATGGTCACTGCGGCTTGGGCATGTGAAAGACCATAAACGGTCCAGAATTCGGATTTTGTATATTTATAGATTTTCGCGGTGATCCAGGCTGCGATAAGTTTGGAAACATACGCGACCACGGTCACGCCAAGCGCAACAACAATGGTCTTCGGACTCTTGAGGAAGGTCAGCGGGTCGGTGATAAGGCCGCTGTAAAGAAGAAAGACGGGAATGAAAAATGATTCGCCAATGAAAAGCACATGGCCCGCCACCGGGCTGTGACGCGGCAGCATGGAGTTAACAGCAAGCCCCGCAAGGAACGCGCCAACCACTTCGTGAACGCCAATGAGTTCGGCAGTAAATGCAGCCACAAAAAGCGCAACGATCACAAATTGAAATTCAACGGCGCGGCTGGTAAGTTTTTGAAAAACAAATTTTCCAAGGCGCGGCAAACCAAAGATAATAACGGCTGTAAAAATGATCAACAGGACGAGCAGTTGAACGAAATAGCCGAGCGTGATGCCTCCGCCCGTCCTTGCGCCAAGCACAACGGCAAGAACGATAAACGCGCCAATATCGGTAAGGACGGTTGCGCCCGTGGTAACAGCAATCGCTTCGTTGCGCGTGACGCCAAATTTTGTAAGAATGGGGAACGCGATCAATGTGTGAGAGGCAAATGCAGAGCCAAGCAGGATCATGCCCAGCCAGTCGAGGCCGAGGATATAACCAAGCCCCATGCCCATGAGTTGCGGAAACATAAAAGTAATGAGACCAAAGACCAGCGCGCGGGAACGAACCTTCATGAACTGGTTGATATCCACTTCCAAGCCCGCGCTGAACATGAGATAGACAAGCCCAATAGTGGAAAGGAATTGGATGCGGTCATTGTCTTCCAGCAGGCCAAACCCGTGCGGGCCGATGAGCATACCGCCGATGATGATGCCGATGATGCCTGGCAGTTTTAGCCGCTCGGAGAGAAGCGGCGTGATGAGAATGATGGCCATGACGATCAGGAAGAAGCCAACGGGTTTGTGAAAAAGTTCAAGGAGCATGAGAGACCTTTGGAGGATGAAGGATGAAAGAAATTATCTCAGCAAGAGTTTATGCTGTGCCATCGAACTTTTCCATCCAACGCGGGGGATCGGAGAGTTCGATGAAGCCGAATTGACTGTAAAGTCCGTGGGCATCGCGTGTAACGAGGCACCAGCGGCGGAGTCCCTGCAAGTCGGGATGCGCCATGATGCATTCCATCATCCACTTGCCGAGGGATTGTCCGCGATAATCTTCGTGGATGAAGACATCGCAGAGATAGGCAAAGACTGCATGATCAGTTACGACACGCGCAAAGCCGATCTGTTTACCGCCATCGTAGACGCCGAAGTTCAACGAATGCTCGATGGAACGTTCGATCAAGTGGCGCGGACGTTTATCTGCCCAGTAGGCGCGGGAGAGAAAATCACAAATGGTTTCGATGTCAAGGCGGGACGTATCATCTGAGATCGTGAATTTATCTTTTTTGAATTCCATGTTAGATCAACACCACTTCCACCAATTCGCCTGCGCTCAAGCCTGTTGCATCAGGGTGAATGCGCAAGAGTCCATCGGCGGAAGCAAGGGTGAAAATTAAATTTGATTTTCCGAAAATTGGGTCGGCCAGATAACTGACCACTGACGACTGACGACTGACCACTAATTTTACGGGCCACCAATCTTCTCTGCCTGCTTGTGATGAAAGGTTGACAGTTAATTTTGCTTGAATGGTTGCGCGGGGTCGGGGTAATGCGCCCAATAATTTTTCGATAACTGGAACAACGAACAAATATCCATTCACCAGCGCGCTAACGGGGTTGCCAGGCAGTCCAATAACGGCTTTGCCATTGCACACGCCCAAGATCGTTGGCTTGCCTGGCCGCGTGTTGATGCCATGCACCAGCACGCCTGGCTCGCCCAATTGGCGGATGACTTCGGCGGTCATATCTCTTGTGGATGCGGATGACCCTGCGGTGATGATGACCACGTCACATTCGGATAGCGCCTTCGCCGCCGCTTCTTTCAAAAGCTGGAAGCTGTCACCAAAAATCCCATAGCGGACTGCCACGCCGCCGCTTTTTTCGACGAGCGCGCCAAGCGTATACGAGTTGATGTCACGCACCTGCCCTGGCCGTGGAGTCTGCGCGGGGTCGATGACTTCATCTCCAGTGGAGATCAATCCTACACGCGGCTTCTTCGCCACGCTGACAGAAGTGAAACCCAATGCCATCAAGCCGCCAATTTCTGCGGGACGGATTTGTGTGCCTTTGGGAATCACCAATTGATTCTGTGCAACATCTTCGCCAATGCGAATTATGTTTTCGCCATCTGCAACGGATTTGAAGATTTCGATTTCATGTGTAGGGGCAGGGCTTGCCCCTGTCCGTTGTTCTTCGCCAAAAGGGCGACTGCGAGAGTCGCCCCTACGAATTGTTTGTGAATATTCAACCATCACAACCGCATCTGCGCCGTTGGGCAACATGCCGCCTGTGTGGATCAATGCACATTGACCTGCGCCAATCTCAAAGGACGGTGAGTCTCCCATTGGCACTTCGCCGATGAGATTGAGATAGGCGGGCAATGAGTCGGTTGCACCGAAGGTGTCTTTTGCGCGGACGGCGTAGCCATCCACTGTGGTGCGTTGGAAATCGGGCAGCGGGTGCGGCGCGAAAACGTCCGTGGCAGTGACACGGCCCAGGGCGGAGGAAACGTCAATCGAAACAGAATCAACTGTCGGCGGGGGGAGATGCGAGAGGAGGTTGTCGCGGGCCTGGTCGGGCGGGAGGAGAGTCAGGAATTCGGGCATGGGATTCGGTGTCAGGTTCCAAGTTTCAAGTATCAGGTTAACGGAGCCAGAAGGTTAATGTCAAGAAGTAGGTTGTTAATCCAAAGACGGCGAGGGCGGTTGAAGTGAGCAACTTCCAGTTGGGCGGGTTGCCGTTGGCAATGGCGCGGAGTTGGATGATCTGAAAGACCGCGAAAGGCAGTGTGAGGAAGGCGGGCCAGATGAGGTTGAAGGAAAAGCCGAGCATGGGCGCGAGGGCGTACATGACGTAGGCAAATGCGATCAGGCTGTGATGAAGCGGAACGGCGTGCTCCCAGGTGAGGCGGCGCAGGAGTGTGCCACGCTGATACTTTTGGTCGCTCTGGAACGAGACAAAGTTGAGGATGAGAAAATATGCAAGCCCGAGCGCAATGAGCGGCGTGGCGAGCACAAAAAGCAAACGATGATTTTCACCCGCTTGAAATAAAAAGCCAATAGTCGGAACAACGTATGCGATATGCGCGGCGAGGGTCAACTCACCAAATCCGAGGTCCACGAGGCGGATGGGAGGAATGGCGTAGGCGAATACAAGGATGAAGGATGAAAGATAAAAGATGAAGGAGGAAAGAACGAGGGCATGGTTGATATATATGATGAAGATAATGGAGGCAATGGTCGCGATCATGCCAACAGAGATGTAAAGCATGTTGCTGCGGAGAGTCTCTTTTTGCTGGGGAGTCTCGCCTTCGATGAGCGGTTCGTTGTGTGGGCGGAAAACTTCGCCAAATAGAGCCATACTCGCTTGTGCAAGAAGGACACTCACAAGCCCGAGCACAAAAGGCAACGTTTGAATGGGCATGCCAAGATAAGCAGGGACACTCGCGCCGAGGATGTAGGTCAATGCGGCGAGAAGGAGGTTGAGGGGGCGGGAGAGACGAAGCATAAGAGGGGGTAGAGATTGGAGACTGGTGATTGGAGATTGGAAATTTACGATTTACGATTTACGATTTACGATTGGAAAAAGCAAGGCCGAAAGAGGAAAACGTTTATTTTTGAGAATTATTATCTCCCCACCACCTTGGGACTCTCGTCAATTTTGGACTTAGCGTATTTTCTTCGAGGCTTCCAACTCTTCATTCAATTCATCTTCGGTGAAGTTTATGAAAGAAATTCCGCGGGTTTGAAGAAGTTTAATGAACTCCAAACGGGATACGCCAAACAGCTTTCCCGCCTTGCCCGAAGAAATTTTTCCTTCGGAGAAAAGCGAAAACACCAGCCATTCCGATACACGGCGCTGAATTTCTTCCTGGGATAAACCTAAACCAAGAAGGTCGCTTGGAATACGAACATTAAGTGTGGTTTCCAACATGGGAATCTCCTTGCTTGTGGTTTATTTTAACACAGGGAGTTTGCGGCATCAAAAGAGAAAGCGGAGATGGGTACACGATCAGACCATCAGAGATCACTTGGAAAGGAAGTCTTCCAGCCTCCCCACAGCCTGTGGGAGATTCTTCCTGCCGAGTCCCAAGCGGAAATGATTGTTTGAGTCGTCGTAGCTTGAGCCAGGCAAAAGCAGAACGCCCGCCTTCCTAACGAGGTCATCGCAGAATTCTTCCACATCGCCTTTCAACAGTCTGGGGAATCCCATGGAGCCTGCCTTGGGACGAACCCATGTAAAGAGTGATGCGTGATGCGTGAAAAGCTCGTCGATGACGGCGAGATTATATTTGATGATTTCGAGATTTCTTTCTGCAAGTTTTTCGCGGTGACGCATGGCTACTTCTGCGAGGAATTCACTGGGCGCGGAGTTACAGATGGTAGTGTAATCCTTGAGTGACGCCATGTTCTGGTAAATCTTTTTGTTCTTTGTAGCGATCCATCCGATACGCAGACCTGCCAGCCCGTAGGTCTTGGATGTGACGCCAAGTGAAACAGCATGTTCGCCCATGTCACAGGCGGCGGGAAGTCTCATTGATGGATCATATTCGGATTCACGGTAGACCTCGTCCGAAAACAGAATTAAATTATTTTCCTGTGCAAATTTATTCAATTCTTCAAAATCCGCGTGGGACATTAAATAACCTGTCGGATTATGCGGCGTATTGATAACGATGCCTTTGGTATTCGTCTGCACAAGACGGCGAAGTTCATCCATGTCCAGCGCCCAGCCATTTTCCTCACGCGCCAGCCACGGGCTGACATCACAGCCTACGGCACGCGCCACTTCCGCAAGAGATTGATAGCCTGGCGAATGCACGATGACATGATCCCCTGCTTGAAAAGCAGCGTACATGAAAAGATAAATCGCCTCCCCCGCCCCAGTGTGGACGAGAATATCCTCAGGCCGCATGGAAGTGTACAGGTTGCATATTTCCCTCCGCAACGCTGGGCTGCCCTGTGATTCGGTATAGCCCAGCCACACGTTTTGGAGTTTCTCCGCCGCGCCTTCTTCAAAGGCAAGCAAATCCGCAACAGACATGGCTTCACAGTCTGAGGAGCAAAGCAGGAATTCGGTGTTGAATTCGTATTTGGCAAAATAGCGTTCGAGCTTGAAGGGAGGGAGGTTCATGGGAATTTCCAGTGGGCAGTAATCAGTGAACAGTAATCAGTGGAGTAGTTACGCAGTACGTAATACGTGATGCGTGATGCGTAATTCTTCTACCGCAATGCCCGTTTCACATCACGATAATGCAGTTGATTATGCAGGTAGAGCATCTTCACCATCTCGCGGATGACGGTCTCACCCAGGAACGGATGGCGGCCTTTGATTTCGAGTTCTTCATCCTTCAAGCCCAAGACCCACTTCACCGACTCTGCGCGGATTTGTTTGTATTGTTCCAGCAATTCGGCGGGCGTGAATTCTTTTGTCTTTTCCTGCTGGGCGGCGTTGTAGCGGTCAATCGAGAAATCGTCCGCGGCGCCTGTGCCGCCCTGCCGAATGGCTTCGAAGAGTCGCACCAGTCCACGCTCGGAGGTGACGTAATGCGAGAGCACGTTACGAATACTCCAGGTTGTGCCTTCGGTGTACACCTCTTTCATCCAATCGGCGTCGGTCAATTCGGAAAAGAATTGAGCCATGCGTTCGCCTTCGGTTTTGAGTTTCTCGGCAAGTTCGGCAGTTTCGGACATGGTGGAGCCTCCAGAAATAAAGTTATTAATGACAACGGACAATGAACTGCTGACCACGATCTTCCATCGTCCGTCGTCTATTGTCCATCGTCATATTTTGCGTAATTGATCGAGCGTTTACCAGTGGTGGGGTAAAAGTAATCTCGGAATTCGGAAATGCGCTCGATCAGGTTTTCGCTGTCTTCAAAATCGGGGCGCACATAATAGTAATGTGTATCGTACGGGCTGTCGCCAAAGACCGCCGCAAGCACGTAACCGTTTTCTTCCGCGTATGTTTTCATCAAAATCGTCATGCTAAACCAACGCTGGGCCATGTTGGCTTCGGTCAACCTGGGCGGGACGAGCGGCGAATAATAATCATGGAACATGATGATGTGCGGCTTGTATTCGTCAAGATACTCCACAGTCAATGCACCATTGTGCGCGATGAACTTATCATTCAAGCCCCAGGTATCAATCGCATCCCAACCCGAATAATATGGAAGCAGACCCGCCTCGGTTGCCGCGATCACATAGCCTTTGCCACGATAATCCGCGAGCATTTGCGCCATCTCCAAACGACCATCGCGCTCGTAGGGACGGTCACACGATTGTTGATACAAAGCAAGGAAGCAATTTTGGAACCATGAATAATAGACGAGACTCGCAACCAGCGCGACTCCCGCGACAAGATACGCGCCTCTTTCTTTAACCGACAGTTGATTCAGCGCTTCAAACTTGATCCCCCCGACGAGCGGAATCCACGACAGGAGCGCAATCGGCACAATCGCATATTGAAATCTTGCGCCGTAGTTCATTTCGTCTGAGATCATGCCGAACGCCACCGCAAAACCGAGAATGGGAATGAGGTAGGCGATTGCAGTTTTCATCGTCTCTTTCGAGCGAAAACCGAGGATGAAGGCAAAGGCCATCGGCAGGCACAGGCGCAGAGTATTCAACATGGAATGCTGAAAGGAGTCCCACTTCCAGCCTTCGTCCCCTTTTTTATAAAACGGGTTGGGCAGGGGATAGCCAAAATAATTCCAACGCCACAAGAAGTACGCGCCGCCAAGAACAAGAAAGACCGCGCTAAAGATGGCAATAATTGAGATTGAATTCTTCAGCCCGCGCATGACGATAACAGATAGCAGCATCAACGAAGCAAGGATGACTCCTTCGGGGCGAATGAGTCCAGTGACGAGTCCGCTGAGGGCGAAGGCGAGGGAAAGCCACCAGCGTGGATTCTCTTCCTTCATCAGAAGCAGGCCCAAGGTCCAGGTGGAGGCGGCGGCGAGGGCGAAGAAAGGCGTGCCGAAGTAGGCAGACACATAGGAGAGTCCAGTGCCCAGAGCGAGATAAAGTCCGCTTAAAAAAGAAAAGAGAATGCTGCCGTTGTGGATGCGGCGATTTGTCCAGTAGATAAGGAGAACGGTGAGGATGTGCGACACGAAACCAATGCCGCGCACAGCCTGGCCGACGGTGAAGCCGAGCTTAATAAGCGCGGCGGATGCAACCATGAAGAGAAAATCCGTCGCGCCATCCACGGGCGGCTCGCCGATGTTCCAGACGACGCCATGTCCGCCCGCGAGATGCTGGGAGTAGCGCATGAGCATGGCGGCGTCTTCAAAGGGCGGGATGGTGAAGTCGACGTAGGTGAGGGCGTAGAAGAGGATGGAGATTAGTAAGAGACTGGAGATTAGGAGATCGGGGAGGAGTTTTTTGGGGGTCATCAGGTATTAGTGAACAGTCGTCAGTCATCAGTTATCAGTTATCAGTTATCAGTTATCAGTTATCAGTGCGAGGCGGTGCGGGTTTCCTCGTTACTTATTACTTTTTATATCAACGAATAGCCACCATCCACGACGATGGTTTGGCCTGTAATATACTCGTTTTCGATGAGAAATTCGAGAGCGGAGGTGATCTCGTTAAGAGTAGCGGCGCGTTTGAGGGGAAGACGCTCGACGAGTTTTTTCCATTGCTCTTCGTTGACCACATCCGAAGGAAGTACCAACCCGGGCGCAATGGCGTTGACTCGAATATCAGGCGCGAAGGCACGGGCAAGCATTTTGGTAAGCGACTCCAGCCCCGCCTTGCTGACGGTGTAGGACGGATAGCGGCTCCAAGCCTTTTGCGCGCCGATGTCGGAGATGTTGACGATCAGCCCGCCTGCGGTCATGCGTTTGGCGGCTTGTTGGGCAATGAGAAACGGGGCGCGGAGGTTGAGATCGAGGGCGGAGTTCCAGTCTTGTAATTCAAGTTCGCGGGGATTTCCAACGGGCATGATGGCGGCTGAGTTGACGAGAATGTTGAAAGTTGAAAGTTGAAGGTTGAAAGGTTGAAGAAGGAGATCAAGTCTGGTGAAAAGCGATTGAATTTGGGCGGGGTCGGTCAGGTCGGCTTGGAGGAGGTGGGCTTGCACGCCGAGAGATTCGATTTCGGATTTGGTGTTTTTGGCTTGCTCTTCCGCGCCGTGATAATGCAGGGCAATGGAATAACCCATGCTGGCGAGGGACAAGGCAAAGGCTTTGCCGAGTCTGTGGGCAGAGCCGGTGACGAGGGCGAAGGGGGAAGGCATAATGGCAGATGAACCTGTCCGGGGAAATCCATTACGAGCGAGTTGTCATCCAGTTCAAATCTCTTAACCCTGCGGCCAGGTCTTCGCGCAGATCATTTTCGCTCATGCGCCATTCCCAGTTGCCGCCCAGCGTGCTTGGGAAATTCATCCTTGCCTCGCCTCCAAGGCCAAGCACATCCTGCATGGGAGCCATGGCAAAAACCGCGACAGATTTCCAAACCGCACGAATCAAATCCCAGGCGAAGTCATGGCCGTCCACGGCAAGGTAGCGCTTTGCAAACTCACGTTCATGTTCAGGCGCGGCGGCAAACCAGCCGAAGGCGGTGTTATTGTCATGTGTGCCAGTGTAGGCAACGCAATTGGGAATGTAATTATGCGGCAGGAAGGGGTTGTCGGGACCTGAAAATGCGAACTGCAAAACCTTCATACCGGGCAAATTAAATGCCTCCAGCAATTCGATCACATCAGGCGTGATGACCCCCAAATCTTCAGCAATGACTGGCAGACCCTTCCCAGGCGTGGTTGAGTCGTCGCGAAGATATTGATCCACCGCGCGGAATAAGTCTTTGCCGGGGCCGGGAACCCAGCGTCCATGCTCGGCGGTTTTGTGCGCGGCGGGAATCTCGTAATAACCGGCAAACCCGCGAAAGTGGTCGAAGCGCAAAATATCCATGAAATGAAGGGAGGCGCGCACACGTGAAAGCCACCAGGCATAGCCCTCCTTTTTATGCGCTTCCCAGTTGTACAACGGGTTGCCCCAGAGTTGGCCGGTGGCGGAAAACAAATCTGGCGGAACCCCCGCAACGACCGTAGGGTTGCCGCTTTCATCGAGGAAGAATAAATCGGGGTGCGCCCAAACATCCGCAGAGTCGTAGGCTACAAAGATCGGAATATCGCCAACGATCTGAATCCCTTTTTCGTTTGCATAGTTGCGGACTTTATTCCACTGCCTGAAAAAAAGGAATTGATGAAAGGAATAACGCAGGATGCTTTCCGCCAATTCTTTTCTAGCCTTCGTCATTGCAGATTTTTTTCTGGAACGTAACGCTTCGGGCCACCCGTTCCATGCTCCACCGCCATTGGCTTCTTTCAACGCCATGAAAAGAGCGAAGTCGTCCAGCCAGGGGGCGTTTTCAGCGCAGAAAGAGTCGAAGGCTTCACGCAAATGCGCGGGTGAAGATTGGAAGCGGGAAAATGCCTTTTGCAAAAGATCAATTTTTTTTGGAATGAGCAGGCCAAAGTCCACGTGAGAGGCGGGCAGGGTTTTCATCTCATCTAAATCATCTTGAGACAAAAGTCCATCGGCAAGCATTGCATCGGGACTCAATAAATATGGATTCCCGGCAAAAGCGGAAAAACATTGATACGGCGAATCGCCATACCCGGTGGGGCCGAGCGGTAGAATTTGCCAGAGTTTGCAGCCAGTGGATGCGAGCCAGTCAATAAAGCGATAGCACTGCGAACCCAGATCGCCGATGCCGTAGGGGCCGGGCAGGCTGGAGGGGTGCAGAAGAATTCCAGAAGAACGTTCGAAAGCCATAATGCGCCTGCCTTCAAATGGATTTATTTTACGAGAGATTGATACAACTCAAGATATTTTCGCGCCGAGTTTTCCCATGAGAAATCCTGCGCCATGCCCGCCTGTTGCAGCTTCTTCCATTGGTCTTTATCAGAGAACGCCTTGATACCCGCTTTGACAGCCGCCATCAATGACATGTGATGCGCCTTCTGGAAAACAAAACCCGTTTCATTGTGCTTCACTGTGTCGTTCAAACCGCCTGCGGCGCGCACAACAGGCACGCATCCGTAGCGCATGGCGATCATTTGCGAAAGGCCGCAAGGCTCATAACGCGAGGGCATTAGGAGCATATCCGCGCCTGCATAAATCTGGCGGGCAAGGCCTGCATCGTAACGCAATTCCACTTTTATTTTTTCGGGAAATAAATTATTTAAACTGCGCGCCGCTTCTTCAAGTTTCGGGTCGCCTGTTCCAAGGATGATCGCTTGAAAATCAACCGACTTCATGCTTTTTAGGGCGGTGAAGGCAAGGTCAACGCCTTTTTGCACATCCATGCGTGAGACGATGGCAAGCAGGGGGATTTCGGGATCACGCTTCAAACCAAGCCGATCCTGCAACAAGCCTTTATTGGCGGCTCGCTTTTCCAGCGAATCAATATCGAAGTTCACGCCCAACGCCGTATCATCCGCGGGATTGAAAGAAGCCACATCGATCCCATTCAACACGCCGCTGATCGTTTCACGGCGGATTTGCAAAAATTCACCGAGGCCACAGCCATATTCGTGGGTGAGGATTTCGCTTCCATAAGTGGGCGAAACGGCCACAATCGCATCCGAGGCCCACAGTCCCAAAGGCAGGGGCATTACGCGCGCCCAATCGGGCAGGTCTGTCTGCGCGAGTTTAATGCCATACCCTTCAAGGATCGCGCTGATATCTGGTCCCATGAACGGCAGGTTATGCAAAGTGATCACGCCCGCAACATGCTTTGCGCCTTCCTCCCAGCGTTTCGTCAACGAGCCGTAAACGCTTAATGCAGTATGCCAGTCATTGGCGTGGACAACATCCGCCTGCCAGTTGATCTGGCTCTGCAATGCCAGCGCGGCAAGTGAAAAGAAAGTATATTTTTCTGCATCCAATTTTGAATCAAGAGAATAGACGGAACCATTCGCGCGGATCGGGTCGCCATTGATGAAGTAAACGGGCATCCCATTCAACGTGGACTCGAACGCCTCCACCCCGACCTCGGAATCGCCGCGCGGAATCGAGAACATTCCCAACGGCTTGAGATCATCCGCTTTGACAACGGGGTGATACGGCAAAACGAGCCGCACATCGAGTTTTACATCGTCATTGGAAAGAGCGCGCAACGCCCGCGGCAAAGAACCCGCAACATCGCCCAACCCGCCAACTTTCACAAAAGGGTCGGCTTCCGCCGCGAGGAAAAGAACATTTATGGTTTTAGGCATGGGGTTTATCGTCCTACCATAAGACCCTAAAGGTATTAAAAACCTTTAGGGTCTGGGGGTTGGGAGCCTGATGGGTTTCGAACCCACAACATCCACATCCACAGTGTGGCGCTCTGCCATTGAGCTACAGGCTCCATATCGTGAGCGAACAAAATTTTACCATAAATTATCTTAACCGCGTCTCGTTTTGTGTGGTTGTGTGCAAGCAAAGGTTGTCAGGTAGGGAGGACCTCAGGTAGGATAGTTCAGGCT
>CAKKRM010000243.1 GCA_919902735.1 Anaerolineales bacterium | reverse complement strand
TCTAACGGTTTGCGTTACCTGCGCTGGGGCGGGGACGGCGAAGCCGTCCAACTGGAAAAATGACAAGGCGTGGAAAACTGCTTGGGATGTGCGCAGAATCCCCAGCGTCAGGTGCACGCTTTGTTAGCCCGTTTTTGGGGGATTTGAGTAAATATAGCATGGAAAACTTTCGTGAATAATACCAACAATTTGTTTAGCTTCTCCTTCGCTAAGATTTGACCCAAATCGAATAGTATTTACACTGCCAAAAATCGTCCTACCGTAATTAATCGCAACTTTACCAATGCTGAAATTTACGAATTTAATCTCTTTAAAGTATACTGGCTCACCATAATTATTTTTGCGAGCGACGAAAACGCCATTAATTTTATTTGAAATTAGTTTTCTTGATAATCCAAATCCAATAATTTGATGCTTTAAAACGATGTAATCTTTATTTACCTCAATTACCTCTTTCCCGATTAAGAGCCAAATCAATTCAATAAAAACCAAAATAGCAAACGGAACAAAACAAAAAAATATTAGTGGGAGGGCAACATTTAAGTCAGCTTCGACAAATGGCGAAAAGATAATACCAAGCAATATAAAGAAACCTAGCGATAGAAAAAAGATTAATACCCAATATTTCTGGTAGGGAATGATGAGATTTATTGATGAATTAGTTTTTTCAATCTTGTACTTCTGAGTAATAGTGGACATAATTTTAGAGGAACGGGCTAACGGTTTGCGTTACCTGCGCTGGGGCGGGGACGGCGAAGCCGTCCAGCCAGAAAAATGAAAAGGCGTAGAAAACTGCTTGAGATTTGCGCAGAATCCCCAGCGTCAGGTGCACGCTTTGTTGGCAAGAACTGGGGCAAGCACATACGCCGCCTAAAAACCAAAACCCAGCCTTTTAGTGACTTGATTTTACACGCACGACAATTTTTTACAAGCCCGACTTTGCTTTGGAAATTACGACTGACTTACCAAAACGCCAGAGCCGAGAACTTGTTGAGACCTATTCTAAAAACTGACTTTGCAAACCGTGATTTATGCCAGAAAAATAAACCTGGCGAAAAAGCCTGAACCAAACTTACCGAAACTTTTGCTGAAAAAATGCAGCCGATTTTGAAAACCTGATTTGACCAAAAAGAACGCAAGCCAGAAAAAGCAAGCCTTCCCAAATGAAACCGCTTATTTACCAAAACCTAAACTGAAAACCTTGAAGCCGATTTTAGAAACATGAGCAAATTTGACACGAAACTTTTTGAGCCAAAAGACATGAGCCGATTTTGAAGAAACAAAGATTTGGGAAATTGCCACCACTAAAAATGCCAAACTTTATTGAACCAGAAAACTTGCTAAAAACCGAAACCCTGATTTACAAGACTCAAAACACAGATTGAAAAGCAACTTAATTTTGAAAAACCGACCTAAAGATTTAACGCAAGTTCTTGCCAACGGTTTGCGTTAC
>CAKKRM010000242.1 GCA_919902735.1 Anaerolineales bacterium | reverse complement strand
CGCTCAGGGCGACATGACCCTAAAACACGCAAAACTGCGTAAGGTGAGTTATTTAACGCAAAGACGCAGAGACGCAAAGAAATTAAATTCTTGACGACTTGGCGGCTTGAGCTTACGATGTTGACAACCTTTGCGTCCAAATAATTTAAGTCACCAAGACACTGGTTTATAATTACATCCATGAAACCGCTTCGCTGGCTGGCGCTTACACTGATTCTCTTTTTGTGCGCGTGTCAGCCAAATACTCCCCAATCCGTCACAATCATCGACGGCGAGACGATCCTCACCCTCAACTCCAGCCTGAGAACGCCTCTGTTGATTCTGACGGAGGCGGGCATCACGCCGCAAGCCCCAGACCGCGTATTCGTGAACGGCATTCCCTTTGCGTTGGATCAAACCATCACAGCGAAGAATGCCATCCAATTACAATTGCGCCGCGCGGTGGCGCTCACCCTCGTCACTCCGCAGGGCGGGCAACCCCTTCAAACTTCCGCGCTGACAGTGGGAGAGGCGTTGAGCGAAGCAGGTTTTTCGCTCAACGTGAAAGACAATATCAACCCGCCCGCTGAAACTGCCCTCACCGACTCGATGACTGTGACTTATTCTCCTGCGCGGGATTTCGTCATTACTTCTGGCGAGGATGTGATCAACATCCGCTCTGCCGCAGGAACGGTTGGCGCTGCCCTTGCTGAGGCTGGGATTCCGCTCACAGGACTGGATACCAGCCGTCCGCTTGAGAGCGAAGCGCTGCCCGCAGATGGGCAAGTCCGCGTGACACGAGTCTACGAATCCATCAGCATGGCCTTGGAGTCCATCCCGTTTGAAAAGCAAGCAGTTGATTCAGTGGATGTGCCGTTTGGGCAGGAGGAGATCATCCAGCCTGGCGTGGAGGGGATTGCGATGGCGCGGACGCGAATCCGCTATGAAAATGGAATTGAAGTAAGCCGCGCAACGGAGGATGAAACCGTGTTGCGCGAGCCGCAGAAACAGATCGTGGCAAGCGGAACAAAAATTGTGCTTGCGCCGGTGGGCGGCAACATCCCTTACGAATATTGGTTCGCCACAGAAATGTACGCGTCCTGGTATTCGCCTTGCAATTCAGGCACGGGCGGATGCTCGTACGGAACTGCCAGCGGCGCGCCCGCAGGCTATGGCATTGTGGCAGTGGATTATTCGATCTATTCGTACCTGGCTGGCATGAAAGTGTATATTCCCGGCTACGGCGCGGCCACCATCGGCGACACAGGCGGCGGGCCGATCATCGAAACGGCGTTCGGCGTGCCGCGCACAAAATGGATCGATCTTGGCTACAACGACAATGCCATCGGCGGACTCTCCGGCTGGGTGACGGTCTACTTCCT
>CAKKRM010000241.1 GCA_919902735.1 Anaerolineales bacterium | reverse complement strand
TCGGTTTCCATCAACTGCGCCCAGCCCGCATAATAGTAAAAGTGACGCGCCAACAGCGGCACATCAATATCGCGAGACTCGCGGATCGGCTTGCCATTGTCCATAGACTCAAGCACAGCCAGCAAGCGCGAATGTTTCTGAAGGTTGCGCGCGATTGCATAAAGATAACGTGCGCGAGTCACGCCAGGAGTCTTACTCCAGGTTTTGAACGCCTCACGCGCCGCAGCGACAGCCGCATCCACTTCCTTTTGTCCCGCCTGCGTGGTCTCGGCTAGTAATTCGCCATTCGCTGGATTGATGGACGAGTAAAATTTTGCACCCTTCGGCGTCACCCACTCGTTGTTGATAAACAAGCCGAACTTGCGTCCATGCTCATCCAGCCACGCCTTGACAGCATCAGGCGCTTCGGGGGCGGGTCCATATTCCATGGTTTTGAAGATTTCAAGTATTTTGCTCATAAGAACTCCAATTCAATCAACCACAAAGGGTCACTAAGGTACACGAAGGGGAAAAACCTAAAGGGTTTTCCTTAGTGACCCTTTGTGACACTTCGTGGTAAAAGCCTTTATCCCATCGGCATATGATGTTTCGCGGCGTAGTGACCTGTGATGTAGTGATATAACTGCCGCTCGATGTCGGTCAATAAACTGCTCGCGCCGATGCGGAACAGATCATTCTTCAGCCATTCATCGCCGAGTTCTTCTTTCATCAGCGACTGCCACGCCAGCGCCTGCTTCGCGGAGCTGATTCCACCCGCGGGCTTGAAGCCCACTTTGTAGCCGAAGCGGTCGAGATAATCGCGGATGGCACGCGTCATCACCAAACTAAATTCCAGCGTGGCATTGACTGTTTCCTTGCCCGTGGACGTCTTGATAAAGTCCGAGCCTGCCATCATCGCAACGAGACTAGCTTGATAGACTTGTTTGAGCGAGCCAAGGTCACCCGTTGCCAAAATGGTTTTCATATGTGCCGCGTCACCGCAAGCTTTGCGGAATTGCTGCAGTTCGTCGTACATGGCTTGCCAATCACCAGTTAACACAAAATTACGGGCGATGACCACGTCGATTTCACGTGCGCCTGCTTCCACGGCTTGTTCAATTTCCTGAACGCGTTGTGGCAAAGGAGTCTGTCCCGCGGGGAAACCTGTCGCGACAGAGGCAACTGGAATGTTAGAGCCTTGAAGCGCGTGGACTGCATCCGCGACACGATTGGGGTAAACACACACCGCGCCGACAGTGATCCGCTCGCCGTTCAATCCAAGTTTTTCAAGCATATCGGGGCGTAATGGCTGTTTGGCTTTGGCGCACAAACGATGGACACGTCCGGGCGTATCGTCGCCTGCGAGCGTTGTCAGGTCAATGTTGGTGATGGCGCGTAAAAGCCATGCGGCTTGCCAATCCTTTTTCACAGTGCGGCGACCTGTCAATGTGGCGGTGCGTCGCTCCACTGCGCTTTTGTTGATGTGCGCGCCCATCACCCAATCAAGGTCGAGGGGCGTGCCGGGGTTACGAGTGTGATTTGAAGTCATGAAATAAACCTTGTTCTGGCGCACAAAGCGCGCAAAAATTGTTAGAAGTTTCTAATTAACTCACCTTACGCGAAACGTCCCGAAGGTTCTCGTAAATCTGCTGGTTTGTAGTCCAAACCTCACCGCACTGGCGCGCGGCGCCAGTGTCGGGACGGTGCATAACATCAGTAATTAAATATATCACAACCAAACGAAGAGGATGCAAAACGCCCACTCACGAGTATGGCGCAAAACTGTCGGAAGCTTTAACGCCAAGCCGCAAAGGCGCCAGGAATTTAATGCTTTGCGGCTTGGCGTTAGACGGTTGTTGCAGAAATTTACCGAGATTTTTGCGCTACACCCCCGCCCACCATTCCACCTATTTTTGCGGCTTTGTCTGCAAATTTTATTTGATCACACCATCAGAAAGCCACTCCACATCTTCAACAATGTGGTCGGCTTTCCAGGCGCCGACAACCTGCTGAAACACATCCGCCATTTCATAGCGAAGAGACTCGATTGCTTCGGCATAATATTTATAGGCCAGGCGGTCTCGGTTTTGATTCCTGCATAATTCCCTGTGGATCGTTTTTAGCAAAGCCAGCGTGAGGTTCACAGTCATATCCTCTTTTGCATCCAACAAAACCTGAAAAAGAATCAGCTTATCCTCTGTAGTGGCATTGCGAAACAGTTCTTTGTAAATTGATGAAATTGTCATTCAACCTTTGCTTATTTTCTTTTGAACAAAATTTCTCTACCACACAAATACGAGTAAACTCCGTCATTCCCCATTCGGGGACAATGTGCGAGGGCGTTCTTGTTTTCCCTGGCGCCGCCCGCCAGGGCAGGTGTGCCCGAAGCAATGACGGATGTACGGTAGAGAAAACAAAATTACGAACTTGTTAAACAGATTTTCCAGGTCCTGGCGGGGAACGGGTCCCACCAATCCCTTGGCCAGCGATAGCCGATCCGTTTGTAATGCGGGGTGGCAGGGTCGTCATTCCAAAAGGAGGAAGGCAGCGGTTGTTCAACAACCTCCCAGGGAAAAAAGGACATTTGGTTATCCACCGCAAACTCCACATAATGATGCCATTCGCCATCCCTCCATACCATCCCCTTATTTATCCCCACATACGATGCGACGCAAGAACCTGGATCTTGCGGGGAAAAATAAATGGGCGCATAAAAGAACAGGAATACGCCCGCGAGAGCCGTAAAAAACGCCAGCGTGGCAAACAAAATAAATAACCATTTAAATAGTTTTTTCATATTTTCCCAAATCAGAATCGGCAGCCCGCAATTTTGGGCTTCATACCCGGTCACTGTGAAGAATCACTGGTTTCAAATCAAGGGTCATGTAGAAAACTCCTAATGTCTGGCAGCATTATACAGCGAATAAGGGAAGACAGAAATAAATGCTATACTTTCAAGAAAATTACAACTGCTCTAAAACAAGGAGACAAAATTGAAATCCATCCCTCTCCCAACCACGGAAGAATACGCCCCATTTTATACAGACTACATCCAACGCGCGCAGGCCAAAGGCGATGTGATTGCCGCATTGCTCCAACAAATCGACGAAATGAATTCCGCGCTTGGGCATCTCTCTGACCAACAGGCCCGCTTCCGCATCTCCGCCGACGATTGGTCCATTAAAGAGATAGTTTCCCACCTGATAGATGCCGAGCGGGTCTTTTCGTATCGTTTGCTGCGCATCTCTCGAAAGGATAAGACCCCGCTGCCGGGTTTCGAGCAGGATGATTTCGTCCGCGAATCGGGCGCGGATGAACTTGCGCTCGGCGATTTGCTCAGCGAGTTCGAGTATCTTCGCCGCGCGAATGCGATTGCCATAAAAAACATCAGCGAAGAATCTGCCGCGCAGGTTGGAACAGCCAGCGGGTCGGCAGTGAGCGCGCGGGCTTTAATCCACATGATCGTCGGTCATGTCGAACATCACATGGCGAGCCTGCGCGAGAAATATCTTCCAGCCATTTCTTAAAACGAAACCCATTGAAAATCGACTCAAAAAGCCTATAATGGTTTAACTTTATCTGTAAAGGAGAAAATATGAATCGGTATATTATTGAGTCGGCCCACGCTGTCGAAAAATGCGACCAGGTGATTCACGATCTGTTCGCCGCAGGCTACCTCCATCATTTTGAATGGGGATGCAAGGACAACGACCATACAGGCTGGGCCGTCGTTGAAGCGGAAAGCTTCGAAGATGCGAGGCAGATTGTGCCGTGGTATTTAAGAGATCACGCGCGCATCGTACGGCTGGTGAAATTCGATCTCGCCACAGACGAACACAGCAAGCAGACAGGCGGTTAATGAAAACAGCCTTCAAAGTCATTATGGTCTTTGAAGGCTGTTTATTTTTTACTGGCCTGTCGCCTGTTCCAATGCAGGGAGCGACTGTAAATACATAAACATCGCTTTCAACTCATCGTCGCTTGCCATGCCGATATCCTTCCAGGGCATGTATTTGGGATCCATCGCTTCCCCGCCCGGTTTGATACCTGTTCGCATGGCGGCGATAAAGCCCTGCTCTGACCACTCAGCCAGCTCTCCGGCGGGGGTCAAATTTGGAGCGAGGATGGAGACCGAAGGATCAGGGAAGGGGCCTCCTGCAAGGTCTGCCCCGTGACAGGATATGCAGTCTCCAATGGCAACAAGATATTGACCATATTCAACGGTCGCGCCAGCCGCTGGAGCGGTTACATGCGCGTTATGGCTGACTGCCTCGACGGGCAGTTCCCCAAACAATCCCGCGCCCAACATGATTTTTGCCAGCGCGCTGAAGTTTCGACCATTTCTTTCCTGATCCACAGGCGGAGCTGTTTTCAGGTACGCGATGATCGCCCCAAGGTCTTCGTCGCTCATAAATGAGAAGCCAACGACAGCAGGCATAAAGATAGGCTTGCCTTCGGGATCCACACCATGACGCATAGCGAAAACATATTCTTCGTCCGATGTATATTCTTGCCCAATCCCACCCTTGCCCGAGGTCAGGTTGGGGGCGTCCATGGAGCCAAACGGGCCTGCCGGAAACCAATTCGCGACGCCGCTCAAGTCCGTTCCATGACAGCCTGTGCAGAGCATTTTTGTCATATGCTCGCCGCGCGCGATGCTTTCTGCATCGGTGGGAATGGCGATATTGTCCGGCGGAAAGTCATAGGTCTTGTTCAAGCGCGAGTTCCCGACGAGGAAGAGCACGGCCACCAGCACAAGAATCAAGCCAACCAGCGAACCAAGCACGATCCCAATCCATTTGAAAACTTTTTTCATTTCATTTCTCCTTTAGTGAATTTGTTTTTGTACCGCGAGATTCATCTCGCCGAAGCAAAGGCGACATAAATGTCGCAGTACTGTTATCAACCTTCCAGCGCCTTCTTCAAGGCTTGCATGGTGTCTTCCATTTGCTTGTCCATCTGATTTTTCATCATGCCTTCGGCGAGTTTGAAGAAGCCGCTGAACTCACCTTCGGCTTGCATGGTGACAAGCGTGCCGCCGTCCTCTGCGACGAACGAAAATCCGCCGTGCATGGAGACGGGCGCGTCAACGGATTTGTACTCGTAGCGCGTGGGCGGATCCCAGACGACGATTTCGGATTTCATCTCCATTTTTTGTCCGATGAATTTCGACACGAACATGAATTGCGTGCCAACGCGCGGCGCGCCTTCGGTCAGGATTTTGGCTTCGATGAATCCGACCATCCATTTCGGGGCGTTAGCGAAGTCGGTGGCGAAAGCGAAGGCTTTCTCGGGCGGGCAATTGATGTGGATTGATTTTTCGAGTTTCATGGGTTTCTCCTTTTTTGTAGTGCGAGATTTATCTCGCTGGTGAATGTGAAGGCGCAAGATGAATCTTGCGGTACTACCTTGATTGAAACAACGTGACCTGCATTCCATCTGGATCCTGGAGGCGGACGTTGAGATCGCCCCAGGGAGTCTCGACGGGCGGGTGGACGAGGGTCGCGCCGTTGTCGAGCAGTCGCTTCATCGCGGACGGGAGGTCTGGCACCTGCAACGCGAAGCGGATCTGCCCGCTAACGCGTTTCCCCGCTTCGAGTTGGTCAATTACTTCCGCCTGACGTTCATCGAACAGTTCGAGCGTGGCTTGACCCATTTCGAGCATGAGCGCGCGTCCGCCGTCGTTGTTCCAGATGGCGGCGGGTTCGAGCCCGAGTCCGTTGCAATAGAATTTGACGAGACGCTCGTAGTCGCTGGTTGTGATGGCGACGCGCATTTGAAGGATGAGGGGATTTGGATTTGGCATGTCTCATCCTTTTGCGTTTCGCAACCAGATGCGGCTCATCCAGAACAGCCAGACCACGTTGAGCAGGTATAACAAGCCGCCAATCCATACGAGGGGATGATCCACCGCAACGAAACTGGCGGCGCTTGCCAATGCCCCGCCCGCGTTGCCGACGATGCCAATGAGCGTCAAACCGTTTGGCAGGGATTGACTCTGCCGCGCCTGCCAGTTGTAGGCAATATAGACGAGGGTGAGGATAACGGTGCAAACAGAGGCAGGGAGGGTGGTGACATCCGCGATGCCGCCCACGAACAAAACCTGCACAATCCCGATGACAAGCGCCGCAAGGATTCCAAGCCACAGTTGCACGGGACGCGGTTTGAGGAATTTATCCAAGCCCAAGAGGATGGGAATATGCAGGAAGTACATCACGATCGAGGCGATGTCGTTGGGAAAACCCACCTTGTCCCATCCAACGCTAATGCCGATGGCAAACGTGACAATGGTGAAGGCGGTGACAAGGGCGGCGGTCAATGCAGACCAGCCTGCGAGACGATATGGATTTGTGTTCATTGTGTTTCTCCTTTTGTGTTTCGTAACCAGATGCGTCCAAGCCAGAACGCCCAAACGGGATAAGCAATGATGGCTAGCGCGCCGCCGATATAAGTCAGCAAGTGATCTGATCCGCCGAGGATGAAGCCAGCGGTCACCAATACGTAGCCGATGCCAGCGGCGATTCCCGTCCACGCCAAGCCGCGAGGCAGGGTTTCATTGGAATAGGCGAGCCAATTAAAGGTCGCGAGCGACGCGCCGAATACGCCAAACATCAAGGTGACGATTGTTCCGAAATTCGTGCCGCTGAGGACAAGCCATGCCTGCAGCACCGCCGCGACCAGCATGGCAAGCGCGCCGATCAAAAACGCGATGAGGCTGACCATCGGCGCGGACGTGCGATGGATTTGATACAGCGCGAAAAGAATCAGCATCGCCGTCAGTCCGATGATGACACTGGAAACATCGTTGATTTTTCCGTACGGATCGCCGACACTGAAGAAGATGACCAGCGTCACCGCTCCGAGGATCGTTGCGGCGGCGCTCACGTACGCGGACCAGCCTGCAAAACGGAACAGGGAATTCTTTTCCATAACCTTCTCCTCACTCACTTGTGTGAACTTGATTTCAAAAGAATACGACTCAACCAGAAACACCAGATTGGAAGGAGAATCATCCATCCCAGAGCATTCCCCTGACTTAGATTCTCCATCCAGGACGCATCAGTCGGTGAATCCACACCACCAAGAATTCCAGGAATGCTCAACCAACCAAGCGTCATGATCGCACCAGCAACCTGTCCCAAACGAGTTAATCCAGGCGGCCAGATGCCATGGTGTTGAGAATGGTAATTTAGCGCCAGCACCCAAAGACCAATAAAGGCGTATCCCAAAAACATGATCAGCCCCGCGAGAAAATAACCTGTCACCTTGAAGATGACAAATGCCGAACCCATGGAGACAATAACGCCTCCAGCCAGTGCAGCGAGGAGCATCAGTTGACTTGATCGAGGAGACCATTCACGAAATACCGGGTGAAGCATCCATGCCAGAAGCGCGCATAAGATCGCCTCGATTGCAATGGACAGGTCGTTGAGCGGTCCCCAAAACCCTCCTACGGCAAAGAACAGGCTGATTGCGACAAGCCCAATAACAGCCACAATTCCAATCGCAAGGGTTAGGCGGCTGATTGCGCGTGAGGGGAGATTTTCCATTGTCGTTACTCCTTTTGAGAAATTATTTACTCGGGCTAAGACCCTAAAGGTTTCCTGCGATAATACGCGCCACATTTGGCAGGAAAGTCTGACATAACGGGATGAGAGTCAGCACGAAAAACCTTTAGGGTCTGTCACTTTATCCTTCCAGCGACTTCTTCAACGCCTGCAGGTTTTCATCCAACTGCTTCTCCATCTGGCTGCGAATCATGCCTTCCGCCAGTTTGAAGAAGCCGCCAGGTTCGGCGTCGAAAAACATGCTGACCAGCGCGGAATCTCCATCCGCCTGGAATTTCATCCCGCCTGCCAGCGGAAACGGGGATTTGGTCGCCTTCCATTCATAGGCGGAGGGCGGATTCCAAACCGTTACTTCGCCGCGCGTTTCCATCGTCTGTCCCATGGCTTTCTGCGTCCACGCATAGGTTGTGCCAACCCCCCACGCTCCTTCGGAGGTGGTCTTCGCTTCGACGATGCCAGCCTGCCACGTGGCCGCCTTGCTAATATCGGTTCCCAGGGCAAAGGCTTGTTCAGGCGCGCAATTGATCTGGATGGATTTTTCGATGTGTGTCATGATATTTTCTCCTTTTTTTGAAATAGGTTATTTGCTTCTTTTATAAATCTCTGAAATTGCTGTTGTCAAATTGCTTGTATTTCATGGAATTATGGTTCGAATATTTTCACAACCCTCCACAGAATGGACTACAGCGGCGGCCGCGCTGGATAATCAGCCTGAGATTCAAAGTGATTTTCCAATGCGCCCATAACTGCCAGTGCCACATCCTCGCGCCAATACGGGGCCGCGACCTGCACACCCACTGGCAAGCCAGCGCTGCCTGTTTCCACCCGTAATGCCGCCTGCTCGACATTGTCTTTGCTAGGTTGGCGGTCACTTTCCTCTCCTGCACGAACCCTCCCAGCGGCCACCACACCCGCAGGCATGCCCAGCACATTGAAGAGTCTGGCGTAACTATCAAAATCCAGCAGATCGGAAGTGCTGCCATGTAAAACCGCAGGCAGGGATGTTGGCGGGCAAATGATCGCGTCAAAGCCGCCCGCTTCGAGTTCCCGCATGAAGCGCAGACGATATTGATTCCGCTCCACAACCAATTTCCAGAATCCCTCCGCCGAACGAATGCCGATCGACTCGAAGACTCGCAGGAGCCGTTCCTGCCCTGAAGACCTCAATCTATTCGTCAACAGTTTTTTCATAAAGCCTGGCATCTGTGTGCTGCGAATGATGCCCGCGAGTTGAGGCATTGGTTCGTCGTTGCGCAAGGCATGGCGTAGTGCTGCCGAGTCATCGGATGTAAAGACGCTAAAGAACAAGCGGATGGCGTCGCCCACAGCAGGCGGAGTCCACTCCACCACCTGCACCCCCATGGCGCGCAGTGCGTCTACCGCTTCTCTCACAACCCGACGGATGGCAGGGGCGGCTTTGAAATAACCGTCATCCTCATAGACAGCCACGCGCAGGGATTTGATTTTTACATCGGCCGGGTTGCGCCACGGAACGGGCGGAATGGACGGGTCAAACCGATCCTGCCCGGGAGCGGCTAACACTTCCATCGCCAGGGCCAAGTCTGCCACCTTGCGAGCCATCGGACCTGGTTGAGGCAGAACCACTTCCTGCCCTCTGGGAAGAAGATCGGAACGGGTATCGAAATTGGTCAGCCGCAAGGAAGTTGGCTTCAATCCCTGAATGCCGCAGAAATGCGCAGGCTCACGGATGCTTCCGCCAAAGTCACCGCCCAACCCCAGGGGCGATCCGCCCGCCGCGATGATGGCGGCCTCGCCGCCGCTGCTGCCACCGCAACTGCGATCAAGATTCCACGGGTTATTGGTTCTGCCGTAAACGGGATTATCGGATTCGATGTAAAGCAGCATTTGCGAAACATTTGTTTTGCCAAGAATGATCGCTCCCGCTTCACGCAGCCTCTTCACCAGCGGACCGTCATCTTCAGCACGGTGATCTTTCTGGCTGGGTAACCCGAGCGTCGTGGCAGTCCCTTTAACCAGGAATTGTTCCTTGATGGTGATGGGTACGCCATGCAACGCTCCCAGCGCATCGCCTCGTTTCTGAGCGGCATCGGCGGCCTCCGCCCCTTTTCGAGCCTCTTCAAACAGGGGGATGACCACTGCATTAATGCGTGGGTTGACGGCTTCAATCCGGCCAATGTGAGCATCCACCACTTCCCTGGCTGATACTTTGCCAGCCTTGATCTCTTGAGCGATCTGGGTTGCTGAAAGGTTTACGATGTCATTCATGTTTAGGTCTCCTAATAATCAGAAATTGGGTAACTCTTGTGCACAGATTCATATTGACACTTCAATAATTTTCATGGGCGATTTCGTGGGAATGATCCGATTCAGTTTCAAGCCTGCTTTTT